>NZ_JBQJIM010000011.1:0-308563 GCF_052078295.1 Crossiella sp. CA198
CATACTGAAGGAGGCCTCGTCGGGTCGGTTGTGTGTGGTAACTCAATCCAACCCGACGGGGCTCTTCACGTTCGAGGGAAGGTCAACTCCCGCGAGTTACGGACACAACTTCTGGCAACCCGCTTAGCCCCAGGGGCCGCCTCCGCGCACCGTCGCGGGGGCGGCCCTTGCCCAGCCGAACCTCCTCCTCGACCTCCGCCGCGCTCGGGTGGTTGTGACGCTCCCGGGCGGGTGCCACGGGCGGGGACACCGCCACGGGAACGTCACACAGGGCCTCCGGTGACTCCCGGAGGAGTTCGCCACACCGGACACCCGGTCATCGCCGCGGGCACCCGCGGGGTCAGGCCGGCAGGGCCTGGTCGATGTCGGTCCACAGGTCTTCCGCGTGTTCGATCCCCACCGACAACCGCACCATCCCCGCGCCGATCCCGGCCGCCGCCAATTCCTGCTCGTTCAACTGCCGGTGCGAGGTGCTCGCCGGGTGCAGCACCGTGGTCTCCACCCCGCCCAGCGACGCGGCCAGCTGCACCACCCGCACCCCCTTGCTGAACGCGTGCCCGGCCTCCCGGCCGCCTGCCAGCTCGAAGGCGATCATGCCGCCGAAGTCCGAGAGCAGCTCCTTGGCGATCTGGTGGTCTGGGTGGGAGGCCAATCCGGGCCAGTGCACCGCGGTCACCGCCGGGTGTTCGGTCAGGCGGTGCGCGAGCAGGGTGGCGTTGGCGCAGTGCTGGCGCATGCGGACGGGGAGGGTCTGGATGCCGCGGATGGTCAGCCAGGCGGCGAAGGGGTCCGGCATGGCGCCCAGTTCCATCGAGTAGTGCCAGACCTTGTGGTGCAGTTCTTCGGTGGCGAAGGCCAGGACTCCGCCGGTGATGTCGCTGTGGCCGCCCAGGTATTTGGTGGCGGAGTGCAGGACGATGTCGGCGCCGTGGGTGAGGGGCTGGCACAACAGGGGAGTGGCGAAGGTGTTGTCGACCAGGGTGGTCAGGTTGGCGGCTGTGCCCGCGGCGAGGAAGGCGGGGAGGTTGATCACCCGGGTCACCGGGTTGGCGATGGTTTCCAGGTAGAGCAGGCGGGTGTTGGGGCGCAGGGCTTTCTCGACCTCCGCGGGGTCTTCGCCGGGGATGTAGGTGACCTCGATGCCGAAGCGGGCGGCCAGGTCGTTGAGGCTGGCGAAGGCGCCGCCGTAGATACATCGCTGGGCGATCACGTGGTCGCCGGAGCTGAGCAGGGCGAGCAGCGCCGAGTTGATCGCGCCCATGCCGGAGGCGGTGGCGACCGCGCCCACGCCGTTCTCCAGGGCCGCCACCGTGTCTTCCAGGGCCCGGGTGGTGGGGTTGGCGTAGCGGCTGTAGACGAAGCCGCTGTCGGGGGAGTTCAGGGCGGCGGCCAGGGCGTCGGGGTCGTCGAAGGCGAAGTTGGATGCCTGGTACAGCGGGACGCTGATGGGGCGGGAGTTCGGCAGGGCGGGGGCGGTGATGTGCACGGCGCGGGTTTCCGGGCGGGTGGAGGTCATGGGTTCAGCCTGGTGCGGGCCGTGGGGTGGGGACAGCGCCAATCCCGGGTAGATTGGTTTGGCAATGGAGCCAATACCGTGGGCGGTGGACCGACTCGTCGCGCAGCTGGGCCGCTGGTCGGCTGGGCGGGGACCGCTGTACCTGTTGCTGGCCGAGCGGTTACGGCTGCTCATCGACTCGGGACAGCTGCCGCCGAGGGCCGCGCTGCCGCCGGACCGGACCCTGGCCGAGCGGCTGGCGGTGGGGCGGACGACCGTGGTCGCCGCCTATGACCGGCTCCGGCAGGAGCGGAAGCTGGAGCGGCACCAGGGACGGGGGACCTGGGTGGCGCCCGCGGTGCTCACCGGGTGGCGGGGCGCCCAGGTCGCGCCGGCCAATCCGTTGTTCCTGAACTACCTGGAACCCCTCGATGACATCCTGCCGCTGGCCTGTGCGGCGCCGTACGGGCCGCCGCCGGAACTCGCCGCCGCCTACCAGCGGGCCCTGCCGCGGCTGCCGGAGCTGGACAGCGGCGACATCGGCTATCACCCGATGGGCCATCCCGAGTTGCGGGCCGCGCTCGCCGAGCGGCACACCAGCCGCGGGCTGCCCACCGAACCCGGGCAGATCCTGGTCACCACCGGCGGCCAGCAGGCCCTCGCGCTGCTGACCCGGCTCTTCCTCGAACCCGGCGACCAGGTGCTGGTGCAGGCGCCGACCTACCCTGGCGCCCTGGAACTGTTCCGGGAGGCCGCCGCGCTGGTGCGGAGCGCGCCGACCGGGCCGGACGGCCTGGACGTGGCGGCCTGGAGTCGCGCGGTCGCCGCGGACCGGCCCGACCTGGCCTACCTCAACCTCACCCACCACAACCCGACCGGCAGCACCGTGCCCGCGCTGGCCCGCCGCCGCATCGCCGAGGTCGCCGCCGAGCACGCGGTGCCGGTGATCGAGGACGACGTGCTGGCCGGGCTTTCCCTTGACGGCACTGAGGATCCGCCGAATCTGGCCGCGTTCGCCCCGCCCGGGGTGGTGATCACCGTCGGCTCGCTGAGCAAGGTGGTGTGGGGCGGCATGCGGCTGGGCTGGATCCGGGCCTCGGCAGGCCAGATCGCGCAGCTCGCGCGGATCAAGTCCATTCACGACCTGGGCAGCGCGGTGCTCGAACAACTCGCCGCGGCCGAACTGCTGCCCGCGCTGCCGGAGATCGCCCGCCGCCGCGGCGACCAGTTGCGGCAGCGGCACGACCACCTGTGCGGGCAACTCGCCGAACGGCTGCCGGGCTGGCGGTTCCGGCGCGCCGGCGGCGGGCAGTGCCTGTGGGTGCGGCTGCCCGGTGGGGACGCCTCCGCCTACGCCCAGGTCGCGCTGCGGCACGGCGTCGCGGTGCTGCCGGGAGACTCGCTGTCCATGGACGGCAGCGGCGCCGACCACCTGCGCATCCCGTTCACCGCCCCGCCCGAGCAGCTCACCGAGAGCGTGGTCCGGCTCGCCGCCGCCTGGCGGGCCTACCGGCGCACCGGGCACGCCCCGGCCGCGGTGCACGCCATGGTGGTGTGATCCGCCCCTGTTCACCTGGCGTTCCGGCCGTGTTCGGACTTCGGGTTGCCGCCGTTGAGGTTGGTGTTCCTAACATCCGGCCATGAGTGACGGACCCTCGGCGAACCGGCGCGCCTTCCTGCGCACCAGCGGCCTGTTCGGTGTGAGCGCGACCATGCTGGGCGGCGCGAGCCTGCCCGCGCACGCCACGCCGGAGCAGGCCGGTGCGGCGACCCACCGGGGCGCGGACCCCGACAGCCCGCGTTTCACCCTCGCCGTGGTGCCGGACACCCAGTACCTCTTCGACCTCGACCGCGGCGACCGGGAACCCCTGGAAGCCACCTTCGAGTACGTGCTCGACCAGGCCAGGGAACAGAACATCGTGTTCCTGGCCCACCTCGGCGACGTCACCGAGAACGGGCGGCCCGAGGAGATCGCCGAGGCCGACCGCGCGTTCCGGGTGCTCGACCGGCGGCGCTTCCCCTACAGCGTGCTGGCAGGCAACCACGACATCGACTCACGCACCGACGACCAGCGCGGCCGCAGCCCCTACCTGGATGCCTTTGGGCCGCACCGGTTCCGGCACTCCCCGACCTTCCGCGGCGCCGCGCCGGGCGGTTACAACAGCTACCACGTCTTCCGCGCCGCCGGCCGGGACTGGCTGCTGCTGGCCCTGGACTGGCGGGTCTCGGCCAGTGGCCACGCCTGGGTGCGGCAGGTGCTGGCCAAGCACCCGAAGCTGCCGGTCATCCTCACCACGCACGAACTCGTGCACGCCGACGGCGGTACCGGCGTGGCCGAGCTTTCCGTTGCGGGACAACAGCTGTGGGACCAGCTCATCGCCGATGAGGACCGGATCTTCCTGACCCTCAACGGGCATTTCTGGCCGCCCGGCCGCACCACGTTGCGCAACAAGGCGGGCACCGAGACGCACCTGCACATCGCCAACTACCAGGACCGCTACTACGGCGGCAGCGCCATGCTCCGGCTCTACCACTTCGACCTGGCCCGCAACGTGATCGACGTGGAAACCGTCTCGCCGTGGCTGCTCGGGCGCAAGCCGGAACGGCTGAACGTGCTGGAGCGGCAGGAGATCCAGCGCACCGGGCCCGCCGACCGGTTCACCGTGGAGATCGACTTCACCGAGCGGTTCCGCCGGTTCGCGCCGCCACCCGTCCGCCCGGCCCGGCCCGCCCGCGAGGTGCTGATCCCCGGCACGGTGGCCTACTGGCGCTTCGACCAGGCCGGGAAATACACCGACCTGTCCGGCCACGGCAACCACCTCACCAGGGACGCGCTGCCCGGCGCGCCCGCCGACACGCTCACCCACACCGCCGGGCACCACCCGGACCAGCCCGGCCACGGCAGCCTGCACCTGCGCGGCGGCGGCTACCTGCGCACCGCGGCCGACGCGCCGCTGACCCGGCTCACCTTCCCGCGCGGCTACACCATCGAGGCCTTCGTCAAGCTGCCCAAGGACTTCGACGGCCGCAACGCCTGGTGCGGCCTGTTCACCACGGTCGCCACCGGCGCGGACGCGGGCAAGACCGGCGACGACCCCCAGGAACCCCTGGCCACGCTGAACCTCTCCGACGGGGCCGCGTTCCAGTGGGCGGTGTTCCCGCGCAACCAGGAGGGCCTGTCCACCAACTGGGGCCACGAACTGCCGCGCGAGCGCTGGTGGCACGTGGCCGTGGTCAACGACGGCCGCCGCAGCGTGCTGCACGTGGACGGCGCGCCACTGCTGCGCAACCCCGGCACCCCTGCCATCGGCATCCCGGCCGCGGCCGGCGGCTGGCTGATCGGGGCCTACGCCTACGGGCGGAAGGTGGAGAAGAGCTTCTACGGCTGGCTCGGCGACCTGCGGATCGTGGACCGCGCGCTCCAGCCAGGGGAGTTCCTGATCGGGCGCTGACCAGCGCGGGTTCAGCGCATTCAGTGAATGGACCAGCCTTGTCCGGGCCGCCGCGGGCTGTGAGGGTTCCACCCAGACTTGTGTTCGACCCAGCTAAGGAGACAGCGGTGGCCCGACAGGGTTTCAGGTGGCTGCGCAGAACAGGGGCGGTGACCGCGGTGGCGGTGGTCGCGGCCACCG
Organism: Crossiella sp. CA198; assembly: GCF_052078295.1. NCBI lineage: Bacteria > Bacillati > Actinomycetota > Actinomycetes > Pseudonocardiales > Pseudonocardiaceae > Crossiella > Crossiella sp. CA198. The sequence goes on from NZ_JBQJIM010000011.1 coordinate 5,128, forward strand.
CGCTGGCAGGCACCGGCGCGGCGGCGTCCGATGAGGAGAACCTCCAGCAGTTCGGCCTGGAGTCGGTGCAGTGGGCGCCGTGCCCCGACGCGGTGTTCGTCAACGACCCCCAAGCTGACCGCACCCGGTTCGGCTGCGCCACCTACAAGGTGCCGATCGACTACCGCAAGCCGGGCACCGGCTCGGTGGAGATCGCGCTGCTGCGGCGGCTGGCCGACGACCCGGCCCGCCGGATCGGCTCGATGTTCATCAACCCCGGCGGGCCCGGCGGCTCCGGCTACCTCGGCCCGATTCGGGCCGACCGGCGCTACGGCGCCGAGGTGCTCAAGCGGTTCGACATCGTCGGCTTCGACCCGCGCGGGGTGGCCCGCAGCAGCCCGCTGCGCTGCTTCAGCACCGCCGAGGACGCGGAGAAGGTCTTCTCCCGGCAGCCCTCGGTGCCCTTCACCACGCAGGAGGTCCGGGACGCCGTCCAGGCCGGCAAGGACTACAGCGCGGCGTGCGCGAAGAACGCCGGACCGCTGCTCCGGCACATGTCCACCAAGGACGTGGTCCGGGACCTGGACGTGCTGCGGCAGGCCGTCGGCGATGAGAAGTTGACCTTCGTCGGGTTCTCCTACGGCACCCTGATCGGGTCGACCTACGCCAACATGTTCCCCAAGCGGACCCGGGCGATCGTCATCGACGGCAACGTCGACCCCGAGCTGCGCACCGGCGACGGCCTGGAGTCCGACCGGCAGCGCGCCGAGGGCTTCGAGCTGGCCCTGGACGGCTTCCTCAAGCGGTGCACCGCGGCCGGTCCCAAGTGCGCCTTCAGCGAGGGCGACACCCGGAAGAAGTTCGACGCGCTGCGCACCCGGCTGCAGCGCGAGCCGATCACCCTGCCCACCGGGGCGAAACTGACGCTGAGCGCCTTCACCAGCAACGTCAGCAGCGCCATGTACGGCGCGGCCAACTTCGCGCCGCTGGCCGTGGCGTTGCAGCAGGCCTACACCGCGATGACCCCGGCCGACGCGGGCATCATGATCGAATCGGCCCCCGCAGGCCCCTCGGACTTCCTGACCAGGAACAACCCGCAGGGCAAGCGGGACGCCCTCGCCGACACGCCCTACACCGCCGACGACTCCTTCTACGGCGTCAACTGCATCGACAAGCCCTACCTGCGGCTGTCCGCGGCCTACCCGGTGATCGCCAAGATCTGGGAGAAGCAGTTCCCCACCTTCGGCCGCTTCCAGGCCTTCGACGCGGTGCCCTGCGCCAGCTGGCCCGGCGGCTCGGACCGGTACGCCGGACCGTGGCACAAGAAAACGGCGAACCCGATCGTGGTGATCGGGAACTATTACGACCCGGCCACCCCGTACGCGTTCTCGCAGCGGATGGCCAAGCAGCTCGGTTCGGCCCGCCTGGTCAGCGTGGACTCCTTCGGCCACGCCATCCTGGGCCGCTCCAAGTGCGCCGACGACATCACCACCGCCTACCTCTCGGAGCTGAAGGCCCCGGCCGACGGGATCATCTGCCAGCCCAACGCCCAGCCCTTCGCGTGAGCCGCTGAACCCGGCCCACCGCACGTCCACACGACCCCGTCCCGGCCTCCGGGGCGGGGTCGCGCGCGTGCCGGGGCCGCTGTCGATCTGTGTTATCGATTAACCAACAAGAGCACCTGATCTGCCAGGGACTTTCGGCCGTTCTCGGAGAACGGACAGTCGAGTGGAGGCAGCGCAACGTGCCCGCATCGGATCGGTCACGAGGGGTGAAATCCTTTGCCCGCGCATGACCAGACTGCACGCCTTGAGTGAATGGGCGGGAGGGCACAAGGAGATGCGCAAGTCAGGCACGCTCGGCTTCCGTGCCGCGGCGGCCGTGCTGGTGGCGATGGTCCTCATCGCCGGCTGCGGCGCCGCGCCGGAGGAGGAGGCCAGGGACGTTTCGGTGGTCAACCGGGCCGCCAAGACCAAGAAGCTCACCATCGGCATCGCCTATGACCAGCCTGGCCTGTCCGAACGGGTGGCGGAAGGCAAGCTCGAAGGTTTCGATGTGGACGTGGCCGAGTACGTGGCCAGGGAACTCGGCGTGGAGGCCGGCAACATCACCTGGCGGGAGACCAGGGCGGGGGACCGGGAGAAGTCGCTCCAGGACGGCTCGGTGGACCTGGTGGTGACCTCGTTCTCCATCACCGAGGACCGCAAGACCCGGATCGCCTTCGCCGGGCCGTACTTCATCGCCGGGCAGGGTCTGCTGGTGCGGTTGAACACCAACGACATCACCGGGCCGGAGTCGTTGAACGGCAAGAAGCTGTGCACGGTGCCGAACACCACCTCCGCGCAGACCATCAAGGACCGCTTCGCCAAGACCACGCAGCTGGTGGAGTACTTCCGGTACTCCGAGTGCATCAGCGCCCTGCTGCTGGGCAATGTGGACGCGGTGACCACCGATGACGTGATCCTGGCCGGGTACGCGGCGCAGAACCCGGAACTGCTCAAGGTGGTGGGCAAGCCGTTCAACCCGGAGCGGTACGGGATCGGCATCGCCAGGGAGGACCTGCCCGGCAAGGGCAAGGTGAACGCCGCGATCGAGAAGATGATCAGCAGCGGGGAGTGGAAGAAGTCCCTGGACAAGAACATCGGCCCGTCCGGCTATCCGGTTCCGGTGCCGCCCGCGGTGACCGAGCGCTGAGGTCTGTCCACAAAGGACGGGGCGGGAAGACCATCGGCCTTCCCGCCCCGTCCTGGCTCTGCTCAGGTGGTCAGCTGCGGACCATCTTGCGCAGCACGTACTGCATGATGCCGCCGTTGCGGTAGTAGTCCGCCTCGCCGGGGGTGTCGATGCGCACGACCGCGTCGAACTCGACCTGCTCGCCGTCGGTCTTGGTCGCGGTGACCTTGACCGTGCGCGGAGTGCTGCCGTTGTTCAGCTCGGTCACGCCGGCGAAGTCGTAGGTCTCGGTGCCGTTGAGGCCCAGGGTGGCCGCGGTCTGGCCGTCCGGGAACTGCAGCGGCAGCACACCCATGCCGATCAGGTTCGAGCGGTGGATGCGCTCGAAGGACTCGGCGATGACCACCCGGACGCCCAGCAGGCTGGTGCCCTTGGCCGCCCAGTCCCGGGAAGAACCCGAGCCGTATTCCTTACCGGCCAGGACCACCAGCGGGATACCGGCTTCCGCGTAGGCCGCGCTGGCCTCGTAGATGGTGGTCTGCTCGCCCTCGGCCAGGAAGTTGCGGGTGAAGCCGCCCTGGACATCGTTGAGCAGCAGGTTGCGCAGCCGGATGTTGGCGAAGGTGCCGCGGATCATGACCTCGTGGTTGCCGCGGCGGGAGCCGTAGCTGTTGAAGTCCTTGCGGGCCACGCCGTGCTCGCTGAGGTACTTGCCGGCGGGGGAGTCCGGCTTGATGGAACCGGCCGGGCTGATGTGGTCGGTGGTGACCGAATCGCCGAGCAGGGCCAGCACCCGGGCGCCGCTGACGTCGGTGACCGGCTTGGTGGCCATCTCCATGCCCTCGAAGTACGGGGGCTTGCGCACGTAGGTGGAGTCATCGGCCCACTCGAAGGTCTTGCCCGTGGGGGTGGGCAGGGACTTCCAGCGCTCGTCACCGGCGAAGACGTCGGCGTAGTCCTTGACGAACATCTCCGAGTTGATCGAGGTCGCGATGACGTCCTGGATCTCCTGCGGGGTCGGCCAGATGTCGGCCAGGAACACCGGCTTGCCGTCCGGGTCGGTGCCCAGCGGTTCGGTGTTGAGGTCCAGGTCCATGGTGCCCGCGAGGGCGTAGGCCACCACCAGGGGCGGGGAGGCCAGGTAGTTCATCTTGATGTCGGGGCTGATCCGGCCCTCGAAGTTCCGGTTGCCGGAGAGCACCGAGACCACCGACAGGTCGTTGTCGTTGATGGCCTTGGAGATCTCCTCCGGCAGCGGGCCGGAGTTGCCGATGCAGGTGACGCAGCCGTAACCGACCAGGTGGAAGCCGAGCTTCTCCAGGTACGGCAGCAGTTCGGCCTTCTCGTAGTAGTCCATGACGACCTTGGAACCCGGCGCCAGGGAGGTCTTCACCCACGGCTTGCGGCTCAGGCCGCGCTCCACCGCGTTCTTGGCCAGCAGGGCCGCGCCCAGCATCACCGAGGGGTTGGAGGTGTTGGTGCAGGAGGTGATCGAGGCGATCGCCACGTGCCCGTGGTCCAGGGTGGTCTCGGTGCCGTCGGCCAGGGTCACCGGGACGGTGCGGTGCGGGCGGGCGCCGTTGGCGCGCGCGTTGTGCGCGGGCGCGTCGGAGGCCGGGAAGGACTCCTCGCTCGCCTCGTCCACGCCGTCCTCATCGGCGACGTAGTTGCGGATGTCGGCGTGGAACTTCTCCTTGGCCTCCGACAGTGAGATCCGGTCCTGCGGCCGCTTCGGGCCCGCGATGGAGGGGACCACCGTGGACAGGTCCAGTTCCAGGTGCTCGGAGAAGTCCGGCTCGGCGGCCGGGTCGTGCCAGAGGCCCTGCTCCTTGGCGTAGGCCTCGACCAGCGCGAGCTGCTCGGCGCTGCGGCCGGTCAGGCGCAGGTAGTCCACGGTCTCCTGGTCGATCGGGAAGATCGCGGCGGTGGAGCCGAACTCGGGGCTCATGTTGCCGATGGTGGCGCGGTTGGCCAGCGGCACCGCGGTCACGCCCGAGCCGTAGAACTCGACGAACTTGCCGACCACACCGTGCTTGCGCAGCATCTCGGTGATGGTCAGCACCAGGTCGGTGGCGGTGGCGCCGGGGGGCAGCTCGCCGTGCAGCTTGAAGCCGACCACGCGCGGGATCAGCATGGACACCGGCTGGCCGAGCATGGCGGCCTCGGCCTCGATGCCGCCAACGCCCCAGCCGAGCACGCCGATGCCGTTGACCATGGTGGTGTGGCTGTCGGTGCCCACCACGGTGTCCGGGTAGGCCTGGCCGTTGCGGATCATCACCACGCGCGCCAGGTGTTCGATGTTGACCTGGTGCACGATGCCGGTGCCCGGCGGGACCACCTTGAACTCGTCGAAGGCGGTCTGGCCCCAGCGCAGGAACTGGTAGCGCTCGCGGTTGCGCTCGTACTCCAGGTCCACGTTGCGCTCGAAGGCGTCCGGGCGGCCGAAGATGTCGGCGATCACCGAGTGGTCGATCACCAGTTCGGCGGGCGCCAGCGGGTTGACCTTCGAGGGGTCGCCACCGAGCTGGGTGACGGCCTCGCGCATGGTGGCCAGGTCAACGACACAGGGCACGCCGGTGAAGTCCTGCATGATCACCCGGGCCGGGGTGAACTGGATTTCGGTGGCGGGGTCGGCCTTCGGGTCCCAGCTGCCCAGGGCGCGGACGTGGTCGGCGGTGATGTTCGCGCCGTCCTCGGTGCGCAGCAGGTTTTCCAGCAGGATCTTCAGGCTGTACGGCAGGCGCTGGGCGCCCTCCACGGCGCTGAGCCGGAACACCTCATAGGAGGCGTCGCCGACGGTCAGCGTGCCGCGTGCGCCGAAGCTGTCCTTGCTCACGGGTGCGGTCACGTGCAACTCCATCTCGCGGCGGTGCGTGCAAGTTCGGGGAACGAGGGCGAGTCTTGCGCACCCGGGCCGAGTGCGCCGCCGTGCCCTCCTAGCCCTAACAGTACGCTTGTCCTATATTCACGTTCAACCGGGGTCGGCGCGTGTCGAGTTGGATGGGACGTGGCACCGGACACACCGGGGGAGCGAGAGGACTGGGGATGCTGCGGCTGGAGGGGGTCGGCAAGCGCTACGGGCGTGGCCGGCTGGTGCTGAGCGAGGTCGAGCTGACCTTGCCCGGCGGGCAGACCACGGTGGTGCGCGGCCGCAACGGCTCGGGCAAGTCCACCCTGCTCCGGGTGGTCGCGGGCGTGTGCCAACCCAGCCTGGGGCGGGTGCGCGGCAGGCCGGCGCAGGTGGGCTACGTGCCCGAACGGTTCCCGGCACACCTGCGGCTTTCCCCGCGTGACTACCTCCGACACCTCGGCGCCCTGCGTGGTCAGGCCCGCGCGGTCACCGAGTCCCGGATCGAGGAGCTGCTCACCCGGCTGGCCTTCGCCGGGGAGCCGGAGGAGCCGATGAACCGGCTCTCCAAGGGCAACACGCAGAAGATCGCCCTGGTCCAGGCGCTGCTCGCGCCGACCGGTCTGCTGGTGCTGGACGAGCCGTGGACCGGCCTGGACAGCACCGCCGCCGGGGTGCTGGGGGAACTGCTCGCCGAGGCCGCGGCGGCGGGGACGACCGTGCTGCTCATCGACCACGAGGAGCACCACGAGCTGATCCGCCGGGACCGCCTGGTGGAGATCGCCGACGGCCGGATCCGGGTGCACGAGACCAGCCGCGACGACCTGGTCGAACTGACCCTGCGGGTGCCCGCGCACCGGGCCGACGCGCTGCGCGCCACCGCCCGCGAACTCGGCGGCGGCGAGGTGACCCGGTGACCGTGCTGACCCGCCACCTGGCCCTGCTCCGCTACCTGGCCGCCGACCTGTTGCGCGCCCAGGTCTTCTTCCTGCCCGCGCTGGTGTTCCTGGCCGTGCTGGGCATGCTCAACAGCGGCGACCCCGGCCCGCCACTGTCGGCCTACCAGGGCACCGCACTGGTCCTCTACCCGGTGGCCGCCGCGCTGACCATGGTCATCTGCAACGCCGAGGACCCCATCCAGCGGCAGGTCACCCTGGTCACCGCACGCGGCTGGGGCCGGGTGCTGGCCGCGCTGGTCACCCTGGCGGTGCTGGCCCTGCTGACCCTCATCGCCCTCGCGCTGCTCGTGCCCCTGGTGGTCAACCCGCGTCCGCAGCCACCCAGCCTGCTGCTCGCCGGGGCCCTGGCGCACCTGGGCAGCGGGTTGCTCGGCGTGGCCCTCGGACTGCTCTGCGCCCGCCCGCTGCTGCACCGCCCGGTGCACGCGGTCAGCACCATCCTGCTCGGCGTGGTCCTGGTCATCTTCCTCGGCCGGATCCCACCCATCGGCAACCTGATGACCCTCCTGGAGGGCGCCGACGGGACGCACGCCCTCGGCCGGCTCACCCTCAACGTCACCCTGTCCGCTGGGTTGCTCGCCGCCACGGTCGCCCTGGTGCACGCACTCGGCCGCACACGACTGTGAGACAAGGAGAACCACCATGATCCACCACGTCCAACTGGCAGGCCCGCCCGGCTGCGAGGACACCATGCGCGCCTACTACACCGGCGTGCTCGGCTGGACCGAGATCCCCAAACCCCCGCTGCTGGCCGCCCGCGGCGGCTGCTGGTTCGCCGTGCCCGGCGGCGGCGAACTGCACATCGGCGCCGAAGACGGCTTCCGGCCCTCGGCCAAGGCCCACCCCGCCTTCATCACCGACGTGCACACCCTGGCCGGAGTCCTCACCGCCGCCGGCCACCAGGTGAACTGGGCCGACCCAGCCGAGATCCCCGGCCGCGACCGCTTCCACACCACCGACCCAGTCGGCAACCGCCTCGAATTCCTCGCCGCCTGACCCGCCCCACCCCCGCAGTGTTGGCCGTTCTCGTACGCCGAGTTGGCCGTTCCGGACGCCGAGTTGGCCCAAGTGGTACGCCGGTTTGGCCCAAGTGGTACGCCGAGTTGGCCCAACTGGGCGGCGGCAGCGGGCCCTCGGTCCGCAGTGGGCACAACCGCGTCCCACAACGGCCAACGTGGTGTACGACAACGGCCAACGTGGTGTACCAGAACGGCCAACACTCGGTGTGGGGGTTCTTGGGGGACCGTTTGGCGACTGGTGGGGCTCGTCTGCCGCTGGGTCACCCGGCGGGGGGAAGGGGTGAGCTGACAGCGGGTACCCGGGCTCACTACCGTCTGTGGCCATTCGGACGAACCGGAGGAGCCTGAACGATGCGGGTACCGTTGACCGTCGCCGACTTCCTTGATCGGGCGGAGACCGTCTTTCCCAGCAGCACCGCGGTGATCGACGAACCCAGCCAGCCGGCCGCGGTGGTGCCGGCCACGACCTATGGCGAGATGGCCCGGCGGGCGCGGGCCTGGCAGGCCGGGCTGGACCGGCTCGGCGTCGGCGAGGGCGAGCGGGTCGCCGTGGTCAGCCACAACTCGGCCCGGCTGCTCGAACTGTTGCACGCGGTCCCGGCCAGCGGGCGGATCTGCGTGCCGGTGAACTTCCGGCTGCGGCCGGAGGAGATCGACTACATCATCGGCCACAGCGGCGCCTCGGTGCTGCTGGTCGACCCCGAACTCGCGCCCGCGCTGACCGGGACCACCGCCCGGCACAAGTTCGTCCTCGGCGAGCAGACCGAGTCCGAGGTGATGCGCTTCGACACCGAGCCGCGAGCCTGGGCCGCGCCCGATGAGGACGCGACCGCCACCATCAACTACACCTCGGGCACCACCGCCCGCCCCAAGGGCGTGCAGATGACCCATCGCAACATCTGGATCAACGCGATGACCTTCGGCCTGCACGCCAGGGTCTGGGAACGCGACGTCTACCTGCACACCCTGCCGATGTTCCACTGCAACGGCTGGGGCATGCCCTTCGCCGCCACCGGGCTGGGCGTGCCGCAGGTGGTGCTGCGCAAGGTCGACGGCGCCGAGATCCTGCGCCGGGTCCAGCAGCACGGCGTCACGCTGGCCTGTGGCGCGCCCGCGGTGTGGAACATGGTCCTGGACGCCGCGCAGGACTGGGACGGCGAGATCCCCGGCCGGGACAAGGTGCGCATCGTGTGCGCGGGCGCGCCGCCGCCCACCCGCACCATCGCCCGCATCGAGGAGGAACTCGGCTGGCAGTTCCAGCAGCTCTACGGCCTCACCGAGACCTCGCCCTTCCTCACCTTCAACCGCACCCGCCCCGCCGACCTCGACCTCTCCACCGAGGAGCGGGCCCGCAAGCTCTCCCGCGCGGGCGCGCCCGGCATCGGCGTGCGGCTCAAGATCTCCGGCACCGGCGAGGTGCTGGCCCGCGCCAACACCGTGCTCGGCGGCTACTGGGAGAACCCGGCGGCCACCGAAGCGGCCCTGGAGGGCGGCTGGTTCCACACCGGCGACGGCGGCACCCTCGACGAGGAGGGCCACCTGACGATCTCCGACCGCAAGAAGGACGTGATCATCACCGGTGGGGAGAACGTCTCCTCCATCGAGGTCGAGGACTGCGTGTTCAGTCACCCGTCCGTGGCTGAAGTAGCCGTCATCGGAGTACCGGATGACAAATGGGGCGAAACGATCAAGGCGCTGGTCGTGGTGAGCGAGGGCGCGCAGGTCAGCGAGGCCGACATCATCGCGCACTGCAAGCGAAAGCTGGCCGGCTACAAGGCGCCGACGACAGTCGAGTTCCGCGAGTCCATTCCCCGCACGGCCACCGGGAAAATCCAGAAGTTCAAGCTTCGCGAGCCCTACTGGGCCGGTTTGGACCGCAAGGTGAACTAGACCCTTTACCGGATCGTTTCCGCAGCTCGGGGCACCTCGTGTGCCCCGAGCTTTTTTGTGCACAGCGTGTGTTCTGAATGCCTCAATCGGGCGACATTGTCCCCAGTAAATGTGACACGTGTGAGGGATGAGGCGCGTGTTCATGTTGAGATCACTGGCGACTGGTGGGGCTGAATGTCACAGTTGCTCAGCGTGTGCGACCGCAGCCGTTCGGTACCCGGCGAGTAGGCCGAGCGGGGGTTGGCGGCTGGGCACGACCGGCGGAGGGAAGGTTCGGAGGTGGGCGACATGCCGACACGACGGAACCTCGTCTTGGGCTTGGCGATGACCGCGCTGGCGGCCGCGCTGCTGGCGGGCACGCCCGGCGTGGCGGTCGCCGTGCCGCCGCCACCGCCCAACCCCAGCGACGCCGACATCCGCGACGGGCGCGCCCAGGTCGACTCCAAGGCGGGCGAGGTCGGCAGGCTGGCCAACGAACTCAGCCGGGCCGAGGCCCGCCTGGACGAGCTGATGGCCGACGTCGAACTCCGCCGCGAGGAGGCGATGAAGGCCCTGGTCGACCTGGAGGCCGCCCAGGAGGTCGCGGACCGGGCCAAGGCCGAGGCCCGCGGCGCCCGCGCCGAGGCCGACGCCGCCGCCAAGGCCATCGACGACCTGCGCGCCAAGGCCGACGTCTTCGTCGCCGCGACCTACCAGAACGGCAACCTGCTCGACACCACCGGCGCGCTGTTCACCGCCAAGAACCCCCAGGAGATCCTGGACCGCACCGAGATGCTGGAGCTGATCAGCGGCTCCCAGGCCAACGTCCTGGAGGTCATGCGCCGGGCGCGCACGGACAAGACGAACAAGGACTCCCTGGCGCGCAAGGCCCTGGAACTGGCCGAGGCCAAGCAGAACGAGGCCGAGGCGGCCAAGCGGGTCGCGGACAAGGCCCAGGCCGTGGCCGTGCAGGCGGGCAGCACCCAGGAAGCGCGGGCCAACGAGATCGAGGCCACCAGGACCGCGGTGGAGAAGCAGCTCTTCGAGGCGCGCAACCACGTCAGCGGCCTGCAGGGCCAGCGGCAGCGCTACGAGGACTGGCTGGCCGCGAAACGGCGCGAGGAGGAGGAACGGCAGCGCCGCGAGGCCGAGGAGGCCCGCAGGGCCGCCGCGGCCGCCGCCGCGCAGAGTCGCCCGGCCTCCCGCCCGCAGACCGCCGCCCGCCCCACCGTCGCCCCGGCCCCCGGCCGCGGCGTGCAGATCGCGATCAACCGCGCGCTCTCCCAGCTCGGCGTGGTCTACGCCTGGGGCGGCGGCAACGGCTCCGGCCCCACCCGCGGCATCCGGGACGGCGGCGTGGCCGACTCCTACGGCGACTACCGCAAGGTCGGCTTCGACTGCTCCGGCCTGATGATCTACGCCTACGCCGGGATCGGCATCAACCTGCCGCACTACAGCGGCTACCAGTACAACTACGGCCGCCGGGTGCCGCTGTCCCAGATGGCAGCGGGCGACATGCTGTTCTGGGCCACCGGCGGGCGCATCCACCACGTGGCGATGTACCTGGGCGGCGGCCGGATGGTCGAGGCCCCGCACTCCGGCTCCCGGGTGCGGATCTCACCGGTGCGCTACGGCGGGCTGATGCCCTACGCGGTGCGCCTGGTCTGACCCGGGTGCTCGCTGACCGGTCAGCGACCCAGCCGGGCCGCGAGACCGTCGAGCAGGCAGTCCAGGCCGAACGCGAAGCCGGCGTCGGGGTCGAGTTCCTCGGCTTCGTGCACGCGGCGGGCCAGCATCGGGTGCTCGCCCGCCGCGAGGACCTCGCTGATGTAGGGGCCGACGCTGCGCTGCCACTGCTCCTCGGTCAGGCCGGTGCGCTGCTCGGCGCGCCGAGTGGCCTGCTGGGTGGCCACCGAGCCCAGCACGTAGGCGTGCAGGGCGCCGAGTGCCTGCGCGGCCAGGGTGATGTCGGGGGTGAGCGCGACGGCGGCGCGCAGCGCGGATTCGGACCGCCGCAACGAGTTGGGGCCGAGCGCGGGCCTGCCCGCCAGTTCGCCAGCCAGCCACGGGTGCCGCAGCAGGGTCGCGCGCAGCGAGTGCGCGACCGCGGCCAGGCCGGCGCGCCAGTCCCGCGCGGACTCGGGCAGCGGGTCCTCATCCTGCGCCGCGTCGACCATCAGATCCACCAGTTCGTCGCGGTTGGTGATGTAGCGGTAGAGGGTGGCCGTACCGGAACCGAGGTCGCCCGCGACCCGGCGCATCGACACCGCGGCCAGGCCCTCCGCGTCGGCCACGGCCAGCGCGGCGGCCACGTACTGCTCCACCCCCGGCGCGCGCCTGCGCGGTTCGGGGCGGGGCCTGGTCCACACCGACCAAGGAGTGGGTTCGGTCACGGGTGCTTCCTTTCTCCGTTGACCGGCATCCTATCTTCCGGCTACAGTGTAGCCATGACAGATACAACGTATCCAGAAGTGCCGGTGCTGGTGGTCGGCGGCGGCAGCGTCGGGCTGCTCACCGCGGCGCTGCTCACCCACCACGGTGTCCCCACGGTGCTCGTCGAACGCCGGTCCGGACCCTCGGTCCATCCGCGCGCCACCGGCATCGGGCCGCGCACCGTCGAGATCCTCCGCGAACTCGGCCTGGACGCCGCCGTCGACGCCGTCGCGGTCGACCTCCGCGGCGCCACGGCCAAGGCGGTGGCCCGGACCGTCGTCGAGATGGGCGCGGGCGACGTGGTGACCGTGCCCATGCCCGCCCCGTCCGCCGCCGAACTGGCCACCACGCCGTTCCGGCTGCGCGGGGTCTGCGCGCAGGACCGCCTCGACGCCGTGGTGGCGGCCGACCTCGCGCGCCGCGGCGCGGATCTACGCTGGTCGACCCGCCTGGTCGGCATCACCCAGGACGCCGCCGGGGTGGACGTCGAACTGGACGGACCCGACGGCCGCTACTCGGTGCGCTGCGCGTACGTGGTGGCCGCCGACGGCACGCACAGCGCCGTGCGGACCGCGCTGGGCGTGGGCACCTCCGGCGCGGGCGACCTGGGCAAGTCCATGATCAACATCCTGTTCCGCGCCGACCTCCGGCCCTACCTGCGCGGGATGTCCTTCGGCACCTGCACGATCACCACACCGGCGGCGCCCGGGCTGCTGGCGACCGTGGACGGCGAGACGAACTGGGTCTTCCACGTCACCTGCGACATCGACGGGGGCGAGCGCCCCGAGGACTTCACACCTGAGCGCTGCACCGCGGTCGTCCGGGCGGCGGTCGGCGATCCCGGCCTCGCCGTGGAGGTGCGCAGCGTGCTCCCGTGGCGGCCCCGCAGTGTCCTGGCCGACCGCTTCACGCTCGGCCGGGTGTTCCTCGTCGGCGACGCCGCGCACACCGTGTCGCCGCTGGGCGCCTTCGGCCTCAACACCGGGGTCGCCGACGCGCACAACCTGGCGTGGAAGCTGGCCGCCGTGCACCAGGGCGCGGCGGGCGCCGGGCTGCTCGACACCTACGCCCGGGAGCGCGAGCCGGTCGCCGTGGCGACGATGGACCAGGCGACGCGCAGGCTCGCCGACCCGGCGCTGCACTGGGGGCTTGGACCGGAGGCCGACGCCGCCAGGGCGGCCGCGGGGGTGTGGGCGGCGCCGATCGTGCACCTGGGCCAGCGGTACGACTCGGCCGCCGTCGTCGACCCGCGGCCGGAACTACCATCCACAGTGGACCTGGCGGTGGCGCTGGACGGGTCGCCGGGTTCCCGGGTGCCGCACGCGTGGGTCGACGGGGTCTCCACGCTCGACCTGGTCGCGTCCCGGTGGACCCTGCTGGTGGGCGCCGCGGGGGACCGGTGGCTTGATGCCGCGGCGGCGGCCGGACTGCCGGCGCACCGGGTCCACGCACCGTGGCTGTCCGAGGACGGGGCCCTGCTCGTGCGACCCGACGCGATCGTCGCGATGCGGGTCACGGCACCGGTCCCGGACCCGGCGCGATTCCTCGCCGACGTCCTGGACCAGGTGCTGGCCCGGCCGGTCCCGGTGCCGCGCGGGAAGTAGCCGGCAAAGTGATCATTTCGCGGCGGAAAGGGCATTCGCCCGGCGCAGGCGCTCGGCCGCCTGCGCCCGGACGGCCTCGCCGCACACCGGCCGATCGCCGTGCAGTGCCTCCCAGCGCGCGTTGTGCACGGCTGGCCACAGGCTGGCCGCCCACGCGATCTCCTGCTCCGCCAAGGTGAACCGGCGTCCCCGCAGTTCCTGATAGGCCGCCAGGAACGCGGCGGAACTCTCGATCGGGGCCAGCGTTGGCGGCGAGGCACTGGCGAACGTCCCGCACGCCGCACCCACCAGGGCCGCCTCCGGCTGCCAGGCCAGGCTGTCCCAGTCGTGCACGGCCCACACGTTTCCGTTGCGCCAGCGCAGGTTCTGCGCCTCGAAGTCGGCGTGGCCCAGCACGCACGGCAGGTCGGCGGCCAGCAACCGCGCGCGGGCCCGCTCGGCCGTGTCGACGACGTGACCGGGCACGGCGCGCTGGTCCCGTTCGTCGAGGAAGCCGATCGCGGGCCACAGTCCGGAATCCCGGTGATCCCACCGTGCCCAGCGCGGATTCGGCAGTGGCGGCGGCACGGTCACCTCGGCCAGTGCGGCCATCAGCCGGGCGAACACCGCCGCGTAGCGCACCGCGACCGCCGGTGCGTCGCCGCGCAGCAGGTCGCCGCCGGGCCGGGACTGCTCGGCGTGCACGGCCAGCGCGCCGACGCCGACCACTGGCGTGACCGGCCGGGGACACGGGAATCCCCGCTCCGCCAACAGTTTCTGCGCGGCCACACAGGACGCGGCCCGCCCGTCGTCCGTCCGTGCCTTGACCACCACATCCCGCCCGCCGGCCAGCCGCAGCCCGTACACCGCCGAGATCGACCGCAGCGCGAACCGCACGCCGACCGGCTCGGCCCCCAGCACGTCCGCACACCAGCCCGGCAACCACTCCGGCAGCTCGTCCACCCGCATGGTCAGGACTGCGCCGCGCAGGGCTTTCCCGCGGCCAGTGAGGTGGCCGAGGTGGTGATGATGGCGTCGAGCCGGTCCCTGGTCGAGGTCAGCCCGGCGAGCTGGCCGTTGATCCGGTCCCGCTCGGTGGTCAGCCGGTCGAGCAGCTCCGGGGTCACCTCGCCGGTCAGCACACACGGCAGGATGCCCAGGATGGTCCGGCTGGACAGGCCGGCCGCGTAGAGCTGCTGGATCAGCTGGACCCGGCCGACCGCGCCGTCCGGGTAGTGCCGTTGCCCGCTCGCGCTGCGCTCCGACCCCAGCAGCAGTTGTTCCTCGTAGTACCGCAGCGCCCGGACACTCACACCCGTCCTGGCGGCCAGCTCGCCGATGCGCATGCCCAGACCCAATCCTTGCCTGTTCGGACCCACCTGTTGCCTCTTCGCACTCAACCCTTGCCTCTGACGTCAACGTCAGGTTTTAGCTTAACGGCATGACCGAGATCCGGGGCAGACACGATGCCCGATTCGAGACCGTCCGCGCCGCGTTCGCGGAGAACGTGGCCACCGGCGAGGAACTGGGCGCGTCCCTGGTGCTCGACATCGACGGCGAGACCGTGCTCGACCTGTGGGGCGGCTACCGCGACCAGGCCCGCACCGCCGGGTGGGAGGAGCACACCATCACCAACGTCTGGTCCACCACCAAGACCGTCACCAGCCTGGCGGCGCTGATGCTGGTGGACCGCGGCGACCTCGACCTGTACGCGCCGGTGGCCAAGTACTGGCCCGAGTTCGCCGCCAACGGCAAGGACAGGATCGAGGTCCGCCACCTGCTCGCGCACACCTCCGGGGTCTCGGCCTGGGAGCAGCCGGTCGTGGCCGAGGACGTCTTCGACTGGGAACGCTCCACCGCGATGCTGGCCGCGCAGGCCCCGTGGTGGGAACCGGGCACCGCCTCCGGCTACCACCTGCTCAACTTCGGCCACCTGGTCGGCGAGGTCGTCCGCCGGGTGAGCGGCAAGCCGCTGAAGCGGTTCGTCGCCGAGGAGATCGCCGGCCCACTGGGCGCGGACTTCCAGATCGGCGCGGCCGAGCGGGACTGGGGCCGGATCGCGGACCTGGTGCCGCCGCCGCCCTTGGACTTCGACCTGGAAGCACTGGGGCCGGACAGCCTGATCGTCCGGGGCATGACCGGACCGGCGATGACCGCGGAGGTGGCAGGCACCGCGGCCTGGCGGCAGGCGGACATCGGCGGGGCGAACGGGCACGGCAACGCCCGATCGGTGGCCAGGATGCTCTCCGCGCTCGCCCTCGGCGGCACGGTCGACGGCGTCCGGCTGCTGGGCCAGGACACCATCGAGGCCATCTTCACCGAGCAGGCCAACGGCATCGACCTCTCGCTGGGCATCCCGCTGCGCTGGGGGATCGGCTACGCGCTGCCCCGGCCGGACCTGCTGCCCTGGATCCCCGAGGGCAAGATCTGCTTCTGGGGCGGCTGGGGCGGCTCGATGATCATCATGGATCTGGAGCGGCGGATGACGATCTCCTACGTGATGAACCGGATGGCGCCCGGCATCATCGGCTCCGACCGCAGCGGGACCTACGTCAAGGCGATCTACGACGCGCTGCGCTGAGCCGCGGACTCAGATCCCCGGCCAGCCGCGTTCCAGGTGCGCGAAGGCGGTGTCCAGGGCGGCCCTCGGGTCCTCGGCCCGCGCGGCCAGGTCGGGGATCTCCAGCACATAGCGGGCCAGCAGCCGCAGCGACAGCTCGTCCTCGGCCCGGCCGGTCTCCGCGGCGAGCACCCTGGTCAGCGCGGCCTCGGCGCTGGTCCACAACGCGCGGGCGTGCGCGCGCAGCGCCGGGGTGGCCACCACCAGGTCGGTGCGGCGGCGGTAGTCCGGGCTCGGATCCGGGTGGAACGGGCCGCGGGTGGCCAGGAAGTCCTTGAGCGCCACCAGGATCGAACCGCCCGCCGGGCGCTCGCGGACCGCGGCGGTCAGCGCGGCCGCCCGTTCGGCGCCATCGCCCAGGATCAGCGCCTCCTTGCCGCCGGGGAAGTGCGCGAACAGGGTGGACACCGCGGTGTCCGCGGCCTCGGCGATCTGGGCCACGGTGACCTGGTCGAAGCCGCGCTCCAGGAACAGCCGCAGTGCCGCGTCGGCCAGGGCCTGGCGGGTGGCGGCCTTCTTGCGTTCCCGTCGCCCGGTGGTGGGAGTCCGCGCCATGCCCGGACCGTACCTGAACGGCTAGTGACTACAAAATCGGAGTCATTGCGACTTTGTAATCATTCCGACTATATTGCGTCCATGTCGTTCAACCAGCGGGCCGAGGGCCGGAACTTCCTGGTCACCGGGGGCAACGCGGGCATCGGGTACTTCGTCGCCGAGCAGCTCGCGGCCACCGGCGCCACGGTGCTGCTCGGCAGCCGGAACCCGGCCAGGGCCGAGGCCGCGCTGACCTCGATCCGCGGCCGGGTGCCCGGCGCGCGGGTCCGCCACCTGCCCATGGACCTGGCGGACCTGTCCTCGCTCAAGTCCACTGTGGACGATCTGGCGGTGGACCGCCTGGACGCGGTGGTGCTCAACGCGGGCGTGTACCTGGACGAGCCGGACCGCCGGGTGAGCGCCGAGGGCCACGAGTTGATGTTCGCCACCAACCACCTCGGCCACTTCGCGCTGATCGCGCACCTGGCCCCGCTGCTGGCCGCCACCGCGGGCAGCCGGGTGGTGACCACCGGCAGCCTCACCGCGAAATCGGTCGCCCTGGACTTCGACGACCTGCACAGCACCCGGGACTACCAGCCCACCCGCGGCTACGCCCGGTCGAAACTGGCCCAGATGCTGTTCGGGTTCGAGCTGGCCCGCCGGAGCGGCACGACGCTGAGCGTCATCACCCATCCCGGCGGCGCCCTGGACTCACTCACCCCGTCCCGGCCGCCGGTGCACGTGCGCACCACCGGCCGGCGATGGGGTGCCCTGGCAGTCGGGATGGTGTTGCAGGGCAAGGACAAGGCCGCCCGGATCGCGGTGCACGCGGTGCTGGACCCGGCGGTGCGCCCTGGTCAGCTGTGGCAGCCGCGGGTGTTCGGCCTGCGGGGCGCGCCGAGGCAGGCGGCGGTGCGCGGGGTGTTCGCGGACCGGGTGGCGGCGGCCCGGCTGTGGCAGGTCAGCGCCGAGCTGACCGGGATCGAACCGGAGCTGGGCTGAGCCCGCGGGTGCGGGCCGCCAGCAGCACCGCGACCAGGGTGAGTGCCGCGCCCGCCCAGGTGGCCAGGGTCGGGCTCGGGCCTGGGGTGACCGCGTCGATGACCACCGCGCCGAGCAGCTGTCCGGCCACACTGGCCAGGCCGTAGACCAGGACGCCGATCTCGCGCACGGCCAGGGTGGCCACCGCGACCACGGCGATGCCGATCATGCCCGCCAGGTAGAACCACGGCTGGCTGGGGAAGTCCCGGCCGGGCCAGCCCTGCACGGCCACCTGCCCGCCGAGCAGCACGGCCAGGGTCAGCGTGGCGACCAGGAAGTTGAGGGTGGTCGCGGGCCAAGGCGACCCCGCCGCGGCGGCCACCCGGCCGTTGAACGCCGACTGCACCGCCCCGGCCGCCCCCGCGACCAGCGGTAATGCCACCAGGATGAGGGTGCTGGTGTTGCCGAAGCGGTCCAGTCCGGCCACCGCGACCGCCAGCACGCACAGCAGCGCGCCGCCGAGCCGGGCCGTGGTCACCGGCCGCACCCCGCCCGGCCCGAGCCCCCACCGGTCCGCGGCCAGACTGCCGCTGACCGTGCCTGCCACGATCGCCACGGTGAACACCGCGACCCCGAGGGAGGTGACCGTGACGCCCTGACCACCCACGATCAGTGCCCCGGCGATCCCGCCCGCGCACTGCCACCAGCGCAACTCGCCGCCACGCACCGCGTCCCGTAGCTTGCGCAGTCCGCGCCGGCCTGCCGGTAGCGCGGGCACCACGGCCAGCAGCACCAGCAACCCGCCGGCGGTGGTCAGCAGCGAGGCGGCGAACCCACTGCCGAGCCGGGCCCCGAACTCGCCGTTGATCCGCGCCTGTCCGGCCAGGCCCACCCCGGCGATCACCGTCGCCGACACCGCGAGCGCCCGCCGCGGCCTGATCTCCACAACTGTCACGTTGGTCGATTCTTACCGCCCGGACCAGGGCGTGCGCGCGGATTTCGGCCGTTCACCAGTCCCGCACCTCCTCCACCCCCTCGGCCAGCAGGGCCAGCACGTCCCGCTGACCGCCCGCGAGGTGTGCCAGGGCCGCGTACAGCTCCTCGCGTTCCACCGTCTCGATGAAGCCCGAGCGCGCGTCCAGCTCGTTGAACCTGGTGCCGTACTCGCGGCCGATCTCGGCCAGCTGGGCAGGCCGGTCGGCGGCGGGGTCGGCGAGCACGGCCAGCACCGCGCGCCGGGTCTGTTTGTACTGGGCGATCGCCTTCTTGTACCGGGCCGGGCTGATGCCCTGCCGCCCGTCCCAGTCGCGCAGCGGGTTGTCCCGGTTCTCCGCCACCCACTCGGGTTTCCGGGCGGCCCGGATGTCCAGATGCACGCCCTGGGGGATTTCCGGCTTCCACTTCCGGCGGGTGGCGGTGGCGTACTCGGCGGGGATGCCGTCCAGGCTGATCGCCTCGATCTCCGGGACCCGGTGCGGCAGCAGGCACTCGGCGGCGGTCATGCCGAATAGCTCCCACACGGCGAGCCTGCGCAGCCCGGTCAGCTCGTTGAGTGCGACGGCGTTACGCAGCAGGCCCAGCTTGCCGCGCAGGGTGAGGTGCTGAAGGTGGGGGAACTTGGTGACCAGCGGCGCGCAGTCCAACTCCTCGATGTCGCGCACGGTCAGCCAGCGCACGCCCGGGTCCGGCTCGGCCTGGCCGACCTCGGCGCTGGTGTGCTCGGCCGCCCACGGCGTGACCGGCTCCTCGGTGAGCTGCGCGTCCCAGCGGCGCTGACGGTCGAGCTGGTGCCCGAGGTACCAGCCGGTGGAGTAGGAGTTCGTCGCCTCCGGGCCCAGCAGCGGCAGCGAGCCGATCACCCGGTAGCTGCGCGGCAGCACCCACTCCCAGTTGGTGTGCGCCAGGGTGCCGTTCCAGCTGTGATGGGTCAGCCGCAACGGGCCGACCTCACCCAGATCGGCCAGGGTGGCGGGCTCCGGGCCGGACCAGGCCAGTTCGAGCACGGCGGCCAGTTGCGACTCCGGGGACAGCCCGGTGACCTGGGCCGCGGTCCACTCGCCGAGGTGCTCGCTGAAGGCGGTCACGATGTCACCCGGCGCCAGCGGGCGCGGCGGAGTAGCGCTCATGACCGGCAGGGTAGGCCGAACGACTGACATTCCCGCCGGTTCGCTAACCGGGCCGGGCCGGCGTTCGACAGACTGCGCACGGCACCGGAGGCGGGGGAGGCTGTCATCAGCGGGCTGGAGCTGCTCGACCTGGGCAAGATCATCGCGGAGAAGGCGGTGACCGCGTGGCTGCGCAGGCACCGGGCCCGCCAGCAGCGCACGGCCAGCCTGGCCGAACTGGCCGCGGCGGAACTGGCCGGTCCGGTGCAGCGGGACAAGCTGAACCGGCTGCTGGGCAACGTCGGCGGGCAGGTCGCCGAACGCCTGGAACTGGTCCTGGCCACCCGGTTCACCTCCCTGCCAGGCAACGTCGGCGGGCAGGTCGCCGAACGCCTGGAACTGGTCCTGGCCACCCGGTTCACCTCCCTGCCAGGCAACGAGATCGCCGCCGCACTGGCCGGGGCCGGGGACGCACTGGCCGAGGTCGAGCTGACCGATGACCTGCTGTTCGCGGTCGACGCCGACGGGGACAAGCTCGCCGCGCACGTCCGCTCGGTCTGCCCACCGCCCCGCGGCCTGGCCGAACCCGCCGCCCAGCTCTACGACATCGCCCTGGACCAGTCCTGCCGCTACCTGGCCCAGGTGATCCAGCACCTGCCCGCGCTGCCGCCCCGCGCGCTCGCCGAAACCTTGTCCCGGCTGACCGCGCAGACCGCCCAGCTCGACGAACTCCTGGCCCGGGTACCGCGCTCCACCCTGCACGCACCCCGCGGCACCGGGCACGACGCCGAGTTCACCGCGGCCTACCTGCGGCACATCGATTCCACATTGGACAGTGTGCTGCTGCTCGGGCTGGCAACGCACGAACAGCCGAAACTGGCGTTGAGCATGGCGTACCTGAGCCTGAGCGTGTCCAGCACGCTGGACCGCCGCAGCCGGTCCACCCGGCGCCGCCCGGACCGGCACTGGTTCGCTGAGACCGGCGAGGAAACCACCAGCACCGGCCGGGTGGAGGCCGCGATCGGCGCCGCGGACCGCAGTTTTGTCCGTGGTGAGGCGGGTTCCGGCAAGACCACGCTGCTGCACTGGCTGGCCGTCACCGCCGCCCGCGCCGCCTTCACCGAACAGCTCGCGGACTGGAACTCCTGCGTGCCCTTCGTGATCCGGCTGCGCGCGCACGCCACCGGCGAACTGCCCCGCCCCGAACAGTTCCTCCAGGACGCCTGGCCCAGCCGCGCCGCCGAAATGCCCGAACTGTGGGTGCACCGCCGACTCGACGAGGGCAGTGCGCTGCTGCTGGTCGACGGGGTGGACGAGGTGCCGTCCGCGCGGCGGCCGCAGGTGCACGCCTGGCTGGCCGAACTGGCCCGCGAGTTCCCCCAAGCTCGGATCGTGGTCACCGCCCGCCCTGCCGCGGCCGAGGCGAAATGGCTGGCCGCCGAGGGTTTCGCCGCGGTCACCCTGGAACCGATGAACCGCGAGGACCTCGACCAGTTCGTGGCCCGCTGGCACGAGGCCGCACACCGCGCGCACAGCCTGCCCTGCGACCCGGCCGAACTGCCCGCCGCCCAGCGCCGCCTGCGCAACCAGTTCGCCAGCCGCCCGCACCTGCGCACCCTGGCCGCGAACCCGTTGCTGGCCGCCATGCTGTGCGCCCTCAACCTGGACCAGGTCACCGAACTGCCACGCAACCGGATGGAGCTGTACCGCAGGGCCCTGGAAATGTTGCTGGAGACCAGGGATGTCAAGCGCGGCATAGCGGGGATGCTGGACGTGGCGCAGAAACGGGTCCTGTTGCGCGACCTGGCCTGGCGACTCACCGAGGCCAACCGGATCGAACTGGCCAGGTCTCGCGCCGAGGAACACGTGGCCCGCAAACTGCCCGCGATGCCCAACGTGACCGAGTCCGCGGATCACATCCTGGACCACCTCCTGGAACGCAGCGGGGTGTTGCGGGAACCGGTGCCGGGCACGGTGGACTTCGTGCACCGGACCTTCCAGGAGTACCTGGCGGCGAGTGAGGCGACCGAGCAGGGGCGGATCGAGAAGCTGGTCTCGCAGGCGCACCTGGACGTGTGGTGGGAGACCATCGTGATGGCCTGTGGGCACGCGAAACGCACCCAGGCCGATCTGCTGCTGACCGAGATCCTGGACCGGGCGGCGGCGGAACCTCGGCGGGCCAGGCATTTGCGGCTGCTGGCGGCGGCCTGCCTGGAGACGGTGGACGAACTGGATCCGGCGGTGCGGGCGCGGGTGGACGCGTTGATCGAGCAGCACCTGGTGCCGCCGCGGAGTGTGCGGGAGGCGGGATCGCTTGCCGCCATCGGGCATCGGGTGCTGCGATACTTTCCGTCCACATTGGACGATCTCTCGGAGGCTGCGGCAGCGGCGACCGTGCGGGCGGCGGCGTTCACCGAGAACCAGGAAGCACTGGGGCTGTTACGCGGGTATGCGGCGGATCCGCGGGATCGGGTGCAGGACGAACTGGCCAGGGCCTGGCGGTACTTCGAGCCGCAGCGCTACGCCGAGGAAGTGCTCGCCGAGGCGCCGTTGCGGGACGGGATCATCCGGGTCCGGGACGAACACCTGCTGCCGTTCGTGGACCGGCTCACCCGGCTGCGCGGCCTGGCGGTCAACCTGGAATCGGGCCGTCGGCTGGTGCCCCTGGAGATCATCGCCGGACTGCCCAACCTCGTGGTGGTGAGCCTCGACCTCCCACACGAGACCATTGATCTGGCACCCCTGGCCGAGCATCCGACGCTGCACACCGTGGAACTCTTCGCCGCCGCGAACTACCGGCGGCGCGAGGTGCTGACCCAGCTGCCCGCCCTGGCCAACCTGGCGCTCTTCCAGCTCGAACCCATGGACGACATCCAGTTCGTGCGCACGCTGCCCGACCTGCAAACCCTGTCCCTGGACCAGCTCTACCGGATCGAGGACTATTCCCCACTGGACGACCTGGCTTCGGTGTGGCGGCTCAACCTCTGGTCCACCCCGACCCTGCTGAGCAGTTCCGGGCGGTGCTGGCCGAGCGTCCGGAAACTGCTGCTGGGCGTGGCGGGTCCCGAGGTGCTGGACCGACTTCCGGGCCTGTTCCCCAACCTGGAAACACTGACCGTCGACCGGTACACCGCCCGCACCCTGGCTCCAGTGGAGCGGTTGTCGTTGCGGAAATTGGAGATCCGGCGAAGCGACCACAACCTGGGGAGGCCGTGATCAGCGGCGTGGAAGTGCTCAAGCTCGGCCAGACCGTGGCCACCCGGGCCGCAGCCGCCTGGCTGCGCAAGCACCGGGAACGGAAGGAACGCGTCGCCACCCTCGCCGAGCTGGCCGCCGAACAACTCGCCGGTCCACTGCACCTGCGCAAGTGGGACAACTTCCTCAACAACCTCGGCCTCCAGATCGCCGAACGCCTCGAACCCCTCCTGGACAACCGCTTCCCCGGCCTGCCCGGCAACGAAATCCAGGCAGCCCTGGACGCCGCCGGGGATGCCCTGGCCGAGGTTGAACTCTCCGACGACCTGCTTCTGGGCGCCGACCTCGACGCTGACAAGCTGGCCGCGCACGTGCGCTCGGTGTGTCCCGGCCAGGTCCGGGTGGCCGGACTGTCCGAAGACGGGGCCCGGCTCTACGAAGTCGCCCTGGACCAGTCCTGCCGGTACCTGGTCGAGGTGGTGCGCTGGCTGCCCGCCTTCCAGCCCCGGGCCCTCGCCGAGGCGCTCGGGCGGCTGGGCGCGCTGAGCGGGCAACTGGACGAGGTGCTGGCCCGGATCCCGCGCAGCACCCTGCACGCCCCGCGCGGCACCGGGCACGACGCCGAGTTCACCGCCGGATACCTGCGCCACCTCCAGTCCACATTGGACAGACTGGAACTGCTGGGACTCACCATGCAGGAACAGCCGCGGCTGGCGTTGAGCGTGGCTTACCTGAGCCTGTCGGTGTCCGAGACGACGCAGCCGCGGGCCCGGCGGGAACTCGCCGACGGACGCTGGTTCGGCGAGATCGAACGCGGACCGGTCAGCGGACGGGTGGAAGCCGCCATCGGGGCCACCGAACGCACCCTGGTACGCGGCGAAGCTGGCTCCGGCAAGACCACCCTGCTCGACTGGCTCGCGGTCACCGCGGCCCGCGGCCACTTCACCGGCGGGCTCGCCGAGTGGAACGGGTGCGTGCCATTCCCGGTGCGACTGCGCAGTTTCGCCGCGGGGGAGCTGCCCCGGCCGGAACAACTGGTCGCGCACGCCTGGCCGATGCGCGGAGCCCAGATGCCCGAGGGCTGGGCGCACCGGCGGCTCAGCGACGGCACCGGACTGGTGCTCCTGGACGGCGTCGACGAAGTACCCGCCGGACAACGCGCCGAGGTGCGCAACTGGCTGCGGCAACTCGTTGCCGAATTCCCCCTCGCTCGGATCGTGGTCACCGCGCGGCCCGCCGCGGTGGAGGAGAAATGGCTGGCCGACGAAGGATTCCGGGCCGTGCTCCTGGAACCCATGACCGGCGACGACATCCGCCAGTTCATCGAACGCTGGCACACCGCCGCCGAAGCGGCCACCTTCCTGCCCTGCGCACCCGGTGACCTGCCCGCCGCCCGGCAACGCCTGCTCAACCAGTTCGCCAACCGCCCGCAACTCCGCGCACTGGCCGCCAACCCGTTGCTGTGCGCCCTGTTGTGCGCACTCAACCTGGACCACGTCGCTGATCTGCCCCGCAGCCGGATGGAACTCTACGAACGCGCCCTGGCCATGCTCCTCGACATCCGGGACGCCAAACGCCGCATCGCCGGACTCCTCGACGTCGCCCAGAAACGGGTGCTGCTGCGCGACCTCGCCTGGCGGCTCACCCTGGCCAACCGGATCGAACTGCCCAGGGACAAGGCCCTCGGCCACCTCGCCCGCAAACTCCCGGCCATGCCCAACGTCACCGAACCCGCCCCGGAAATCCTGGACCACCTCCTGGAACGCAGCGGCGTGCTACGCGAACCGGTGCCCGGCCGGGTCGACTTCCTGCACCGCACCTTCCAGGAGTACCTGGCCGCCAGCGAAGCCACCGAACAGGACCACATCGACACCCTGGTCG
The DNA here is from genome assembly GCF_052078295.1 of Crossiella sp. CA198. Classification (NCBI taxonomy): domain Bacteria; kingdom Bacillati; phylum Actinomycetota; class Actinomycetes; order Pseudonocardiales; family Pseudonocardiaceae; genus Crossiella; species Crossiella sp. CA198. The sequence continues at coordinate 29,807 of NZ_JBQJIM010000011.1, forward strand.
CGCACGCCCACCTGGACGGCTGGTGGGAAACCGTGGTGATGGCCGCCGGACACGCAAAGCGCACCCAGGCCGACGAACTCCTGGCCGAGATCCTGGACCGAGCCGACCACGAACCCCGGCGCGCCCGGCGCCTGCGCCTGCTCGCCGCGGCCTGCCTGGAAACCGTGCAGGAGATCGACGCCGGCCTGCACGACCGGATCGACACCCTCATCCGCACCCACCTGGTGCCACCCCGCAGCATCCGGGAAACCGAGTCGCTGGCCGCCATTGGCCACCGCCTGCTGCGCTACCTACCGTCCACTGTGGACGAACTCTCCGAGGCGGCGGCGGTGGCCACCGTGCAGGCCGCCGCGCTCACCGGCAGCGCCGAGGCACTCACCACCCTGGCCGGGTACGCGCGGGATCCGCGGCACCGCGTGCAACAGGAACTGATCCGGGCCTGGCGGATGTTCGACCCGGCCCGCTACGCCGAGGAAGTCCTGGCCGACGCGCCACTGCACAACGGCCTCATCCAGATCGGCCGGGGCCGGTTCCTGCCGCACCTGGCCAAGCTGCGCCGGCTGACCAAAGTGAGTGTGGCGGTGGCCGAAGACCAGGTCAGCGGCCTGGAAGTGCTCGACGGGCTCCCGCTGACCGACGCGCTGTGGCTCAGATTCGACGGGCAGCCGGTGGATCTCGGCCCGCTGCTGGGCCACCGCGGCATCCGGCACCTGCACCTGATGGGCGCCGCGCACTACCGGCGGCTCGACGTGCTCGCCCAGCTCCCGGGGCTGACCGATCTGACGCTGTACCAACGAGAACCCTGGGCGGACCTGGACTTCCTGCGACCGCTGTCCGGGCTGCGCACCCTGAAACTCGACCAGCTGACCCGGATCACCGACTACGCCGCCCTGGACGACTTGCCCAGTCTGGACCGGCTGTCCCTGAACGACCTGACCAGGCTCGACTCGTCCACCGGCCGGGCCTGGGCGACCGTGCGCACCCTGTACTTCAGCTGGTGGGCCGATCCGCGCTGCCTCGACCAGCTCGCCGAGCGGTTCCCGGCACTGAGCAGCCTCCGGCTCTTCAGCGGCGAACTGCCCTCGGCCGAGCCGATCGCCGCCCTGCCGCTGCGCACGCTCTACCTGTCGCGCTGCGGATCCCCCGACCTGAGCCCGCTGGGCGGCCGGGACATCGAGATCCACGTGGACGGTGTTGCCCGCTCCCAACCGTGAGAGCGGGCAAACCCCCAGTTCACCCACTCACACCGAAGCGAAGAACACCTTCACGTTCGCCATCGCCTCGGTGTCGGCCAGCACGTCGTCCGGCTTGCTGCCGTTGCCGGTCAGCGCGCCCCCGAACTCCATCTTCAAGTACTCCGCCGACCGCCGGAGCGTGTCGATCAAGGCGTCCGCCTGGTGCGGCTCCTCGCTCAGCGCGGTGATCACCCACAGTCGCTTCCCGGCCATCCGGCCCTTGAAGCCCAGCTCCTCGATGTCGAACCAATCGCTCCAATAGTCGAGGTAGCGCTTGGTCGAGGAGGACACCGTGTACCAGTAGGTCGGTGAGGCGATCACGATGTCGGTGGCCGCCACCGTGGCGTCCAGCAGGAGTTTCTCGGTGCCCTGTGGCGCCGCGTGCAGACGTTTGCCCGGCACATGGCGGCGGTCCGCATAGTCCGTCAGGGGCATCGTGGCGAGGTTGAACCACTGTTGCTCGACGTTCGTAGGGAGATTTTCCGCAGCGTTACGTGCCAATGTCTCTGTGTTACCACCCAGGCGTGAGCTGCCGAGGAGGAACAGGAACGAGCGCATAGAACGGGGACCTTCCTAGGGGATAGAGTAGATGCATGCACCTACATGTACTTCGACTGAGTTGGATACTGGCACCGGAGGTAGGCTCCGGTCAAGGGGCGTGGTTGTGGGGAAGACAGTGACGGCGAAGAACACGACGACGGCCGCGCCGGACGCGGTCGACGAACCGGCCTGGCGCCGGGTGATCACCCTGCATGGACGGATCGAGCAGGAGCTGGCCAAGGCGCTGCAGCGGCGGTTCGGGCTCGGGCTGACCGAGTACCGGGCGCTGAGCAGACTGGCCGAGGTGGACGGGTGCAGCCTGCGCATGCAGGTGCTCGCCGACGCCATCGGGCTCAACCAGAGTTCGGTGTCCAGGCTGGTCGCGCGGCTGGAGGAGGCCGGGCTGACCGTGCGGGACCCCTGCGAGAACGATCGGCGCGGGGTGTACTCGATGCTCACCCCGGAAGGCAGGGAACGCCAGGCGCTGGCCGAACCGGTCTACCGGGAAACGCTCAGTTCCGCGCTGGACAAGGCCGCCAACGACCCCGACCTCGCCGAGGCCGTGGCCGCGTTGCGGGCGGCGGGCTGATCATCGATGACACGCTGGGACGCCGTGGTGCTCGCCGGGGGACGGGCGAGCCGATTGCACGGCGTGGACAAACCGGCCCTGCGACTCGGCGGACGCAGCCTGCTGGACCACGCGCTGGACGCTGTCGCGGCGGCGGAGCGTGTGGTGGTGGTCGGTCCACAACGGACGGTGACCCGCCCGGTGTCCTGGACACGTGAGGAACCAGTCGGATCGGGACCGCTTGCGGCACTGGGGGCCGGGCTGTCCCGACTGTCCACATCGGAGGGTCTGGTGGCGGTGCTCGCCGCCGACCAGCCGGGTGTCACCGCCGCCACGGTGGCCAGGCTGCGCGCCGCACTGTCCGAAGTGGACGAAGCGGACGGCGCGCTGCTGGTGGATGCGGGCAGGCGGCAGTGGCTCACCGGGGTGTGGCGGATCGGCGCGTTGCGCGCGGCCATGCCGGAGCATCTCGCCGGCGCGGCGTTGCGCGCGCTCTTCGGCGGGTTGACCGTGGTGGAGGTGCCCGCGGACGTGCGCGAAGGGCGGGACGTGGACACGCCCGAGGACCTCGCGGCCTGGCGGGCCGGTTATCCGGATTCGGGCAGCTCGGTCTGACCCGGCGCGCTGGTCAGCATGGCCCCGTAGGCCCGCTCGATCAGCTTCGAGGGATCGTAGGTCTGGCCCAGGTTCCACGGCATCAGCATGCTCAGCTGCAGGCCGCGCAGGAAGATCCCGATCATGTCCAGGGTCTCCCGGTCGGCCGGGAGGCCCTGTAGTCGGTGGTTGAGCCCCATCTGCCGGGTGACCAGCTCGTTCAGCTCGTGCAGGGTCGGCCGCAGGCCCGGTCGCCGGATCGCCTCCAGGTTCAGCTCCAGCATGGCCAGGTTGAAGATCCGGCCCTCGTCCTCGACCCCGGTCAGCATCAGGCCGATCGCCTCGGAGGCCTCGTCCGGGGAGGCCATCTTCTCCGGGAAGCCCTCGATGGTGCTGATGATCTCCCAGTGCCGCTCGGCCACCCGGTTGGCCACCGCCACCCAGAGCGCGTCCCTGGTGCGGAAGTAGTTCGAGGTCGTCCCGGTGGGCACCGCGGCGTGTTTGTCCACCGTCCGGTGGGTCAGGCCGTGGCCGCCGTCCCTGGCCAGGACGTCGATCGCGGCGTCGGCCAGGTGCTTCTTGCGCGCTTCGTTCTGGGGTGGCACGTGATCAGTCTGCCGCACTCTCGTCCGCTCGCCAGGGAAGTTACTGCTATGGTAGTACTACGAACGTAGTAAACGGGCGTTGAGGAGGGGAAATGTCGACCACGCGGTACCAGGAAGACCAGATCGTCGCGAGCATCCAGGCGTTGGGCCCGGCGCTGGCGGAGATCACCGAGCCGGAGCCGCCGAAGCTGCTGTGGGAGCTGGGCGGGCGGCAGCAGTGGGTGCTCACCCGGCACGCCGATGTCACCGCGCTGCTGGCCGCGCCGCAGGCCACCGTGCGGGTGCAGGTGCCGGCCAACCCGCAGGGCCCGATCGGCGAGGCGCTGATGGCCATCGGCGAGCTGCTCGGCGGGTCGATGCTGCAACTGGACCCGCCGGAGCACACCCGGCAGCGCAAGCTCGTGGTGCGTGCCTTCAGTGCCCGCCGGGTGGACGCGCTGCGGCCGCGGATCGAACAGATCACCGCGGAGCTGCTCGACGAGCTGGCCGAGCGGAGCGGGCCGGTGGATCTGGTGGCGGAGTACGCCTTCCAGGTGCCGATCAGGGTGATCTGCGAACTGCTGGGCGCGCCGGTGGACAAGCGCGAGCTGTTCCGGGCGTGGTCGCACGCGATGACCTCGCTGTTCGCCGACCTGGCCAACGCGCCCAGGCACATCGGGCTGCTCAACGACATGGCCGCCTACCTGCGTGAGCTGGTCGTGGTCAAACGCGGCGCGGGCGCGGGCGATCTGCTCGGCGACCTGGCCGCGGTGGAGGTCGACGGCCAGCGCCTCACCGACGCGGAGATGGTCGCGATGTCCGCGTTGCTGATCTTCGCCGGGCACGAGACCACCACCAACCTGATCGCACTGGGCATGCGCGCGCTACTCAGCCACCCCGATCAGTTCGAGTTGCTGCGCACCCGGCCGGAGCTGCGCAACAGCGCGATGGAGGAGTTCCTGCGCTTCGACGGGCCGATCAACCCCGGTCTCAACCGCGCCATCACCGCGGACCTGCCGGTGGGTGGCGTGGTGATCCCGGCGGGCAGCGCGGTCTACGCCGGGGTGAGCTTGGCCAACCGGGACCCGGCGGTCTTCGCCGACCCGGACCGCCTGGACGTCACCAGGGACGTGGGCAAGCACCTCGGCTTCGGTCACGGCATCCACTTCTGCCTGGGTGCGCGACTGGCCAAACTGGAGGGTGAGGTGGCCGTGGGGGCGCTGATCGAGCGCTTCCCCGGGATGCGGCTGGCGGTGCCGGTGCAGGAGCTGAAGCTGCGGATCAGCGGCATGCGGGCGCTGGACACGCTGCCGGTTGAGCTGAGCTGATCTTCACAGGGGTCATACCCGACGCGAGGTTTGCTGTGTACCGGCACGAGTGGGGTGCGTGCCGGTACACAGTCTTTCGTTCTAGGAGGTTCGCCAGTGACCGAGCCCGGGTACGCCGAGGGCGCGGCCGCGATCACGCCCGCGCGCGACGCACAACTGCTTGAGCGCACCGTGTTCGAGGTCAAGCGCGTCATCGTCGGCCAGGACCGGCTGGTGGAACGCATGCTGGTGGGGCTGCTGGCCAAGGGGCACCTGCTGCTGGAGGGCGTGCCCGGGGTGGCCAAGACCCTCGCGGTGGAGACCTTCGCGCGGGTGGTCGGCGGCTCCTTCTCCCGCCTCCAGTTCACCCCCGACCTGGTGCCGGCCGACATCCTCGGCACCCGGATCTACCGGCAGGGCACCGAGAGCTTCGACGTCGAGCTGGGCCCGGTGGTGGCCAACTTCGTGCTCGCCGACGAGATCAACCGCGCGCCCGCCAAGGTGCAGTCGGCCATGCTGGAGGTGATGGCCGAGCGGCACGTGTCCATCGGCGGCAAGACCTTCCCGATGCCCGACCCGTTCCTGGTGCTGGCCACCCAGAACCCGATCGAGAACGAGGGCGTCTACCCGCTGCCCGAGGCGCAGCGCGACCGCTTCCTGTTCAAGATCATCGTCGAGTACCCGACCGCCGAGGAAGAGCGCGAGATCGTCTACCGGATGGGGGTCACCCCGCCGGAGCCGTCCCAGGTGCTCAGCCCGGAGGAGCTGGTCCGGCTGCAGGGCGTGGCCAGCAAGGTCTTCGTGCACCACGCGCTGGTCGACTACGTGGTCCGGGTGGTGCTGGCCACCCGCTCGCCCAACGAGCACGGCCTCGGCGACGTGGCGGGCTGGATCGCCTACGGCGCCTCCCCGCGCGCCACCCTGGGCATCGTGGCGGGCGCCCGCGCGCTGGCCCTGGTCCGCGGCCGGGACTACGTGCTGCCGCAGGACGTGGTGGACGTGGTGCCGGACGTGCTGCGGCACCGCCTGGTGCTCTCCTACGACGCCCTGGCCGACGGTGTGCCCATGGACCACCTGGTCTCCCGGGTGCTGCAGACCGTGCCGCTGCCGCAGGTCTCCGCGCGCCCGCAGGCGCCGCAGCCGCAGCTCGGCGCGCCGATGCAGCAGCCGCCCGTCCCGCAGGCCGCGCCGGTCCAGCGCCCGTGACCGGCGCGCCGACCCCCGACACCCCGGCCGCGCCGGAGACCCCGGCGGTCAAGCGGCCGTCCTGGGCGCCGCCCGCGCTGGACGAGGGTCGCCTCGACGTGGCGTTGCGCACCCTGGAACTGACCGTCCGGCGCAGGCTGGACGGGTTGCTGCAGGGCAACCACCTCGGCCTGGTGCCGGGGCCGGGCACCGAACCGGGTGAGGCGCGGCCGTACCAGCCGGGTGACGACGTGCGCCGGATGGACTGGGCGGTCACCGCCCGCACCACCGTGCCGCACATCCGGGAGACGGTGGCCGACCGCGAGCTGGAGACCTGGGTCGTGGTCGACCTGTCGCCGAGCCTGGACTTCGGCACCGCCGCCTGCGAGAAGCGGGAGCTGGCGGTGGCCGCGGTGTCCGCGGTGACCCACCTGACCGGGGGCGGCGGCAACCGGATCGGCGCGATCGTGTCCACCGGCGAGCACACCGAACGCGTCCCCGCGCGCGGCGGCCTCGCCCACGGCAGCGGCCTGCTACGCCGGATCGCGCAGACCAAACGCGCCCCCGACGGCACCCGCGGCGACCTCGCGCTGGCCCTGGAACAGTTGCGCCGCCCGCCGCGCAGGCGTGGCCTGGCCGTGGTGATCTCGGACTTCCTCGGTCCGCTGAGCTGGGAACGCCCGCTGCGCGCGCTCTCGGCCCGGCACGACCTGCTGGCCATCGAGGTGCTCGACCCGCGAGACGTGGAGCTGCCCGACGTGGGAACCGTCGTCCTGTCCGATCCGGAGAGCGGCAAACAGCGCGAGGTGCACACCACCCCGTTGCTGCGCAAGGAATTCGCCGCCGCGGCCAGTGCGCACCGGGACCAGGTGGCCGCGGTGCTGCGTGGTGCCGGCGCCGGTCACCTGGTGCTGCGCACCGACTCGGACTGGGTCGCCGACACCGTCCGGTTCGTGGTGGCCCGCAAGCGCCGCTGGTCGGGAGGGGTGGCCTGATGTTCGGCCTCAGCCTGCGCGGATTCACCGCGCCCTGGTGGTTCCTGCTGGCGCTCGCGGTGGCGGTGCTGGTGGTGGTGTACCTGCTGGTGCAGCGGCGCCGGCGCCGCTACGTCATGCGCTTCACCAACCTGGAGCTGCTCGAGAAGGTCATCCCCAAGCGGCAGAACTGGGTCCGGCACGTGCCGCCCGCGCTGCTCGCGGTGGCGCTGATCCTGCTCACCGTCGCGCTCACCGGCCCCACCTCGGAACAGCGGGTGCCGCGCAACCGGGCCACGGTGATGCTGGTGATCGACGTGTCGCTGTCCATGCAGGCCACCGACATCAAGCCGACCCGGCTGGAAGCGGCGAAGAAGTCGGCCAAGTCCTTCACCGAGGGCCTGACCAAGGGCGTCAACCTGGGCCTGATCTCCTTCGCGGGTTCCGCGGTGGTGCTGGTCTCGCCCACGGTCGACCGCAAACCGGTGGCTGATTCCATTGACACCCTCAAACTGGGCCCCGCCACCGCCACCGGTGACGCGCTGAACGCGGCCATGGCCACCATCGAGTCCTTCGGCAAACTGCTCACCGGCGCGGACGGCCCGCCGCCCGCCCGGATCGTGCTGATGACGGATGGCAAGAAGACGGTCGGCGCGGAGCCGGTCGAGGTCGCGACCCGGGCAGGCAAGGCGAAGATCCCGATCTCGGCGATCGCCTTCGGCACGGACTACGGCACGATCGAGACCGAGGGCCGGGTCACCAACGTGCCCGCGGACGTGGAGACCATGAAGGAGATCGCCGAGGCATCCGGCGGCGACTTCCACAAGGCCGACACCGCGGAGCAGCTGCAGAAGGTCTACGACACCCTCGGCGAACAGATCGGCTACGAGACCAAGGAAGACGACGCCAGCCGCCCCTGGCTGATGCTCGGCACCCTGGCCCTCATCATCGCGGCCGGCACCTCCCTGGTCTTCGGCCAACGCCTCCCATAACAGGCTCTCCCCCTCCCAGCGTGTTGGCCGTTGTTGTACGCCGAGTTGGCCGTTATAGACGCCGAGTTGGCCGTTGTGGACGGCGAGTTGGCCCAACTCGTACGCCACGTTGGCCGTTGTGGGACGGGCGGGGCAAGGGGTGGGGGGTGAAACCCCACGACGAGGGCTCTCGCGTGTTCTCCGTACGGCCTGGAGCATGCAGACCGCGCCTCGCCGAGTGGCCCCTGCAACCTGCCGCCGCATGCCCTCCCAACGTGACGGGGGCCGCTCGGTGAGGTGTGGTTGGCTGGCGGAAGGCCGTGCGGAGAACACGCGAGCCCTCGGCGCCACGCTGGGTCAGGCCCCGGCAGCCCAAACCCCGCCCCGCAACCCGCTGGACCCGGCTCTTGATCTGCCCCACCCCTCCGGTGGTCTGCCCGGCCGGCGAGGCCATCCTTTTTTGATCTTCGGCTCTGTTGGAGAGGTTCACGAGCGAAGATCAAGGGCGTCCTCGCCGGACGGGCAGAAATCAAAGGATGGGGGGAAGAACAAAGTCAAAAGCAAAGAGCAGTGCTCGTGTGCGGTTCCCCATCCCCGTCAGCCCTCCGATACCAAACCACATCTCACCGAGCGGCCCCCGTTGCGTTGGGTGGTGTCGGCGGCGGTTTGTGTTGCAGGGGCCACTCGGTGAGATGTGGTGTGTCCTCTCCAGGCTGACGGGGATGGGGAACCGCTCGGGGAGAGTTTGAAAAGCCAGCCCCGCCACCGGTATTCGGGCTTCGCCCGCACGCGGTGACCTACGGCGTACAACAACGGCCAACGTGGTGTACGACAACGGCCAACACGCGCGGAGGTTGAAGACCCTGCTGGCGTGTTGGCCGTTGTGGGTGGGGTTACCAGGCGATGGGCATGGTGCGGGGGCCTCGGACGATCATCTGGGTTTTCCAGGTGATGTCGCCTGCCAGGTGGAGGCCGGGGAGGCGGGCCAGTAGCACCCGGAGGGCTTCCTGGAGTTCCATTCGGGCGAGTTGGGCGCCCAGGCAGTGGTGGACTCCGTGGCCGAAGCCGAGGTGCTGGATGTTCTCCCTGGTCACGTCCAGGACGCCGGGGTCGGTGAACTTCAGGGCGTCTCGGTTGGCTGAACCTACCGAGACGAGTACCGGTTCGCCTGCCTTGACCAGGACCTCGCCGACGTGCACGTCCTCGGTGGCGTAGCGGGGGAAGCTGGCGCCGACGCCCAGGGGGGTGAAGCGGAGGAGTTCCTCTACGGCGTTGGGGATCAGCTCTGGTTCGGCCTGGAGTTTCTTGAGCTGGTCGGGGTTGTCCAGCAGCATCCAGAGGAAGTTGGGGATCTGGGTGGCGGTGGTCTCGTGGCCCGCGATCAGGATGCCGACGCACAGGTCGACCATTTCCAGTTCGGTGAGGCGGTCGCCCACGTCGCGGGCCTCGATCAGGGCGGTCATCAGGTCGTCCTGCGGGGCGGCGCGGTGTTCGTTGATCAGCTTGCCCATGTAGGCGCGCAGGTCTTCCTGGTTCTGCGCCATCTCCTCCGGGGTCAGGGCGGTGGTGGACAGCGCGTTGTCGCTCCACACCCGGAACTGCGGGCGGTCCTCGGCCGGGACGCCCAGGAGTTCGCAGATCACCGCCACCGGGATGGGGAGGGCGTACTCCTCCACCAGGTCGGCCGGCGGGCCTTTTTCGATCAGGCCGTCGATCAGGGACTCGGCCAGGTCGATCACCCTCGGGCGGAGTTGCTCGACGCGGCGCACGGTGAAGGCCTTGGTGACCAGGGTGCGCAGGCGGGTGTGGTCGGGTGGGTCCATGGCCAGGATGCCGCCGGGGCGGATCACCGGCCACTGCCGCGGCGCGTCCTTGACCTCGGCCATCGCCCGGCTGAACCGCTTGTCTCCCAGCACAAAACGGGCGTCGGCGTAGCGGGTGGCCAGCCAGGCCGGTTCGCCGTAGGGGAGGGTGACCCGCAGCATGCCGGGGGTGTTGCGGATCTGCTCGTAGAGATCGGACAGACCCAGGCCCGCGGCCTCGTTGAACGGGTACGGGATGGGGTCGAGATCCGTGGCGGCAGCTCTCGTGGTGGTCATTGCGACGCTCCCGACTTCGCTTGTAAGCAACTGCTTACAAAGCTAGGCCGATGGGTGGAGGCCGTCAACGCGCGATCGGGTGGATCGGTTCCCGCCACCTGGCTCTGGCGAGGAAGTGGTTACGGGGAGCAGAATTTCTGCCCGATTTACCCGGGTTTACGCCGAACGGGTGGGTGATCGAGTGGTCTATACCGCTACTCTCGGTACTAGCCCGATGTGAGCCACGCCATGGGTAGGGGGCCCTATGAGCGGCGTAGAGGATCGCGATCCACCGATCCCCTCCTCGACGTGGGAAGAACCCGAGATGCGCACCGCGTTGGTGCGCCGGGACATCTCCCGCGTCTACCAGCTGTTGCGCCGACTTGGCATCACCCAGAAGCGCATTGCCGCCCGGACCGGACAGTCGCAGTCCGAGGTCTCCGAGATCACCAAGGGCCGTCAGGTGATGGCCTATGACGTGCTCGCCCGTATAGGTGACGGATTAGGCATTCCGCGTGGTTACATGGGGATGGGTTACTCACCTGGAGTAGCCGCGGTTGGGCCATCCGGCGGGAGGGAGGACGAGGACGTGCAACGGCGCAGGTTCCTCGCCGCCGCCGCGAGCGCCGTCGTCGGTGCGACGCTGGACTTCGGCTGGGGGCAACTGGGACCACTGCGCGAGGTGGCCAGTCCGACTCCCGTGCCGGGTCGGCTGGGACTGGAGGACGTGCGGCGGATCGAGGCAGCGACGGGGGCGTTGAAGGCCCTGGACTACCAGCAGGGCGGGGGGTCGGTCCGGGACGCGGCCATCGCGCATGTCTCCTGGTGCAGACGATTGCTCAGCGCGGACTGCACGGACGCGGTCCGCGAACGACTGCTCAGCGCGGTCGCCGGGGCACACCGGTTCGCCGGCTGGACCTCCTTCGACGTCGGCCTGGCCGACGCCGCCCGCTACCACTACGTGCAGGCGGTGGAACTGGCCAAGCAGGCCGAGGACCACGGCCTGATGTGCAGCGTGCTCTACGCCGCGGCCCGGATCGAGCTGCACAACGGCGCGGTCAACGACGCGCTGAAACTGTTCCAGCTGGGCGAGATCCCGGCCGCGGACGCCGCCGACGCGCATGCGGGCGCGGTGCTCGCGGCCAACCAGGCCTGGGCCTACGGCAGGCTCAACCGGCCGGATCTGGCCGGCACCGCGATGGCTCGCGCGCGCCGGGACTTCGCCCGCGCCCAGGAGTACGGCGCACCGGAACGACCCAGCTGGGCCTCGTTCTTCACCGCGGCCGACCTGGCCGCGAGCGAGGGCATGATGCACCTGGAGATGCGCGACGGCGACCCGTTCCGGGCCATCCCGCTCTTCGAGCACTCCATCGGGCTGCGCACCGAACTCACCGCGCGCAGCCAGACCTTCGAGCGGATCGCCCTGGCCACCGGGTATCTGCGCGCGGGGGACCACCGGCTCGGCGTCCCGGCGGCGGTGGCCGCGGTCGCCTCGGCCGAACAGCTCCAGTCCCGCCGGGTGCTGGACCGGCTGACGCCGCTGCGCCTGGAAGCGGCCCGTCGCCGGGACCCGGACTGCCAGCAGCTCGTGCACGAGATCACCGCCGTGCAGTCGCAGTACGCCGCCTGACCTCTGCCACCGGGGTCAGTCCGTGATGATCAGGCGCCTGGCCCGGCCTCCCGCCGGGCCAGGACCTGTTCCAGGCCACTGATCAGCAGGTCCAGCCCGAACTCGTACTGGGCCGGGCCGCCACTGCGGTTGAGTTCGGGCACCAGGTCCACCAGGGTCGGATACCTGGTGCGGGACAAGCCATCCAGGGTCTCCCGCAGCGCCCGCCTACCGGCCGGATCGGCCAGCTGCCTGCTGAGCTGGACCTCCCAGGCGGCCACGCCGAGCACGTGGTTGAACAGGGTGAGGTAGGCCCGGACCGCGGCCTCCCGGTCGAACCCGGCCGCGCGCAGCACGCTGAGCAGCGCCTCCACCGCGTGCGGCACCTCATGCCCGGCCAGCGGGCGCGCGGTGAACAACTGCACCAGGCAGGGGTGGGCCAGCATCATGTCCCGGATGGCCAGGCAGGCCACCCGGACCCGCTGCTGCCAGGTTTCGCCTTCGGCCCGCACCGGGTGCTCGGCCATGGCATGGTCACGGACGGCGTCGAAGAGTTCGTCCCGGCCGCGGAAGTAGGTGTAGAGGGCCATCGGGCCGACGCCGAGCTGCTTGGCCAGGGCGCGCATGCCGAAGGACTCCACACCCTCGGCGTCGAGCAGGTCCAGGGCGGTGCGCACGATCAGCTCGGGGTTGAGCGTGTTACGAGGCGCACGTTTGCGCTGCAGCTGTTCGGTCATGGTTGCCTCCTCCTTACTGTACAGCGTACTGTACGCCGTACAGCAGTTGTAGGCACTGGGGCAGGGCAAAGGAGCGGCACGTGCGCGCGGTACAGATCACCGAGTTCGGCGGACCCGAGGTCATGCAGCTGGTGGACCTGCCGGATCCGGTCGCGGGGGACGGGCAGGTGCTGGTCGAGGTCGACCGCGTCGGCGTCAACTACGGCGACACCCACAACGTGGAGAACTCCTACCTGGCCCCGGCCAAGCTGCCGCTGATCCCCGGCGGTGAGGTCATCGGCCGCACCGCGGAGGGCCGCCGGGTGATCGCGCTGATCGACTCCGGTGGTTACGCGAGCAAGGTGGTGGCCGCGCCGGAGCGTCTCTTCGACGTGCCGGAGGACATCTCCAGCGGCGACGCGCTCGCGCTGATCTGCCAGGGCACCACCGCCTGGCACATCCTCAAGACCTCCGCGCGGATCCAGCCGGGCGAGTCGGTGGTGGTGCACGCCGCCGCCGGTGGCGTCGGTTCGCTCGCGGTGCAGCTGGCCAAGGTTTTCGGCGCGGGCACCGTGATCGCCACCGCCTCCACCGAGGACAAGCGCAAGCTCGCCCTGGACCTGGGCGCGGACGTCGCGGTCGACGGCGCGCCGGAGGGTCTGGCCGAGCGGCTGCGCGAGGCCAACGGCGGCAAGCGGATCGACGTGGTCCTGGAAATGGTCGGCGGGCCGGTGTTCGACGACTCGCTGAGCGTGCTGGCCCCCTTCGGCCGGATCGTGGCCTACGGCAGCGCGGGCCGGGTGCAGCCCACCCCGGTGCTGCCTGCCAAGCTGATGCGCGGCTCCCAGTCCATCGTCGGCTTCTGGCTGATCGACTGCCTGCGTAACCCGGCCGACCTCGTTCAGGCGCCCTTCGACGAGATGGTGGCGCTGGTGCGCGAGGGCAAGCTGCGCCCGCAGATCGGTGGCGAGTACCCGATGTCGGAATCCCGCACCGCGCACGAGGACCTGCGGGCCCGCCGCACCGTCGGCAAGCTCGTCCTGGACCCGGCCCTCTGAGTCAAGGAGTTCGCTGTGCGAGACCTGACCGGCAAAGTCGCCGTCATCACCGGTGCCGCTGGCGGCATCGGCACCGCCCTGGCCACCGCCTTCGCCGCCCAGGGCATGCGTTTGGCACTGTCCGATGTGGACTCCTCGGCCCTGGATGCGCTGGTGAAGTCCTTCCTGGACAAGGGTGTCCTGGCCATCGGCGTGCAGGCGGATGTGGCCAAGGCCGCGGACCTGGCGACCCTGGCCGAGCGCACCTATGACGAGTTCGGCGCCGCGCACGTGCTGTGCAACAACGCCGGCGTCGGCAGCTCCGGGCTGACCTGGCGGCTCACCCTGGAGGAGTGGAAGCGCGCCATCGACATCAACCTGTGGGGCGTGATCCACGGCCAGCACGCCTTCCTGCCCAGGATGATGGCCCAGGACGAGGGCCACATCGTCAACACGGCCTCGATGAGCGGTCTGCTCGCCGGCATGGGCACCGGTCCTTACGCGGCAACAAAACACGCGGTGGTCGGGCTGACCGAGACCATGCACCACGAGTTCGTCCTCACCGGATCCCCGCTGCGGGCCTCGGTGCTGTGCCCGGCCTGGACCAAATCCAACATCGCCGCCAGCACCCCGCCAGCCAACGGGGAGGGCCTGGAGGCCAAGTTGATGGCCAAGGCCAGCGAGGCGATCGGCGCGGCGGTCCGGGCGGGCAAGCCCGCCGAGGAGGTCGCGGACGCGGTCGTCGACGCGGTGCGGGAACAGCGGTTCTGGGTGCTCACCCACCCGGAGTTCCTGCCGGTGGTGACCGATCGGTTCAGCCGCGCGGTCAACGGCGAGGAGCCGGTGATCCCGCCGGTCATCCCGAAGCAGCGCTGAAATTCAGCCGTGTAGCTCGCGGTAGACCCCGGCCGCGCCGGGGTGCAGCGGAATGGCCGCGGTGCTGATCAGCGCCCGCGGATCGAGGAACTGGATGCCGAGGGCATCTTGTGGGATCAGGCGGTCGGCCCGGGTGAGCAGCACCCGGGTCACCGCCGCCGCCACTTCCGCGGGCAGTTCTTCCCGGCAGACCACCAGGTTCGCCACCCCGATGGTCGGGATCGGCCGCGGCGCGCGGTACACGCCGCTGGGCACCGACACCTGTTCATACACCGGGCCGTGCGCGCCGCGCAGCGCGGGCAGCACATCGTCCAGGGGCAGCAACCGGATCGGCGTGCGGATGTCGAGTTCCTCCAGGGCCGGTGTGGGCACTCCACCGGACCACACCAGCGCGTCCACCCTGCCCTCGGCGAGTGCGGCGGCGGCCTCGGCCAGTCGCAGTTGCGGGCCGGGGGTGAGGTGGAGCCGGGTGGTGATGCGGTCGGCGACCATGGCCGCGCCGGAACCCGGTGCCCCCATGGCGATCCGGCGACCGGCGAGTTCGGCCACCCGGCGCACCGGACTGGCCGCCGGGACGGCGATCTGCAGGTAGTTCTCATAGATCCGGCCGAGCGCGCGCAGCGGCAGGCGGTCGGTGAACGGGGGGGCGCCGGTGGCGGCGGCCTCACAGGCGTCGGCGTGCGCCAGGGCCAGGTCGACCTCGCGGGTGCCGAGCAGGCGCAGGTTGGCCACACTGGCCTGGGTTTGCGCCGGGGTGGCGCGCAGGCCGGGTTCGGCGGCGGCGATCTCGGCGGCCAGCCGGGTGGCGAAGGCCAGGTAGGGGCCGCCGGGTTCGCCCGCGCCGATGGACAGTGGGCGCGGCGGGCCGGGGTAGTCCCTGGTAGTGCAGGCCAGCGCGGCCAGTGGGGTGAGCAGGAACAGCCTGCGGGACAGCGTCATCCGGCGGCTCGCGGGAGTCCGATGTGGACGGACAGGCCGTGGGGCTGTGCCGTCGCGAGGGAGAGTCGGCCGCCGTGGGCGGTGACGAGTTGTTCGGCGATGGCCAGGCCCAGGCCGGTGCCGCGGCTGCCGCGGTGTTCCTGGGAGCGCCAGAACCGTTCGGTGGCCAGGGCGAGTTCGTCCGCGGACAGGCCGGGCCCGGTGTCGGTGACGCTCAACCGCAGGGTGTCCGGTTCGGCCTGCAGGGCCAGGGTGATCACGGCGTCGGGGCCGGCGTATTTGATCGCGTTGTCCAGGACCACGTCGAGGACCTGGGCGAGTTCGTCGGCGGGGAAGGCGGCCAGCACCGGCGTGCCGGGGGTGCGGCCGATCTGGAGGGTGATCCCGGCGGCGGTGGCCGCGGCGGACCAGGCGTCCCGGCGATCGGCCAGCACCAGCAACGGTTCGCAGTCCGCCGGTGGTTCGTCCACTGTGGACGGTGAGCGGAGTTCGGCGGCCCGGTTCTCCGCGCTGGCCAGGGTGAGCAGCCCGTCCAGGAGCGATTCCAGGCGGTCGACCTCGCCGAGCACGGACTGGTAGGAGCGCTGGGCGGGCTGGGCGACCGAGGGGCCGAGCGCGTCCACTCGTAGCCGCAGTGCGGTCATCGGGTTGCGCAGCTGGTGCGAGGCTTCGGCGACCAGGCGGCGTTGCCGTTCGGCGGCGTCGGAGACCGCGTCGGACATCTGGTTGAACGCGGCGGCCACCACCCGGAGTTCGGCCGGTCCGTGCACCGCGACCTGGGCGTGCGGCTCCCCGGAGGCCACCGCGCGCACCCCGCGTTCCAGTTCGCGCAGTGGCCGCAGCACCCAGCGGGAGACGCCAAGGGCCAGGCTCACGCAGGCCAGCGCGGCGGCCAGCGCGCCGAGCAGCACCACGCCCCAGCGGCGGGCGATGTCCCCGGCGGCGGCGGTGACCGCGGCGCGCAGCACCACCGCCCCGGTGACCCGGATGCCGGTGCCCACCGGGCGGGCCAGCAGCACCGGCTCGCTGGACCAGGGCGTGAGTGGGTCCACTGTGGACTGACGTTCGTTGCGCAACGCGCCGTCGACCAGGCGGACCACGGCCGGGTCGGCTGGACGCAGGTCGCCGGTGGCGGCGAGAGGGCCGCGCCGGGTGTCCACCACCAGCACCGCCTCGCCGTACAGTTCGCCGTAGCGCTGGATCTCCGCGGCCAGCGCGCCCAGGTCCCCGGTGGTGCCCGCGGTGTCGGCCAGCGCGGCGAAGCGGTCCAGGTCGGCGGTGCGGGAGAGCAGGAGTTGCTGGGTGCGTTCGGCAGCGGTGCTCATCAGCAGCGGCCAGGCGAAGGCGGCCACCGCCAGCACCGAGAAGGCCAGCAGCACCACCAGGAGTCGCCGCCGCACCTACGGCTCCAGCCGGTAGCCGAAGCCGCGGATGGTGCTGATCAGGTTGGGGCGGCCCAGTTTGGCCCGCAGCTGGGCGATGTGCACGTCCAGGGACCGGGAGATGGCCAGGTAGGCGTCGCCCCAGAGTTCGTCCATGAGTTGCTGGCGGCTGACCGCGGCGCCCAGCCGGCGGGCCAGTGCGGCGAGGAGGTCGAATTCCTTGGCGGTCAACGTGATCGGCGCCCCGGCGACCTCGACCCGGCGGCTGGCCAGGTCGATCCGGACATCGCCGGTGACCACCTCCTCGGCGGGTTCCCCGGCGGCGGCCCGGTGCGCGGCCCGCCGGGTGACCACGTCCATCCTGGCCAGCAACTCGGCCAGCCGGACCGGTTTGACCAGGTAGTCATCGGCGCCGAGGCGCAGACCGCGCACGACGGAGCGTTCGTCGCCGCGCGCGGTCAGCACCATCACCGGCACGGTGGCCACCCGGCGCAGCTTGCGCAGCACCTCAAGGCCGTCGCCGTCGGGCAGCCCCAGGTCGAGGAGCACGAGATCCACCTCCCGGTGTCCGGTCAGCGCGTCCGCGCCGTGCCGGACCCGGCGGGGCTGGTGCCCGTGCGCGGTGAGGACTTCGACGAGGGCGTCCGCGACCCCGTCGTCGTCCTCCACCAGCAGCACCTTCATGTGTCGCAGCCTATTTGGGCTGGCCGACCTCGTACTCACCGGAGTCGTTGGTGACCTTCACCGGCACCTGCCGCTGCTTGCCGTCCACGGTGGCGGTGCAGGTGAAGGTGTTGCCTGCCTTGATCGCGGGCTGGTTCGGGCAGGTCACCGCGGTGACCTTGGCGATGCCGAAGTTCTCGGTCAGCACCTTCTGCACGCCGGTCTGCACCGCCTTGGTGTCCAGGACCTTGCTGGTGAACACGCCAAGGAAGGCCAGCACGCCGAAGACGAGCCCGATCAGCACCACGCCGACCAGGCCGTAGAGCAGCGGTTTCTTCGCACTGCCGTCGGACTTTTTCGGTCCCTGCTGCGGCGGCCCACCATAGGGCGCGCCGCCGTAGGGACCGCCAGGACCGCCGGGGCCCTGCGGCTGGGGGTAGCCGGGTGGCGGGGTGGGCGCGCCCTGCTGTGGGTAGCCGGGCGGCGGCGTCGGCTGCCCGCCCCACTGCGGTTGCGCGGGCAGCGGCTGCTGCGGCTGCTGGTACGGATTCGGCTGCTGCGGCTGACCGCCCCACTGCGGCTGCTGCGGCTGGTACGGGTTGCTCATCTCTTACCTCGGTATCTACAGCGCGGCGAGCCGGTTGAAGAAGTCCTTGCGGGCGTTCAGATCGGGCAGATCGGTCCGGTCCAGCGGCGAGGGCTCCGGCGGGAAGTCCTTCGCGGTGGCCTTGCCCAGGATCTCGTACCCCACCTGGATCTCGATCTTCGGACCGCCCTTGTCCACGATCCCGTTGATCTCGATCTTCTTGAGCTGTCCCTGCGGATCCAGCACCACCGTGGTGCGCAGGAAGGACTCCAGCATCGGCGGGGTCATCTGCTTCTTGAAGTCCTCCGGGAAGCTCAGCACCCGGTTGTCCACAAAGGACTTGAGGGTGACCCCGGTGAGCAGTTCGGCGCTGCCGTCGGCCTGCTGCCGGTACTCCTTGACCAGCCCGGCGGGCGAGGACTTCTGGGTGGCCTTCATCGCGTCCTGCATGGCGCACACCGTCTGCACCCCGGTCAGCAGGCACACGTTGAACCCGTCCTTGGGGGTGAAGGTCGGGAACCGCACCCACGGGGTGGTGGCCAGCGAGCGGAACCGCTCACCCAGCAGCAGGTAGTCCCACTCCGAGCCGCTCGGGTGGTACTGGTCCAGGTTGTCCTTCATGTCCTTGCTGGTGCGGGACTTGGTGAAGATCGCCGGCGGTTCCGGCTTGCCCTTGTCCGCCGCCTGGTAGCGGAAGACGTCGATCTCCTTGTCCGTCTTGCGTTCGTTGAACCGCCCGTGCCAGAACACGGTCGACTTCTCGTCCCGTGGCTTGATCAGCTCCTGGTCGAGTTTCTTGAACGCGCCGTCGAACTGGGCCGCCATGTAGGCGGTGACCGCCTGCTGGTCGGCCAGCGCGAGTCCGGGGGAGGCGCTGCTGCACCCCGCCGCGGTGATCGTCACGGCCAGTGCGCCGGCCAGCGCGGCCAGCCGCCCGCGCCGCTGGGTCATCGTCATCATCCCGCGTCCGCCTGCTTGTAGAGGTTGTGCGCCACCTGGCCGAGCACCGCGCCGGAGAGTGTCCTGGCGTTGCCCACCGAGGACACCGAGACCACGATTCCGGCGCCTCGCCCCGGATCGAACCGGGTGAACCAGGGTCCGCCCGAACAGCCGGGCGTCATCACGCAGTTGATGGTGTAGTCGCCGAAAGGGCCCTTGACCCAGTTCGGCGAGGAGCAGTACCGCATCACCTTGCCGTCAAAGGGCGGCGCGGTCGGGTAGCCGATCGCGGTCAGCCCCTCGGCCAGCACGCCGAAGGCCATGCCCTGGGCGCCGAGCGCGTCCTGGATCTTCTTGCCGCCCAGTGGCCGCATCCGCAGGAAGGCGATGTCGTAGGCCCAGCCCTCGCCGGAGGTGCCGCGGTCGCTGCTCTCCGCCTTGGTCAGGAACTCGCGGGTGGTGTAGATCGACTCCGCCGCCCACTTGCCGTGCGGGGACTGCCCGGCCCGGTCACCGGGCACGAACATCACGTTGTCCGCCCACATCTTCTCGCCCTGGGTCTCCCACACGCAGTGTCCCGCGGTGGCCACCAGGACCTTGGACGGCGAGCTGATCACCGAGGCCGAGCACACGTACGGCTTGCCGCCGAAGGTGTAGTAGAGCCGTCCGACCGTGGTCTCGCTCAGCCCGGCCCGCGACCAGGCGTCGCCGCGCGGGTTGGTGCCGTTGGAGTCCGGCTTGACCTGCCCGATCACCCCGTCGGATGGCTGGATCACCACCTGCGCGCCCGGGTTCTCCTTCGGCACGTCGCTGCCGCCGTCGTTGGGACCGGGCTGCTTGGGCCGGGCGTCGCGCAGCCGGTCGCTGTTCCAGTAGTCGTTGACCTGCTGCGGCGTGGTGGAGAAGGTCTTGCGCAGCTCGGAGGTCGGACCACCCTTGATCTCATCAGCGATGTTGCGGGTGGAAGGCCCGGCCTTCGGTGTGCCAGGAGAGACCTGGGTGCAGGCCGTGAGCGCGGTGGCGGTGAGCAACACCGCCATCACGGCACTCAGTTGTCGCATCGTCAATACCCCAGATGGCCGTGAAACGCGGATACCGCGGGCAGATTAGCCCGATCGGAGCCATCGCACCCGGGGAAGTGGCCAAAAGCCCGCCGGGTGGGCGACAAGCACCACCCGGCGGGCACGGTGATCAGCGGAAATCGCGTCCATCAGAAACAGTGATGATCAAGAACGGCGATCAGCGGAACGAGCCCTCTTCCAGGGGGGAGGACTTCGAGGTCTCCCGCATGGTGCCGTAGACCAGCAGCGAGACCAGCACGCAGCCCGCCACGTAGTAGAAGAACACCGACTCCATGCCCGCCTGCTTGAGCCAGAGCGCCACGTACTCCGCGGACCCGCCGAAGATGGCCACGGTCAGCGCGTAGGGCAGACCGACACCCAGCGCGCGGATGTTGGTGGGGAACAGCTCGGCCTTCACGATCGCGTTGATCGAGGTGTAGCCGGTGACGATGATCAGCCCGGCCAGCATCAGGAAGAACGCGGCCACCGGCGAGTTGGTGCCGGCCAGCGCGGTCAGCAGCGGGACGGTGCCCAGGGTGCCGCAGACGCCGAAGAACAGCAGCAGCGGCCGTCGCCCGATCCGGTCGGACAGCTTGCCAGCCAAGGGCTGGATGACCACGAAGACGACCAGGGCGAGGAAGTTGATCCAGGCCGCGTTCTGCTTGCTGATGCCGCTGGTGTTGACCATGAACTTTTGGAGGTAGGTGGTGTAGGTGTAGAAGGCCACCGTGCCGCCCAGGGTCAGGCCGACCACCAGCAGGCACTCCCTGGGGTGCTGCAGCAGGGCGCGCAGGGTGCCGCGCTGCGGGGTCTTGCCCTCTTCGGACTGGGCGACCTTCTTGAAGCTCTCCGACTCGTCCATGCTGCGCCGCAGCCACATCACCACGATCGCGCCCGCCGCGCCGATGACGAAGGCGATCCGCCAGCCCCAGGAGTGCATCTGCTCCTCGGTGAGCACCTGCTGCAGCACGATCTGCACGCCGAGGGCGAGCAGCTGGCCCGCGGTCAGCGTGACGTACTGGAAACTGGAGTAGAACCCGCGTTTGCCCGGTGAGGCGACCTCGGAGAGGTAGGTCGCCGAGGTGGCGTACTCACCGCCCACCGACAGGCCCTGCAACAGTCGCGCGGCCACCAGCAGCGCGGGCGCGGCCAGGCCGATCGAGGTGTAGGACGGGGTGACCGCGATGACCAGGGATCCGGCCGCCATCAGCGTCACGGACAGGGTCAGCGCGGCCCGGCGGCCGAACCGGTCGGCGTAGCGGCCCAGCATCCAGCCGCCGATGGGACGCATCAGGAAGCCGACCGCGAACACCGCGGCGGTGTTCAGCAGCTCCGCGGTGGAGTCGTTCTTGGGGAAGAACGAGCTGGCGAAGTAGATGCTGAACGCCGTGTAGGCGTACCAGTCGTACCATTCGACCAGGTTGCCGATCGAGCCGCGCAGCACGTTCGCCACGACCCGCTTCTCACCCTGTTTGCCCCCGCCGCTGGGGACGTCCGCGCTGACGCCTACCGACATGTGCCCTCCTTGAGACGCCTGTCACGGTGTGGGCAAACGCGCTGATCAGCAAGCGGCAGCGGGCAGAACTTACCTCCGCTTGAGGTAACCCGTCGGCGGGCGCCACCCGGCCGCACGGGATACTGGAGTCTCCGGCCCGACGAGCAACCCGAGGTGAATCCCCACGTGTGCGGAGTGCTGGGACTGATCTGCGCCACCCCCGCCCAGGCGGCCAGCGCCCGCGGCGCGGTCGGAGCGGCCATGCGCTGCCAGCGGCACCGTGGACCCGACGAGCACGACACCTGGGCCGACGCCGAGGTCGTCTACGGCTTCAACCGGCTCGGCTTCATCGACCTCGAACACTCGCACCAGCCCCTGGTGTGGGGCCCGCCCGAGGCGCCCAACCGGTACACGCTCAACTTCAACGGCGAGATCTACAACTACCGCGAGCTGCGCGCCGAGCTGACCGCCCGCTTCGGCGCCCGGTTCCGCACCCAGGGCGACGGCGAGTCCATCGTGGCCGCCTACCACTACCTCGGCCCGGCCGCTCTGCCCAAGCTGCGCGGCATGTTCGCCTTCATGATCTGGGACGCCCAGGAGCGGATCGTCTTCGGCGCGCGCGACCAGTTCGGCATCAAACCGCTCTACTACTCCGCCGGTCCCGGCGGGATCGCCTTCTCCAGTGAGAAGAAGAGCCTCCTGGAACTGTCCGGGGTGCTCGGGGTGGCCGAGGAACTCGACCTCACCGCGTTGCAGCACTACCTGGTGCTGCAGTACGTGCCCGAACCCGAATCGCTGCACGCCGGCATCCGCCGGGTCGAGTCCGGCACCGCGTTCCGGCTGCGGCCTGGCGGGCAGCTGGAGTTCGCCCGCTACTTCAACCCCACCTTCACCGCGCGGCCGGTGCACGGGGAGGCCGAGGCGGAGGCGCTGTACCAGCGGATCGCCGATGTCATGCGGGATTCGGTCGGCAAGCACATGATCTCCGACCCGGAGGTCACCGTCGGCGCGTTCCTCTCCGGCGGCATCGACTCCACCGCCACCGCCACCCTGGCCAAACAGTTCAACCCCAACCTGATCGCCTTCACCGCCGGGTTCGAGCGGGAGGGCTACTCCGAGGTCGACGTGGCCGCCGAGACCGCGGCCGCGATCGGCGTGCGGCACGTGGTCCGCACCGTCTCCGCCCAGGAGATGATGCAGGCGATGCCGCTGATCATCTGGTACCTGGACGATCCGGTGGCCGACCCGGCGCTGGTGCCGCTGTGGTTCATCGCCCGCGAGGCCCGCAAACACGTCAAGGCGGTGCTGTCGGGGGAGGGCGCGGACGAGTTGTTCGGCGGCTACACCGTTTACGGCGAACCGCTGTCCCTGGCGCCGTTCGAGAAGATGCCCGGCAGCCTGCGCAAGGTGCTCGGCAAGGTCTCCACCAAGATCCCCGAGGGCGTGCGCGGCAAGGACCTCCTCCGCCGCGGCGCGCTGACCCTGGAGGAGCGCTACTACGGCAACGCGCGCAACTTCCGGGACGAGCAGCTGCGCGCCGTGCTGCGGCACTACGACGAACGGATCGGCTTCAAGGAGATCACCGAGCCCTGGTACCGGATCTCGAAGGACTGGGACCCGGTGGCCCGGATGCAGCATGTGGACCTGTTCACCTGGCTGCGCGGGGACATCCTGACCAAGGCCGACAAGGTCACCATGGCCAACTCCCTGGAACTGCGGGTGCCGTTCCTGGACATGGAGGTCTTCAAGGTCGCCTCCACCGTGCCCCTCGACCAGAAACTGGCCGGCGGCACCACCAAGTACGCGCTGCGCCAGGCCCTGGCCAAGATCATCCCGCCGCACGTGCTCAACCGGCGCAAACTCGGCTTCCCAGTGCCCATCCGGCACTGGCTGCGGGAGGAGATGCACGACTGGGCCTGGGGCATCATCGCCGACTCCAAGACCGACGAGATCCTGGACAAGAAGGCCGTCTTCGCCATGCTCGCCGAGCACAAGACGGGCGAGCGCGACCGCAGCCGCCAGCTCTGGGCGGTGCTCAGCTTCATGATCTGGCACGGCATCTTCATCGAACACCGGATCAAGGTCGACGTGCCCGAACCGGTCTACCCGGTCCGCCTCTGACCATGAGCGCCGAATTGCGTACCGGCAGGCTGATCCTGAGCCGGCCGGACGCGGGCGACATCGAGGCCATCCTGGCCATCCACGCCGACCCGCTGGCCTGCGCGCACAACCCCGGCGACGCCCTGAGTAGCCGCGCTGAGGCGGAGGAACTGTTCGGGCGCTGGGACGAACACTGGCGGCGGCACGGCTTCGGCTACTGGGTGCTGCGCCGCCCCGGGACACCTGACCCGATCGGGTTCTGTGGCCTCAAACGCATGGAACTACCCGGACGGCCGGTGCTGAACCTGCTCTACCGGCTCGCCCCGGCCGCCTGGGGCGCCGGACTCGGCGCCGAGGCGGCCACCGCCGTGGTGACCTGGGCCCGGACCGAGCTGCCCGGACAGCTCGTCATCGCCAGGGTGCGCCCGGACAACCACGCCTCACACCGGGTCGCGCGGCGCGCCGGACTGCGCCGGGTACCCCATGTGGACGCTCCCGGATTCGATGGTCCAGACCAAATTTACGAACTCCCTACTTAAGTTACTTCCGCCCGCCGCGCACCTGTGGCGAAATGGGTCCCGCAGTTGTTCGGAACCTGTCGCCACCGCCGCCCGGAAGTGGTTTGGGGCCACCCCTGCGCTTCGCACTTCCGTGGTGTCCGGTGCTGTCCTGCTGCGAATTCGCGAGGTCCGCCTCGCGCATTTCCCCTGTGCAGCTAGGAGCGTGTGATGCGACGTCGTCTTCTCGGCTTGCTGGTCGCGGTGCTGTCCGCGGCCGGGTTCGTGGTCGCGGTCCCCGCCGCGGCCGCTCCGACCGCCTTCATGATCAGCGAAGCCCAGTTCAACCAGATGTTCCCCAGCCGCAACGGCTTCTACACCTACGCCGGCCTGCGCAACGCAGCCCAAACGATTGGCGCCTTCGCCAACCAGGGCAGCGCCACCGTGCAGCGGCAGGAACTGGCCGCCTTCCTGGCCAACGTCAGCCACGAGACCGGCGGGCTGCGGCACGTGGTGGAACAGAACACCGCCAACTACCCGCACTACTGCGACCGCAGCCAGCCGTATGGCTGTCCGGCCGGTCAGGCCGCCTACTACGGGCGCGGGCCGATCCAGCTGAGCTGGAACTTCAACTACAAGGCCGCCGGTGACTACCTGCGGGTCAACCTGCTGGGCAACCCCTGGCTGGTGCAGAACGACGCCACCATCTCCTGGCGCACCGCGATCTGGTACTGGATGACCCAGAACGGACCGGGTTCGATGA
Source organism: Crossiella sp. CA198 (assembly GCF_052078295.1). Classification (NCBI taxonomy): domain Bacteria; kingdom Bacillati; phylum Actinomycetota; class Actinomycetes; order Pseudonocardiales; family Pseudonocardiaceae; genus Crossiella; species Crossiella sp. CA198. The sequence continues at coordinate 54,506 of NZ_JBQJIM010000011.1, forward strand.
CCCCGCACAACGCCATGGTGAACAGCCGCGGCTTCGGCGAGACCATCCGCAGCATCAATGGCTCACTGGAATGCAATGGCAAGAACCCCGGACAGGTGCAGAGCCGGGTCGGCAACTATCAGCGCTTCACCGGCATCATCGGTGTCGCGCCCGGCGGCAACCTGTACTGCTGAATTCCCCGGAATTGATCGGGGGCGTGACCCGGAATGGGTCACGTCCCCTTTTCCGCATGCTCCGTGAGCACCATCGGCGACCGCGCCGGGGTGAGACCGCGCGCCGACGCGCGGATGCGCTGGTTACGCATCTTCGATGCCTTTTCCTGCGGGTTCGAGGCGACCGACTAGCCTGACGCCGTCCGCAGCAGCAACCGCGCGAGTCATGGAGGACCCACGGTGTCTAGGTCGGTACTGGTCACTGGCGGCAACCGAGGCATCGGCCTGGCGATCGCCCGTGCCTTCGCCGAGCAGGGCGACAAGGTCGCCATCACCCACCGCGGCTCCGGCGCGCCAGAGGGCCTGTTCGGGGTGCAGTGCGACGTCACCGACGCCGCGCAGGTCGACCGCGCCTTCAGCGAGGTCGAGGCCCAGCACGGCCCGGTCGAGGTGCTGGTGTCCAACGCCGGGATCGTCGACGACGTGCTGCTGCTGCGCATGTCCGAGGAGTCCTTCACCAAGGTCGTGGACGCCAACCTCACCGGCGCCTACCGGGTCGCCAAGCGCGCCGCCTCCGGCATGCTGAAGAAGCGCTGGGGCCGCATGATCTTCATCTCCTCGGTGGTCGGCCTCTCCGGCCAGGCCGGTCAGGTCAACTACGCCGCGAGCAAGGCGGGCCTGGTCGGCGTCGCCCGCTCCATCGCCAGGGAACTCGGCTCGCGCAACATCACCGCGAACGTCATCTCGCCCGGCTTCATCGAGACCGACATGACCGCGCACCTGGCCGAAAGCCTCAAGGAGCAGCTGGTCACCGTCCCGGCCCGGCGCGCCGGCAAGACCGAGGAGGTCGCGGCCGCGGTCACCTGGCTCGCCTCCGACGGCGCCTCCTACGTCAACGGCGCGGTGCTGCCGGTCGACGGGGGCATGGGCATGGGTCACTGACCCGTTCTGCCAGGCTAGAGCCTTAGCAACCACCACTTCTTGACTAGGTCGACTCGGAGGAAGAGCACGTGACCGGACTGCTCGAAGGCAAGCGGGTGCTGATCACCGGAGTGATCACCGAGGCCTCCATCGCCTTCCACGCCGCAAGGATCGCCCAGGAGCAGGGGGCCGAGGTCGTGCTCACCGGCTTCGGGCGGCTGCGGCTGGTCGAGCGCATCGCGCAGCGCCTGCCCAAGCCCGCGCCGGTGATCGAACTCGACGTCACCAACCAGGAGCACCTGGACACCCTCGCCGGGAAGATCAGCGAGCACGTCCCGGCGCTGGACGGGGTGCTGCACTCCATCGGCTACGCCCCGCCGTCCTGCCTCGGCGAGAAGTACCTGGACGTGCCGTGGGAGGACGTCTCCGTCGCCGTGCACACCTCGGCGTTCTCGCTCAAGGCCCTGGCCAAGGCGGTGCTGCCGCTGATGGAGGGCGGCGGCTCGATCGTGGGCATGGACTTCGACGCCCGCGTCGCCTGGAGCAGCTACAACTGGATGGGCTTCGCCAAGGCCGCCCTGGAGAACTGCACCAAGTACCTGGCCCGCGAGCTGGGCCCGCAGGGCATCCGGGTCAACCTGGTCGCGGCGGGTCCCCTGGAGACCATGGCCGCCAAGTCCATCCCGGGCTTCAGCGACTTCAACGACCTGTGGTCCAAGCGCGCCCCGATGGGCTGGGACACCTCCGACCGCACCCCGGCAGCCAAGGCCATCTGCGCGCTGCTGTCCGACTGGTTCCCGGCCACCACCGGCTCCATGGTGATGGTCGACGGCGGCATGCACGCCGTCGGTGACTGACTGACAACTGCCTGACAATCCTGCCCCCGCCCGGTGCGAGATCCGGCGCGGGGGCAGGATTGTCCGGTGAGCTTCGACGCGTTGCTGTTCCTGTCCTTCGGCGGGCCGGAGGGGCCCGAGGACGTCCGGCCGTTCCTGGAGAACGTCACCAGGGGCCGAGGGGTCCCGCCGGCCCGCCTGGACGAGGTCGCCCAGCACTACCTGCACTTCGGCGGCGTCTCGCCGATCAACCGGCTCAACCTGGCCATCATCGACGCGGTGCGCGCCGAACTGACCCGGCAGGGCATGACGTTGCCGGTCTACTTCGGCAACCGCAACTGGCACCCCATGGTGGAGGACACCGCCGCCAAGATGGTCGCCGACGGCATCCGCACGGCGCTGGTGTTCCCGACCAGCGCCTACGGCGGCTACTCCGCCTGCCGCCAGTACGACGAGGACATCACCCGCGCCCGCACCGCCGTGGACGAGGCCCTGGACCTGGTCAAACTCCGCCAGTTCTTCGACCACCCGCTGTTCGTCGACGCGGTCGCCGACGCGGTCCGCGCCGCCTACACCGAGTTGCCCGCCGACCAGCGCGACCAGGCCCGGCTGGTCTTCACCGCCCACTCGGTGCCCACCTCCGCCGACGAGGCCGCCGGCCCGCCCGAGGAAGGCGGCCGGCGCTACTCCCGCCAGATCGCCGAAGCCGCCCGCCTGGTCGCCGAAGCCGTCGGCGTGCCCGGGTACGACGTGGTCTGGCAATCCCGCTCCGGCCCACCCCACATCCCCTGGCTGGCCCCCGACATCGTCGACCACGTCGACACCCTGCACGCCCAGGGCGTCCAGGCCCTGGTCGTCAGCCCCATCGGCTTCGTCAGCGACCACCTGGAAGTCATCTGGGACCTAGACGCCGAAGCCAAGGACCGAGCCGCCGAACACGGCATGTCCTTCACCCGGGCCGCCACCCCCGGCCCAGACCCCCGCTTCGCCCAACTCATCGTGGACCTGATCCGCGAACACACCCACCCCACCACCCCCCGCAAACTCTCCCCCCTCCCCGCCGCAGGCTGCACCCGCAACGGCCTCCCCTGCGCCACCCACTGCTGCGAACCCCCCACCCGCCGCCCCACCCCCTAACCCCGCCCCACAACCGCCAACCCAACGCCCCACAACGGCGAACACTCCGCCAGAGCCACCGCCCCACCGGAGTGTTCGCCGGTCTGGACGGTGAGTTGGCCGTTGTGGGCGGTGAGTTGGCCGATCTGGACGGTGAGTTGGCCGATCTGGGACGCCACCTTGGCCGCTGTCGTACAGCGTGTTAGCCGAGGTGGGCCAGTATGGCTGCCCATCCCGGCGGGCCCGCCGGTGTGTGTTCCCGAACGGGAGGCCACGTTCGCGATCCGCCCGGCGGCCGTCGTGCCGGAGTCAGTGGCGGCCGGCCTGGTTGGCGAGCTGGCGGACGGCTTCGGTGACCGCGGCGCAGCGAGCCGAGCGGACCGCGTCGGAGAGCGGCTTCAGCGCCGCCGTGCGGGCGCGGGCGGCCGAGGCGGAAACCGCGCCGCCGTCCGGATCGCTCATCGCCGCCCGCACGATCGCGGCCACCTCCGCGGCCCGCTCCAGCACCCGCAGCGCACGGCCCGGCATGCCGGGCGGCCACGGGGTGCGCGGGCGAGCACGCAGGGCGGCGTCGATCTCGGTGCGCACGCCTGGGCGGTGCCGGGCCACGTCCAGCGACACCAGGGTCGCCGCGGCCGCGCGGACCGCCTCCGTCATGCCGTGTTCGGCCTCGCCGATGCCGATGTACTCCAGGTGCGGGGGAGTGGGCAGGGTGAACACCGACCACCGCACCACACCCTCGGCGACCTCCGCCGGCACCAGCCCCACCGCAGCCGAGGGCAGCACCACGGCCTCCCCGGCCCGCAACGCGGCCACCCCGAACGGCCCCGGCCCGCCAAGCCCACGAACGTCACCCGGCGCGGGCAGCACCAGCGCGCCGGTGCTCGCCCCGGACCGGCGCAGGCAGGCCAGCAGCAGGGCGGGCCCGACCGGGCGATCGCCGGGCAATGGCAGGTCGAACCGTTCGGCGGCGTGTTCGTCGCCCGCGGTGACCTCCTGGAGTTCGCCCCACGCCAGGAGGGCGTCGAGCACGTCATCGGAGGCCGCGGAACCGTTCAGCCACGCGGAGGTCCAGACCGCCATGGTCGCGGAGGCACAAGGCACCACAAAAGGTTACTAGGCCCTGGCCGGGCGGGTCGCCGCCCCGCGCACCCAGCATCCGGCGGCCCCGCTCGGCGCACCCGGCGGCCCGCCCGGCCCAGCCTCCGCCGACCCGCGCAGTCCTGACTCGCGCCGCCCCGACTGGCACCGTCCCGACTGGCGTCGCCCGGCCCGGCCAGCGCGGTCCCGACTCGCGCCGCGCCGCGCCGCCCCGACTCGCGCCGCGCCGCCCCGACTCGCGCCGCCCGGCCCGGCCAGCGCCGTCTAGCTCCGGTCAGCCCCGGCCCGACCCCGCTGGCCGCTCCGACCCACACCATCTTCCCGGCCCGCGTCTTCCCCGCCCCGCCCGCCGCTTCCTCTGCGGAACGCTTTTCGAGCCGAAAAGGTTGCCTTCCGCCCCGGACCATCTCACCAACCGCAGGTCACCGCCCCGCACCAGCCACAACCGCCGCAGATCACCGGCCCACACCGGCCCATCCACCGCAGTGTCAGGGGCCAGCAGTTCGCCGACCTACGCCAGGGCCCCGCCACCGCAGTTCACCGGCCCGCGCTGAGCCCACCCGCCGCAGTCCGCCGAGTCCATCCGCGTCGCGACTACCCTAGCGCCCGTGCGCTCCTCCCCATCCGATCCCTACGGACGTGACGTGCTCGCCGGCGGCCCCAAACGCCGCGCCGTCCCGGAAGTCCCCGCCGACCCGGACCTCGTCGTCGAGGATCCGGCCAGTGGCTTCTGTGGCGCCGTTCTCCGGGTCGAGGGCGCCAACGTCGTGCTGGAGGATCGGCATGGGCGGCAGCGGGTTTTCCCGCTTCGGCCTGCCGCTTTCCTCCTCGACGGGCAGCCGGTGACGCTGGTCAAGCCGGTCGCCGCGCCCGCCAAACCCGCCGCTTCCGCCTCCGGATCGGTCCGGGTCGACGGGTTGCGGGCGAAGACCGCTGCTGCCAGCCGGATCTGGGTCGAGGGCATCCACGACGCGGAACTGGTCGAGCGGGTGTGGGGGCATGACCTTCGGGTGGCGGGGGTGGTGGTCGAACCCCTTGGCGGGATTGACGAGTTGGCCGCGCGGGTGGCCGAGTTCGGGCCTGGGGGGCGGCGGCGGTTGGGGGTGTTGGTGGATCACCTTGTGGTGGGGAGCAAGGAATCTCGGATCGTCGCGGGGGCGGCTCACCCGGATGTGCTTGTCACTGGTCACCCGTACGTGGATATCTGGCAGGCGGTCAAGCCTGGCTCGGTGGGGATCCGGGAGTGGCCGGTGGTTCCCCGGGGACAGGACTGGAAGACCGGGGTGTGTGCTGAGCTGGGGTGGGGGGAACCGGCCGCGGGGTGGCGGCGGGTGCTGTCCGGGGTTCGGGGGTTTCGGGACTTGGAGACGCCGTTGGTCGGTGCGGTGGAACGGCTAATTGACTTCGTCACTGTGGGTTCGCGGGGGTGATCCCGGATCGGGTGAGAACTGTCGCCCGGTAGATCACACGTCGGTCACGGCGGCTGGTCACGGTCGGCAACGGGTGGCGCACTCTGCCACGATGGCGACATGGCCGCCCTGGTCTGGCTGGTAGCCGGAGTCCTGCTTCTGGCAGCGGAAGTGCTTTCTGGTGACTTCGTGCTGCTCATGATCGGCGTCGCGGCCCTGGCGGCCGCCGGATCCGCTGCGGTGATCGACGTGCTGTGGGTCGATGTCGCGGTGTTCGCGGTCAGTTCGGTCGTGTTGCTCGCGGCCGTCCGGCCCGCGCTGCGCCGCCGCATGCTGGCCGGGGACCATGTGAAAACCAACGTGGAAGCGCTGGTCGGCGGCAAGGCAGTAGTACTGTCCACTGTGGACGCCCACGGTGGACAGGTGAAACTCGGTGGCGAGATCTGGTCGGCCCGCGCCTACGACGAGACGCAGGTGATCGAGGTCGGACGGGCCGTCACCGTCATGGATATCGCTGGAGCGACCGCGGTCGTGTGGGCGGAAGGCTGAGGCGTTGGAGGCTGGAGTGGGCGCGGTTGTAGTCGTCGCCGTCATCGTCCTGCTGGTGCTGGTCGCTGTCGTCAAGGCAGTGCTGGTCATCCCGCAGGCGCAGGCGGCGGTCATCGAGCGGCTGGGCCGCTTCCGCACGGTCGCGGCCCCGGGGCTGAACATCCTGGTGCCCTTCCTGGACCGGGTGCGGGCCCGGATCGACCTGCGCGAGCAGGTCGTCTCCTTCCCGCCGCAGCCGGTGATCACCGAGGACAACCTCACGGTGTCCATCGACACGGTGGTCTACTTCCAGGTCACCGACCCGAGGGCGGCGGTCTACGAGATCTCCAACTACATCATCGGCGTCGAGCAGCTCACCACCACCACACTCCGCAACGTGGTCGGCGGCATGAGCCTGGAGCAGACGCTGACCTCGCGTGACTCCATCAACGGCCAGCTGCGCGGCGTGCTCGACGAGGCCACCGGCCGCTGGGGCATCCGGGTCGCCAGGGTCGAGCTGAAGGCGATCGACCCGCCGCCCTCCATCCAGGACTCGATGGAGAAGCAGATGCGCGCCGACCGGGAGAAGCGCGCCATGATCCTCACCGCCGAAGGCCAGCGCGAGTCCTCCATCAAGACCGCCGAAGGCCAGAAGCAGGCCCAGATCCTGGCCGCCGAGGGTGGCAAGCAGGCCGCGATCCTCTCCGCCGAGGGCGAGCGGCAGAGCCGCATCCTCAAGGCGCAGGGCGAGCGGGCCGCGCGCTACCTGCAGGCCCAGGGCCAGGCCAAGGCGATCGAGAAGGTCTTCGCCGCGGTCAAGGCTGGCAGGCCGACGCCGGAACTGCTGGCCTACCAGTACCTCCAGACGCTGCCGCAGATGGCCCAGGGCGACTCCAACACGGTGTGGATGGTGCCCAGCCAGTTCGGCGACGCGCTGCAGGGCTTCGCGAAGATGTTCGGCAGCAAGGGCGAGGACGGCGTCTTCCGCTACGAGGCCCCGCCGCCGGACACCGAGTCCAGGCCGGAGGAGGACGACGAGTCGATCGCCTCCTGGTTCGACACCGCGCCCGACCCGGAGATCGCCCGCGCGGTCAAGGAGGCCACCGCGGTCGCCCAGACCGATGTGCCGCCGCCCGGCCGCGCCTCGGTCGCCGTGGTGCCGCCGGTCATCCCGCCCGCGGTCGTCGACCCGGCGCCCGCGCCGGAACCCCCGGCCACACCGGGCGACTCGACCGAACTCAGCGACGGCGAGACCAAGTAGCGCCAGACCAGGTAATACCAGCCCAGGGACGCCGTCTCCGCGGCAGCGGAGGCGGCGTTTTCCGTTGTGCACCGTATGCACTCATCGCAATACCGCTAACTGTTTCCGACAAAAGTCGGGTACCGCCCACGGTCACGCCCGTTCGACACTCGCCGTGCAGCTGATCGCAACCCTGCGCGATCAGCCCGATCGGGAGGTCCGCGTGAAACTCCGACTCGTTCTCGGCTCGGTGACGGCCACCGCCGCACTGGTCGTCAGCGGCATCGCCGGCACCGCCACCGCGGCCGCGCCCGCCGCGCCGCCGACCATTCCCACCGCGAACATCCAGGCGCACCTCACCGAACTCGGCAAGATCGCCGCGGCCAACGGCGGCAACCGGGCACACGGGCGGCCTGGCTACAAGGCCTCGGTGGACTACGTCAAGGGCAAGCTCGACGCCGCCGGATTCCGCACCACCGTGCACACCTTCACCCAGAGCGGCGCCACCGGCTACAACCTGATCGCCGACTGGCCCGGCGGCGATGAGAACAACACCATCATGTTCGGCGGCCACCTCGACGGCGTCTCCGCGGGCGCGGGCATCAACGACAACGGCACCGGCTCCAGCGGCCTCCTGGAAGTCGCGCTGACCGTGGCCAAGCAGCAGCTCAAGACCACCAAGCACCTGCGTTTCGGCTGGTGGGGCGCGGAGGAACTCGGCCTCATCGGCTCCACCCGCTGGGTGGCCAGCCTGTCCGCGGCGCAGAAGGCCCAGATCAAGGCCTACCTCAACTTCGACATGATCGGCTCGCCCAACCCCGGCTACTTCGTCTACAGCAGCGCAGGCCAGCCCACCGGGTCCGCGGCGCTGACCACGTTGCTGGAGAACTACTTCCGCGGCGCCGGTGTGCAGACCGAGCAGACCAGCGTCGGCGGCCGGTCCGACCACGCCGCCTTCGCCCGCGCGGGCATCGCCACCGGTGGCACCTTCACCGGCGCCGAGGTCCGCAAGAGCGCGGCGCAGGCGCAGAAGTGGGGCGGCACCGCCGGTCAGGCGTTCGACCCGTGCTACCACCGCTCCTGCGACGGGGTGAACAACGTCAACGCGGCCGCGCTCTCCCGCAACACCAACGCGATCGCGCACGCGGTCTGGACGCTGACCGCGCCCGCCGCGCTGCGCTCGGCCGCCTAGTCGCACCTGATTGGGCCACCTGGTCGCATCCGCTGCGCTGAACGGGGTCAAGCCCGCGCGGGAGTGCTCACCCGTGCGGTTTCATCTCCTCGTGGCGGGCCGGGCAGGGGACGAGTTCCACGATGTGGCTGCACTGCGCAGCACCCTCCACGGCTCGCTGTCCCCGCCAGGGCACCAGGACGACACCGCGCACTGGCAACGGTTGCACCAGGTGGTCCAGTCCCTGCACGACCTCGTCTCCGACGGCCGCGCCCAGGAGGCCGTGCAGTTCGCCGAACAGGTCGTCGAGGTGCTCGCCGGGGCCGCGCACCAGGCAGGCGGCCACTGGGACGAACTGGCCGACCTGGCCCAGCGGGCCCTGGTCGCGCACGCCATCGCCTGCCGCCTGGTCCGCCCCGACCCCTACCGGCTGGCCGGCTGGCTGATCCGGCTGCAACTGGCCCACCCCGACGGCCCCGAGGTGCGGCTCACCGAGTACACCGACGCCCTGGGCGCCGCCGGACTCGCCTACTACCGGCAGGGCGCCGAAGCCGCCTGCCGCGGCCTGCCCACCGTGCGCTTCGGCCAGACCGGCCGCTACGACCGGCACCGCGCCGCCGTCACCCGCCTGGTGCACGAACTCGCCGAGCACACCGGCGATCCCGACCTCACCGTGCAGATCCTGGCCACCGACCTGTCCACCGCCTGGCAGTACCTGCGCATCGCCTCCGAACTCGAAGCCGCCGGCCGCAGCGAGCAAGCGCTGGCCTGGGTGGAACGCGGCCTGGTCGCCGCCAAGGGCACCGGCGCGGTGCCCCGCCTGGTCGACCTCGCCGTGGACCAGTGCGTCCGGCTGGGCAGGCTGGACCGCGCGGTCGAACTGCGCCGCACCGCCTTCCGCGCCCGCCCCGGCCTGGACGCCTACCTCCGGCTGCGCGCGGTCGCCGATCACGCCAAAGCCTGGGACCGCGAACGCCAGCGGGTGCTGCGCTGGCTGCGCCAGCCCGGCGAGGACGACCAGCGGCGCAACACCGTGCTGGTGGAGATCCTGCTCTGGGAGGGCGACCGGGACGCAGCCCGCCGCGCCGCCGCCGACCGCGGCTGCGACCCCGGGATCCTGGCCAGGCTCGACCGGCCCGAAGACTAGACACCCTTCTTAGGATGTCCGGCATGCCGCCACCGCTGTCCCGTCGCACGGTCCTGTGTGGACTGCTCGCCCTGGCCGGAACCACCGCCGCCTGCGGCAGCGGGAAACCGCCGCGCACCGGCGGCACCGGCACCGCCAGACCCGGCGCCGAACTGGCCAGGCTCTCCGCGCTGCCCGCCACCGGCGGCGCGCTGGTGGAGACCGAGGGCAACGGCATCCTGCTCATCGTGCGCACCAAGGACGGCACGGTGCGCGCCTTCGACCCGCGCTGCCCGCACCGGGGCAACCTGGTCAGCCCGCCGGTCGGCGGCGTGATCGACTGTCCGACGCACGGCAGCCTCTTCGACGGCGAGACCGGCGAGGTGCGCAAGGGCCCGGCCAAGGCGGGGCTCACCCAGATCCCGGTCAAGGTCGACGGGGAGCGGATCGTACTGATCTAAGCCGACCAGGCGATCCGCTGTCGGTGTGTCGCCGTAGGCTTACGGCGTGCCCGATCCGTCCACCTATCGTCCAGCGCCCGGAACCATCCCGGACTCCTTCGGCGTGTACAAGTTCCGCGACGGCACCGGACGGGTCATCTACGTCGGCAAGGCCAAGAGCCTGCGCAGCCGGCTCTCCTCCTACTTCGCCGACCTGGCAGGCCTGCACCCGCGCACCCGGCAGATGGTCACCACCGCCGCCTCGGTGGAGTGGACCGTGGTGTCCTCCGAGGTCGAGGCGCTGCAACTGGAGTACTCCTGGATCAAGGAGTTCGACCCGCGGTTCAACGTGCGCTACCGGGACGACAAGTCCTACCCGATGCTCGCGGTCACCGTCGGCGAGGAATTCCCGCGGCTCCAGGTCTACCGCGGCCCGCGGCGCAAGGGCGTGCGCTACTTCGGCCCGTACTCGCACGCCTGGGCCCTGCGCGAGACCATCGACCTGCTGCTGCGGGTCTTCCCCGCGCGCACCTGCACCAGCGGACTGTTCAAGCGGCACAGTCAGATCGGCCGCCCCTGCCTGCTCGGCTACATCGACAAATGCGCCGCGCCCTGCGTCGGCAAGGTCAGCGCCGAGGAACACCGGGAGATCGTCGAGGACTTCTGCGACTTCTTCTCCGGCCGCACCGACACCATGATGCGCCGCCTGGAGAAACAAATGCAGGCCGCCGCCGAGGAACTGGAGTTCGAGAAGGCCGCCCGGCTGCGCGATGACCTGGACGCGCTGCGCCGGGCCATGGAGAAACAGGCCGTGGTGCTCGGCGACGGCACCGACGCGGACGTGATCGCCTTCGCCCAGGACGAACTCGCCGCCGCCGTGCAGGTCTTCCACGTGCGCGGCGGCCGGGTCCGCGGCCAGCGCGGCTGGGTCATCGACAAGGTCGAGGAGGTCGACACCCCCGGCCTGGTCGAGCAGTTCCTCACCCAGTTCTACGGCGAACAGGACGAACTCGGCGAGGCGGCCGACGGCGGCGGGGCGGCCGAGGCGGTGCCGCGCGAGGTCCTGGTGCCCGAACTGCCCCCGGATGCCGAAGCGGTCACCGACTGGCTGTCCGGACTGCGCGGCTCCCGGGTGCAGCTGCGGGTGCCCCAGCGCGGGGACAAACGCGCGCTGGCCGAGACCGTGGCCCGCAACGCGGCCGAGGCATTCACCCAGTTCAAACTCCGCCGCTCCGGCGACCTCACGGCCCGATCCCTTGCCCTGCAAGAACTCCAGGACGCGCTCGGCCTGGAGACCGCGCCGCTGCGGATCGAATGCGTGGACGTCAGCCACATCCAGGGCACCGACGTGGTGGCCTCGCTGGTGGTCTTCGAGGACGGCCTGGCCCGCAAATCCGAGTTCCGGCACTTCGCCATCAAGGGCGACGCCGAGACCGGCGATGTCGGCGGCGACGTCGGCTCCATCGCCGAGGTGGTGCGCCGCCGCTTCGCCCGGCACCGCGCCGACGTCGAGGAGATCGCCCGCACCGCACCGGCCACCGGCGAGGTCGACGCCGAGACCGAGGCCAGGCCCGGCATCGATCCCACCACCGGACGACCGCGCCGCTTCGCCTACCCGCCCAACCTGCTCGTCATCGACGGCGGCGCGCCGCAGGTCAACGCCGCCGCCGAGGTGCTGACCCAGCTGGAGATCAGCGATGTCGCGGTGATCGGCATCGCCAAACGCCTGGAGGAGGTCTGGCTGCCCGCCGACCCCGATCCGGTGATCCTGGCCCGTAACAGCGCGGCGATGTACCTGTTGCAGGAGATTCGGGACAAGGCTCACGACTTCGCCATCCGCTACCACCGGCAGAAGCGGTCCAAGCGGATGACCACCTCGGCCCTGGACGAGGTGCCAGGGCTCGGCGAATCCCGCAAGGCCGCGCTGCTCAAGCACTTCGGCTCGGTGCGCAAGCTCCGCGCCGCCACCGTCGAGGCGCTCACCGAGGTGCCGGGGGTGGGCAGGCAGACCGCGCTGGCCGTGCTGGCGGCGTTGCAGGGCACGGAGAACAAGGCCACGCAGAAGACAACCACGGTGACCGAACCGGTCCCGGGACGGCAGGAGGACGGGTGACCGAGGAGAAGACCGGCGTCGAGGTGGCGGTGGTGACCGGCCTGTCCGGGGCCGGCCGCAGCACCGCCGCCAAATGCCTGGAGGACCTGGGCTGGTTCGTGGTGGACAACCTGCCGCCGGAACTGGTCGCCACCATGGTCGAACTGGGCGCCCAGGCCCAGGGCGTCATCTCCCGGGTCGCGGTGGTGATGGACGTGCGCAGCCGCGCGTTCACCGACGACCTGGCCGCGGTGATCAAGGACCTGGACGCCCGCGGCTACAAGCCCAAGGTGCTGTTCCTGGAAGCCACCGACGCGGTGCTGATCCGCCGCTTCGAGCACGTCCGGCGCGGCCACCCGCTGCAGGGCGACGGGCGGCTCTCCGACGGCATCGCCAACGAGCGTAGGCTGCTCACTCCGTTGCGGGAGGAGGCAGACCTGGTGCTGGACACCTCGGCCCTGTCCGTGCACCAGTTGCGCGCCAAGATCGAGGACGCCTTCGGCACCGAGACCTCGGCCAGCACCAGGGTGACCGTGCTGTCCTTCGGCTACAAGTACGGCCTGCCGATGGACGCCGACCTGGTGATGGACGTGCGGTTCCTGCCCAACCCGTTCTGGATCCCGGAACTGCGCGACTTCACCGGCCTGGACGAGGCGGTGCGCAACTACGTGCTCTCCCAGGAGGGCGCGGAGGAGTTCCTGGAGCGCTACCACGAGCTGCTGCGGCTCATCGGCGCCGGGTACCGCCGCGAAGGCAAGCGGTACCTGACCCTGGCGATCGGCTGCACGGGTGGTAAGCACCGCAGTGTGGCGATCTCCGAGCAGCTCGCCGGGTTGCTGGCCAAGGAGGACGGGATGGCGGTCAAGGTCGTGCACCGGGACCTGGGGCGGGAGTGACGCTGGTACCCAACGGAAATCCGGGCAGGCCGATGCGGGCCGTGGCACTGGGCGGCGGCCACGGCCTGCAGGCCACGCTGTCCGCGCTCAAGCGGCTGACCGACGACGTCACCGCCGTGGTCACGGTGGCCGACGACGGCGGCTCCTCCGGGCGGCTGCGCCGGGAACTGGGCCTGCTGCCACCGGGCGACCTGCGCAAGGCGCTGACCGCGCTGGCGGACCCGGACGAAGATCGTCTACTGTGGACGGACGTGTTCCAGCACCGCTTCGGCGGATCGGGCGCGCTGGCCGGGCACGCGGTGGGCAACCTCGTACTGGCCGGGCTCCTGGAAGTCCTCGGCGATCCGGTGGCGGTGCTGGACGAGGTGCGCAAACTGTTGGGAGTGCGTGGACGGGTGCTGCCGATGAGCCGGGTGCCGCTGGACATCGAGGCCGATGTGGTCGGTCTCGACGACGACCCGAAATCGGTGCGCCGGATCCGCGGCCAGGTCGCCGTGGCCAGCACCCCCGGCCGGGTCCAGCGAGTCCGGCTGCAAGGCGCCGCGCCAGGGGCCGAGGCGCCCAAGGCCTGCGAGGAGGCCGTCACCGCGGTCACCGAGGCCGACGTGGTGCTGCTCGGACCCGGCTCCTGGTTCACCAGCGTGCTGCCGCACCTGCTCGTGCCCGAACTGCACGAAGCCCTGGTCGACACCGCCGCGCGCAAGGTCGTCGTGCTCAACCTGGTGCCGCAGCCGGGGGAGACCGAGGGCTTCTCCCCGGAACAGCACCTGCATGTGCTGGCCGAGCACGCGCCGCGGCTGCGGGTGGACGCGGTGGTCGCCGACGTCGACTCGGTGTCCACCCCGGACCGGTTGCGCCGGGCCGCCGCCGCGCTCGGCGCGGTCACCACCCTGCGCAAGATCTGCCACCACGGCGCCCCGGACCGGCACGATCCGGCCGCGCTCGCGGTGAGTCTGCACGAAGCACTAGCCGAGATCCCCGGTCCGCGCGGACCGGGATCCGGCGCACTCAAGGAGGGCCAGCCATGGCGATGACCGCGTCGGTCAAGGACGAGCTGAGCCGTCTCGCTGTCACCAAGACCTGCTGCCGCCGGGCCGAGGTGTCCTCGCTGCTGCGTTTCGCCGGCGGCCTGCACATCGTGGCAGGCCGCGTCGTGGTGGAGGCCGAGATCGACACCGGGTCGGCCGCGCGCAGGCTGCGCAAGGAGATCCAGGAACTGTTCGGGCACATCAGCGACGTGCACGTGATCACCTCGGGGGGGCTGCGCAAGGGCACCCGGTACGTGGTCCGGGTGGTCAAGGACGGCGACGGCCTGGCCCGCCAGACCGGCCTCCTGGATCCCAGGGGCCGTCCGGTGCGTGGCCTGCCCGCGCACGTGGTCAGCGGCGGCACCTGCGACTCCGAGGCCGCCTGGCGGGGCGCCTTCCTCGCACACGGCTCGCTCACCGAACCCGGCCGCTCCTCCGCCCTGGAAGTCACCTGCCCCGGCCCCGAAGCGGCCCTGGCCCTGGTCGGCGCGGCCCGGCGGATGGGCATCCAGGCCAAATCCCGCGAGGTGCGCGGCGCCGACCGGGTCGTGGTCCGCGACGGCGACGCCATCGGCGCGCTGCTCACCCGGCTCGGCGCGCACTCCAGCGTGCTGGCCTGGGAGGAACGCCGGATGCGCCGCGAGGTCAGGGCCACCGCCAACCGGCTGGCCAACTTCGACGACGCCAACCTGCGCCGCTCCGCCCGCGCCGCCGTCGCCGCCGCCGCCAGGGTCGAACGCGCCCTGGACATCCTCGGCGCCGACGTCCCCGACCACCTGGTCGCCGCGGGCGCACTGCGCCTGGCACACCGTCAGGCGTCCCTGGAGGAGCTGGGCCAGCTCGCCGAACCCCCGATGACCAAGGACGCGGTGGCAGGCCGCATAAGGCGTCTCCTGGCGATGGCCGACAAGAAGGCCCGCGAACTCGGCGTCGGCGACACCGAGAGCGTCGTCACCGCGGACATGCTCGACGCCTGAGCAAACCTCGGTCGAGTTGGCCCAACCGGTACGCCCATTTGGGCCAACCGGGCGTACCGGTTGGCCCAACTCATGCTGGGTGGCGGTCCGCGCCGGTAGTGGCGGGCGGCAGTGTGGGTGAATCTTGGCGTGGGCTGTGTCTCTGTCTCGATCAAGCCAGTTCCCCGGGTGGCCGTGACCAGCGACATTCCCGCCCGCTAGGGTGAATGCGCAAACGCCGGTTAGCGCCCGGTCTTGGACGGCCGGGACGAACTTCGAGGAGACGCACCGTGACGGTTCGCGTGGGTGTGAACGGCTTTGGTCGGATCGGCCGCAACTTCTGGCGTGCCCTGGCCGCCAGTGGCCGGGACATCGAGATCGTGGCCTTCAACGACCTGGGTGACGTGGCCACGATGGCGCACCTGCTCAAGTACGACACGATCCTGGGCCGTCTCGACGCCGAGGTGCGGGTGACCGATGAGGGCATCTCGGTCAACGGCAAGGTCATCAAGGCCCTCGCCGAGCGCGACCCCGGCAAGCTGCCGTGGAAGGACCTGGGTGTCGACGTCGTCGTCGAGTCCACCGGGTTCTTCACCAACGCCGATGCCGCGCGCAAGCACATCGACGAGGGTGGCGCCAAGAAGGTCATCATCTCCGCCCCGGCCAAGGGCGAGGACCTGACCGTCGTGCTCGGCGCCAACGACCACCTCTACGACGGGTCGCAGAGCATCATCTCCAACGCCTCCTGCACCACCAACTGCCTGGCGCCGATGGCCAAGGTCCTCAACGACACCTTCGGGATCGAAAAGGGCCTGATGACCACCATCCACGCCTACACGCAGGACCAGAACCTGCAGGACGCCCCGCACTCGGACCTGCGCCGGGCCCGCGCCGCCGCGCTGAACATCGTGCCCACCGGCACCGGCGCGGCCAAGGCCATCGGCCTGGTGCTGCCGGAGCTGAAGGGCAAGCTGGACGGCTACGCGCTGCGCGTGCCGGTGCCCACCGGCTCGGCCACCGACCTCACCGTCGTGGTGGGCAGGGAGACCTCCGTCGAGGAGGTCAACGCCGCGGTCAAGGCGGCGGCCGACGGCCCGCTCAAGGGCATCCTGCGCTACAACACCGACCCGATCGTCTCCTCCGACATCGTCACCGACCCGGCGTCCTGCATCTTCGACGCGCCGCTGACCAAGGTCATCGGCAACCAGGTCAAGGTCGTCGGCTGGTACGACAACGAGTGGGGCTACTCCAACCGCCTGGTCGACCTGACCGCGCTGGTCGCCTCGAAGCTCTGACGGAGAGACAACTGTGAAGACCCTGGCAGATCTGCTCGCCGAGGGTGTTGCCGGTCGGCGCGTGCTGGTGCGCGCCGACCTCAACGTTCCTCTGGACGGCTCCGTCATCACCGACGACGGCCGGGTCCGCGCCTCGCTGCCCACCCTGCGGCAGCTGACCGAGGCCGGGGCCCGCGTGCTCGTCGCGGCACACCTGGGCCGCCCCAAGGGCGAGCCCGACCCCAAGTTCTCCCTCGCCCCGGTCGCGGCCCGGCTGGGCGAGCTGCTCGGCGCTGAGGTGGCCCTGGCCGCCGACGTGACCGGCCCGTCCGCCAAGTCCACTGTGGACGGGCTGACCGACGGCCAGGTGGCGCTGCTGGAGAACGTGCGCTTCGAGGCGCGGGAGACCAGCAAGGACGAGACCGAGCGGGCCGCCTTCGCCGCCGAACTCGCCGCGCTGCTCGGCGCCGACGGCGCGTTCGTCTCCGACGGTTTCGGTGTGGTGCACCGCAAGCAGGCCTCGGTCTACGACGTGGCCAAGCTGCTGCCGCACTACGCGGGCGGCCTGGTGCTGGCCGAGGTCGAGGTGCTGCGCAAGCTCACCACCGACACCGCGCGGCCCTACGTGGTCGTGCTCGGCGGGTCCAAGGTCTCGGACAAGCTCGGCGTGATCGCCAACCTGCTGGCCAAGGTGGACCGGCTGCTCATCGGCGGCGGCATGGCCTACACCTTCCTCAAGGCCCAGGGCCACGAGGTCGGCGACTCGCTGCTGCAGGAGGACCAGCTCGACACCGTGCGCGGCTTCCTCAAGGAGGCGGCCGAGCGCGGCGTGGAACTGGTGCTGCCGGTCGACGTGGCCACCGCCGAACGGTTCCCGGACTTCGGCGCCGCCACCCAGCCCGCCCCCGTGGTGGTGCCGGTGGACGGCATCCCGGCCGGGCGGATGGGCCTGGACATCGGCCCGGACACCGAAGCGCTCTTCGCCGCCAAGCTCGCCGACGCCCAGACCGTGTTCTGGAACGGGCCGATGGGCGTCTTCGAGGTCGCCGAGTACGCGGGCGGCACCCGCGCGGTGGCCCAGGCCCTGGTCGGCTCCTCGGCGTTCACCGTCGTCGGCGGCGGCGACTCCGCGGCCGCGGTGCGCCTGCTCGGCCTGCCGGAGGACGGTTTCTCGCACATCTCCACCGGTGGTGGAGCATCCCTGGAATTCCTTGAGGGCAAGGAACTCCCCGGCGTTTCCGTCCTGGAGGACTGATGGCGCGCAAGCCGTTCATCGCCGGCAACTGGAAGATGAACCTGAACCACCTGGAAGCCATCGCGCTGGTCCAGAAGTTCGCGTTCTCCCTGCCGGACAAGTACTACGACAAGGTCGATGTGGCGGTGCTGCCGCCGTTCGTGGACATCCGCAGCATCCAGACCCTCAAGGACGGCGACAAGCTGCTGCTCACCTATGGTGCGCAGGACCTCTCGCCGTCGGACTCCGGCGCCTACACCGGGGACATCTCGGGTCCGATGCTGGCCAAGCTCGGCTGTGCCTGGGTGGTCGTGGGCCACTCCGAGCGCCGGGAGATCCACGGCGAGACCGACGACCTGGTCAACAAGAAGGTCCGCGCGGCGCTCAAGCACGGTGTCGCGCCGATCTTCTGCATCGGCGAGAAGCTGGAGATCCGCGAGGCGGGCACGCACGTGGAGTACACCACTGACCAGCTCATCGCCGGCCTCAAGGGCCTCAAGGCCGAGCAGGTCCAGCAGGTCGTGGTGGCCTACGAGCCGGTGTGGGCCATCGGCACCGGGCGGGTGGCCAGCGCGGCCGACGCCCAGGAGGTGTGCGGGGCGATCCGGGCCAAGCTCGCGGAGAAGTACGGGCCCGAGGTGGCGGCCTCGGTGCGGGTGCTCTACGGCGGCTCGGTCAAGTCCGGCAACATCGCCGAACTGATCAAGCAGGAGGACATCGACGGCGCCCTGGTCGGCGGGGCCAGCCTGGACGCGGAGGAGTTCGCGAAACTCTGCGCCCTCGCCGCCGGCGGTCCGCTGCCGTAAGGCCGTGACCTGGCCATTACGTAGTGCAATCGCCATTACGTACGGCAATGATCCGGAGGGCGGTCCAAGTCGGCCGCCCTTACCGGTACTCTGTGACGTCTACCGCGGTACGGCGAGGATGAGATGAAGCTGACTCTTCAGATTGTGTTGATCGTGGCCAGCGTGGTGCTGGTGCTCCTGGTGCTGCTGCACCGTGGCCGGGGCGGCGGGCTTTCCTCGCTCTTCGGCGGCGGCATGCAGTCGAGCCTGTCCGGCTCAAGTGTGGTGGAGAAGAACCTGGACCGGCTCACGCTGTTCTTCGGCGCGGTCTGGTTGATCTCCATCATCGGTGTCGGCCTGTTGATGAAGCTCGCCCCAGCAGCGGCAACCTGAGCTGAGGGAACCGGATCCGGGCCTCGGCCGTTCCAACGGTTGACAGTCCGGATCCGGACTTGACAAGTGAACACAGGCACCAGGGGCAAATACATGACGGGGGAAGTGAGGGTCGATGGCTGGCGGTAACGCGATCCGCGGCACCCGAGTCGGTGCTGGCCCGATGGGCGAGTCCGAACGAGGTGAATCGGCGCCGAGGCAACGGGTGGCCTACTTCTGTGCCAACGGGCACGAGGTCCGGCCGTCCTTCGCCTTGGAGGCCGAGGTACCGGAGAGCTGGGACTGCCCGCGCTGCGGGCTCCCGGCAGGTCGCAACGAGCAGGCGCCTCCGGCCGCGCCGCGCAACGAGCCCTACAAGACTCACCTGGCCTACGTGAAGGAGCGCCGCTCCGACGCCGACGGCCAGGCGATCCTGGAGGAAGCCCTAGCGCGGCTGCGGGCCCAGCGCGGCGAGGCCTGACACTCGGCCTGAGAAGCAGCACGACTTGTGGTACGGCCGTGTGGGGCACGGCCGGTTCGAAGCAGGCCGCGATGTCGGAAGCGGCCGGTGGCAGGGGTCAGTAAGACGACCGGCCCGGAGGCCGCCCGCCTCCGGGCCGTCTGCCGTCCCGGGCTCGGTACCGTGCCTGCCATGGCCGAGCACCTGATCGTCACCACCACCCTGGACACCCCCGGGGCCGCGCACGCCCTGGCCGCCGCCGTGGTCGAGGCCCGGCTGGCGGCCTGCGTGCAGATCCTGCCCGTCACCAGCGTCTACCGCTGGCACGGCGCCATCCAGTCCGACCCCGAATGGCGCCTGGAGTGCAAGACCAGCGCCGACCGCCTGGACGCCCTGCTCGCCGAACTGCGGGCCCGGCACAGCTACGAGGAACCCGAACTCATCGCCACCCCCATCGTCGCCGGATCCCCGGGCTACCTGGACTGGGTGATCGCGGAAACCCGCTGAGCCGACCCGGTGAAGGCGGCCACCGCGCCGAAGAACGCGACCGGTTCCTCCAGGTGCCCGAAGTGGCCGCTGTGCTCCAGCAGCACCAGGTGCGCGGTGGGGATGCCGGCGGCCAGCTCCCTGGCCCAGCGCGGGCCGCAGATGAAATCGTGCCTGCCCACCAGGACCAGGGTCGGGGTGTGGATGACATCCAGGTCATCGCGCACGTCCCAGGTCTCCGGGCGGCGGTCCGGGTCGTGCGTGGCGTCCAGGGTGTCCAGCCAGCCGGAGAGGTCGATGGCCGGGTAGTCGGCGAAGTACAGCGGCAGGATGGCGGCCAGGTAGGCGCGGAAGGAGGCGTCGTCGGTGATGGCGGTCTGGCCGAAGGCCGCGGCGGCGCGCTCGGTGTAGCGGTCGCCGGGATGGGCGGCCAGGTGGGCCTGGACGCCCTGGGCGACCTCCGCGTCGAAGTCGGGGGTGTTCATGGTGGGGGCGCCGTCGTAGAGGATCAGCCCGGTCAGGCGTTCCGGGTGGTCCAGGGCGTATTGCAGGCCGACGAAGGCGCCGTGCGAATGGCCGAGGAAGTACACCTCGGGGCCGCCCAGGTGATCGATCACGCCGTCGACGAATTCGGCGTAGCGGCGCACGGTGTACCGGCCGCCGGGCAGCAGGTCGCTCCGGCCGGTGCCCACCGGCTCCAGGTAGACCACGGTCAGGTGGCGCTCCAGCTCGGGCATCCGCAGGTACTCCCAGTGGATGCCGGGTCCGCCGGAGTGCACCAGGCAGAGCGGGCCCGCGCCCGCCACGTGGTAGCGCAGGCGGATGCCGCCGACCTCGATCAGGTGCGATCCGGGGGACAGGACGTCGGTCATGGGCCCAAGCATGAGCCGACCGCGTGCCATCGGACCGCCCTGACCTGGGCTTGTCACCGCGAGGCAGGAATCCCTGCCCCCGTTGTCACTGTGCTGACAGGTGCAGTTCCGCTGGACTGGGTTCCCGCGGCCGGGGATGGCGCAGCATCGCCAGGTGCTCGGCCGAGGCCAGCGCGGACTGCCCGGTCGCGGCGGAATGGGTGCTCCGCCGGGCGGTGACCGGCAGGGGCGCCGGAGCCGCGGTGACCGGGGCCGACGGCGCGGGGCCGTCCGCCGGAGCAGCAGGGGAGGAGACCGGAACCGGGCCAGCGGGGGCCGGTGCGGCCAGGTTCTCCGCGGTGAGCGGGAAACTGGCGTGCACCACGTACCCGCCGTCCTCGGTCGGCTGCGCGGTGAGCGTGCCACCGAGCATCGCCGCCCGCTCGCGCAGGCCCATCAGCCCGTGCCCGCCAGGCGGCAGCGGCGCGAGACCGTCCGAACCACGCGGGCACGCGTTGCGCACCTCCACGTGCAGGCTGCCGCCCGCCAGGCCCAGGTGCACCGTGACCGGCGCGCCCGAGGCGTGTTTGCCGATGTTGGTCAGCGCCTCCTGCACGGTCCGGTACACCGCGCAGCCCAGCTGCGGGGACACCGGACCCGGCATCGGGCCCATGGTCAGCGTGGTCGGCAGGCCGCTGTCGGCGACCAGTTCCGGCACGTCCGCCAGGGTCGGCTGGGCCGCCTCGCAGTCCAGGGTGGAGGAGCGCAGCAGGCCGACCAGGTTGCGCAGTTCCTCCAGGGTGCGGTTGGACAGCCTGCGGATGGTCAGCGCGATCTCCCGGGAATCCGGGTCCTCGGCCACCACCTGCAGCGCGCCTGCCTGGATCGCGATCAGCGTGACCTGGTGCGAGACCACGTCGTGCATCTCGCGGGCCAGCCGGGTCCGCTCCTCGGCGCGCACCGCGTGGTCGTGCAGCTTCTGCTGCCGTTCCCGCCCGGCAGCCAGTTCGGTGAGCCTGCCGGTCAGCTCGCAGCGGGCCCGCACCAGCTGGCCCACCGCGATCGGCGCGCCAGCCAGCAACGCCGCGTACAGCGCGCGCAGGAACGCCTCGTGCACGGCGACATCCGGGAACAACTGCATCGGGCCCAGGGTCAGGCAACCGCCGAAGGCCAGCAGCCCGCAGCCGATGAGCTGCCAGTCCAGGCGACGTGCCCGCGCCACCGAGTACAGCGCCACCATCGCAGCCAGCACGGTGAAACCCACCACCAGGCCGGGAATGGTCAGCAGCAGCGCGGTGCGCGGGAACTCCCTGCGGAACAGCAGTGCCAGACAGGCCAGCACCGGCAGCAGGAACGTGTAGTGCGTCGAGGGTGTCGTGTTGACCACGACATCCAGTCCCGCCAGGGCGATCAGGGCCAGGTCGGTCAGTGTGCGCCGCAGGCAGCGCAGCCCGTCCGGCCCGCGGTCGCCGCGGGTCTCCATGCTCACGTTTGTCCCAGGGGCGGCCTGACGCAAGCCGAGCCCGGACAAGCTCTTCGTGACCAGAGCAGCACCTCCGAGTCACCCGTCCGATCGACCCCACCGTACGGCAGCCTGCTGCCAAAAAACAGGGCCAGTTGACAAGTCTGTCCAGCTTGTCATGATCCTGCTGCAACTGACTCCCCAGACAGCCTGCGGGGTTGTCAAAACTTGTCAGATTGACCGAGTCAGTCGTGACTACGCAGCGTGTTCCCAGTTCGGCCGCTCGACGGGATCGTTGCTCCGAACGTGGGCGTGTCATCAGTTTGACAACTTTGAACCATGTGTCCGGCCATCGAACGGTCCAGTCAAGCCCGCCGTTGACCGCCGAAATGGTACAGACCACTACATCCGGTGGCGGTGTCCGGGAAATTGCCACACAGTTACGGCCGTCCGAGGGAACCGGTAGGCCGCCTGCCCAGTCTGACCGGGGGAGGGCAAGGCAGGGGGGCGAGTGAAAGGTGAATGTTTGTGGACCCCGAAGCGTGGGTAGCGCGCATGGAACGCGAGAACCGTGCCCGGCTGGCGGCGGTGGACGCCGTTTCCGGTGAGCTGCAACAGCTCAGCGGGCGCGCCAGCACCCCTGACGGGAAAATCAGCGTCGAGGTGCACGTCAACGGGTCACTCAAGGACGTGCAGATCCACCCCTCGCTGGTGGACGCCTCGCTGCGCAACCTCGGCCAGCTGCTGGTGCAGCTCGCCCAGCAGGCCCAGGCGCAGGCGGGCAGGCAGCTGGAGGAGGTGGTAACACCGCTGTTCGGCGACGCCACCCAGACCATGGCCATGCTGCGCGGCTACCTGCCGCCCGCCGAGGACGAGGACGCCGCGACCCAACCGGGCCAGCAACGGCCGGAACCGAACACCCCGCCGCGCCCGTCCCAGCAACCGCGGCGGCGGCCGGGCGGGGATGACGACGAGGACGACTTCGGCGGCCCGATCCTGCGCTAACGGGATCGAGGACCGACGGCAGGCAGGGCGAGCACTGGGGAAGTGGGTTATGACGGCTGACAAGTTCACCACCAAGAGCGCGGAGCTGGAGCGGTACGCCGCCACCCTCGCGCGCATCGGCGAAGGCCTGTCCAGGCAAGCGGGCAACGCGGCGAACATCCAGCTCGGCCAGGAGGCCTACGGGATCATCGGCATGCGGTTCGCCGGAGACCTCAACAAGCAGGCCAGCGAGGCCAGGGCGAAGATCGAGGACGGCGCGCAGGGCCTGCAGGACGTGGCGAAATCGCTCAAGGACGCCGCGCTGACCTACCAGGACGCGGAGGACGCGGTGCGCGACTCCTTCGACGGGAAGAAGTGAACTGACCCATGGAGTGGTTTCCCAACTTCGACGGCGCGACCAAGTCCCTGGACGGCTCGGGCGCCATCGGCAGCACCGCGGAGACGGTCTCGGCGCTGGTGCAGGGCGAGTTCCCGGAGGCGGGCGCGTCCGCGGCCGGACTGGCCTTCGACGCGGTCGGCGTGGCCATGGACCCCTTCGGCTCGCTGCTGGAGGCGGGCATCGGCTGGGCCATGGAGCACATCGGCCCGCTCAAGGAATGCCTGGACTACATCAGCGGTGACGACGGCGAGGTCAAGAAGGGCGTGCTGGCCTGGCACAACGTGTCCAAGGACCTCACCGACCTGGCCACCGACACCCGCACCGAGCTGAACGCGCAGATCGGCGGCTGGAGCGGCGACGCGCAGCAGGCCTTCAGCGAGCAGATGACCATCGTCAACGACAGCCTGCTGGCCATCAGCGCCGAAGCCAAGGCCACCTCGGAGGCCGCGGGCGGCCTGGGCGAGGCGATGGCGATCGTGCGCGCGATCGTCCGCGACACCATCTCCATCGTGGTCGCCGAGATCATCAAGGCCATGGTCGCGGCCGGCCTGACCGCCTTCTTCACCTTCGGCGCCTCGATCGCGGCCGGGGTGTCCTGGGTGATCGCCAGGGTCGGCATGGCCGTCTCGAAGATCATGAAGTACTTCACCAAGTTCCTGCGCCTGTGCTCGGGCGTGAACCGGGTGCTCTCCACCATGATCCAGAACATGGCCAAGGCGGCCAGCAAGATCAAGGGCCTCGGCGGCCTCGGCAAATACAGCCGCAGTGGGTTCGACCTGTCCAAGAGCGTGAGCAAGACCAACCAGAGCATGCTGCGCGGACTCAGAGGCAACCGGGGCGACCAGATACCCAGGCTGGACGGGCTGAAGGACGACTACGGGCAGGCCGCCGACTATGGCAAACGAGTCGGCGCGGAGGCAGGCAAGGAATACCTGTGGCAGGCCCCGATCAAGGTGGGCCTGGAGGGCGGCAAGACCTGGGCGAAAGACGACTTCAACCCGGAGAACATCGAGGAGAACGAGAAGAAGGGCTGGTGGGAGAAGTAACTCCCACTGTGCTCTGGTGACCCGGTCCACACGGACCGGGTCACCGCTGGTCTCGCCCGTAGAACCGCCGCGCCCGCCGCCACCCGGCCGGGTTGATCCGCCGGGCCAGCGCGGGCCCGAACCGGCGCGAGCCGCCCAGCGCCAGCAGCAGCCCGCCGATCACCAAGAAGGCGATCCGCAGCCCCCACCGCGGACCCCGCGGCGCGGGCGGGGCGGTGGCGAGTTCGGTACGGCCCCAGAACCCGGGGAAAGGCTTGCGGCCCCACACCTCGATGCCCTGGGCGGCCTGGTCGCGTTCGGCGCGGGTCACGCTCAGCAGTGCGCGTTCGGCGCCGCGGTCATCCCAGGTCACGGTGACCGCGCAGACCCCGGAGGCGCAGGGTTCGGCCAGGGTGGCGCGGCCGTGCGCCGGGGCGGGTTCGGCGCGGAAGGTCAGCGCGCACAGGGCGAGCAGGGCCAGGCCGAGGACGCCGGCGAGCACCCGGCTGACGATGATGGTGACGTAGGCCAGCCGCGGGAAACGGCGGAACCGCTGTTCGTGGTCGGGATGCGCGCCCGGGTATCGCATGAGGACAACCCTGTCACGGCCGGTTCCTGGGGTGCTCTGGGGCGTAGGGTCGGGGCTGGCGGGGACGTCGCGCGCGCCGGCAACCGAGCCGGCGCCGTTTCCGGCGTACACCGACACCGGCCGCGCGCCGCGGCCGGAGACGGGACCACCGGCATGCGCTCGGACCTGAGTCACCATTCCCCGCTCACCCCCAGCGCCGCCCGGCGTGCGCTCCGGCTCCGGCTCAAGCCGCGGGAATCGGCGGTGGGTCTCCTGGACGGCGGCTGGTGGCCGCATACGGGGTGCCTGGCCGTGGAGTTGCCGCCGTTGCTGGAACTGCTCGCGGTGCGGCTGGGGCCGATCGGGCGGGTGGTGTTCAACCCGGAGGCGTTCCGGCCCGCGCCGCGGCGGGTGCTCGCCGGCGGCTGGCCGGTGGTGCTGCGGCGGTCGGCGACCCTGGACCCGGCGATGGTCCTGGTGCTGGGGCGGGCCGGGGGCGGGTTGCGGTTGCTGGTGGTGCCGCCCTCGGTGGCCGAGGAGGCCGGGCGGCGGGTGCTGCTGCGGGCGGCCGGGCGGGAGAACATCGACAGCCCGGCCGAGTTGCTGGCGCCGCGGGCCTGGCTGCGGCTGGTGGTGCCGAGGCAGCGCCAAGGCTGAGCGGACCGGGACGGCGGCGGGCGGCGCTGGCGGGCCTGGCATCGCGGGTCGGCGCGGCGCTGCTGGCCGACGGGTGGTCGCCGGGTGGCGAAGCGGGTCTGCGCGGCGGACTGGCGGGCGGATGCCGGGTGGCGAAGCCGATCGGTCGGCGGCGGTGCCGGATCAGCGGGTGGTGGCTGGGCGACAGCCCGGGTCAGACCTTCGGCGGCAGGAATCCGGCGGGCATCTGGGCGGCGGCGGCCGGGTCCAGCAGCCACAGCGTGCGCTCCGTGCCCCGGGCCCCGGCCGCCGGGATCGCCACCTCGTCGCCCTCGGCCAGGGCCTGCGCCACCGGGCCCGCTTTGCCGTCGCCGGTGGTCATCAGCCACACCTCGCGGGAAGTCCGGATCGCGGGCAGGGTGAGGCTGATCCGGGTGGGCGGGGGCTTGGGGCAGTCGCGGACCGCGACCACGGTGCGGCTGGCCTCCTGCACGGCGGGGGAATCCGGGAAAATCGACGCCGTGTGGCCCTCCTCGCCGACGCCGAGCAGGCACACGTCGAAGGCGGGCACCGCGCCGTAGGGCACCGCGTTCTTGGCCAGGATCTCGGCGTAGGCCTCGGCGGCGGCGTCCGGGTTGTCGCCGAAGCGGCCGTCGCTGGGTTCCATCGCGTGCACCCGGGCGGAGTCCAGGGGGATGTGGTCCAGCAGGGCGGTCCTGGCCTGGGTCTCGTTGCGGTCCGGGTGGCCCGCGGGCAGGAAACGCTCGTCGCCCCAGTACAGGTCCACCCGGCTCCAGTCGACGGCGTCGCGGGCCGGCAGGTCGCGCACGTGTTCCAGGACCGCGTTGCCGGTGCGGCCGCCGGTGAGCACCAGACTGGCGGCGCCCTGACCGGCCTGGGCGTCGACCAGGGCGGTGACCAGGCGGGCGGCGACCGCCGCGGCGAGCAGGTCCGGACTGGCGTGCACGACTACCCGCGGCTGGCTCATGGTCAGACATTCTGGCCTATCGGCCGGTGGCGCCGCCTGCCCGCTCGCCCTAGGCAGGACGCACAGTCTGTCTAGGAGGGACTTCGTCATGCGAGGACGAACCATCGTGCTGCTGACCGCCGCCGCCCTGCTGCTGGTCGGCCCGCAGAGCAGCGCCCTGCCCGAGCCGCCCGCGCCCGAACCCGCCGAGGTGGACGCGCGCGGACCGGCCCCGGACGCGCGGAACGTGGTGCTGGCCGTGCACGGCGGCGCGGGCGGCGGCCTGGTCCGCAAGGACACCAGCCCCGAGGTGGAGCGCGCCTACCGGGACGGCCTGACCGCGGCCTTGCGGGCCGGGCAGAAAGTGTTGCGGGACAAGGGGAACAGCGTGGACGCGGTGGAGGCCGCGGTGAAGGTCCTGGAAGACAACCCGTTGTTCAACGCGGGCAAGGGCGCGGTGTTCACCGAGGACGCCGGGCACGAGCTGGACGCCTCGATCATGCGCGGGAAGGACCTGGCCGCCGGGGCGGTCGCCGGGGTGCGCAGCGTGCGCAACCCGATCTCCGCGGCCCGCCTGGTGATGGAGAAGTCCAAGCACGTGCTGCTGTCCGGGGAGGGCGCGGACGATTTCGCCGCCCGCAATGGCCTGCCCACGGTCACCCAGGACTACTACTGGACCCAGGCCCGCTGGGACTCGCTGATGAAGGCCAAGAACCCGGCCACCCGCGACCTGGCCGACCCCCAAGCACACGGCACGGTCGGCGCGGTCGCCCTGGACCGGGCCCGCGACCTGGCCGCGGCGACCTCCACCGGCGGGCTGAACAACAAGATGACCGGCCGGATCGGCGACTCGCCGGTGATCGGCGCGGGCACCTACGCGCGCAACGACACCGCCGCGATCAGCGCGACCGGCGCCGGTGAGGTGTTCATCCGGGGCTCGGCCGCGGGCACCATCTCGAACCTGGTTGAGTTCGGGCGGCGTTCACTGGCCGAGTCCGCCTTCGAGGTGGTGGTCAAGCGGCTGCCCGCGCTCGGCGGCACCGGCGGCGTGATCGCGCTCAACCGGGCGGGCGAGTTCGACGCGCCGCACAGCACGCCGGGCATGCTGCACGGCTACCTGACCGCGGATGGCCGGGTCGTCACCAAGGTGTTCCTGGACGAGACCCCGGCCAACCGCTGAGTCAGGAGCTGATCAGGACCCGGCGCCCGGGGTGATCTTGATCAGGTCGACCACGAAGATCAGGGTCTCGTTCGGCCCGATGTCGCCCTTGCCCGCCGGGCCGTAACCCAGGTCCGGCGGGACCACCAGCACCCGGCGGGAGCCGGCCTTCTGGCCGATCATGCCCTGGTCCCAGCCCGGGATGACCCGGCCGGCGCCGATCGGCGTGCTGAAGCTCTGCCCGCCGTCGTAGGAGGACTGCTTGAAGGCGCGGTCGGAGAAGGTGGTCAGGTGGTAGTGCGCCTCGACCGTGTCACCGGCCTTCAGCCCGGCGCCGGCGCCAGGGGTGATGTCCTTGGACAGCAGGGTGGTGGGCGCCGAGCAGTCGGTCGGCACGGTCACCTTGGGCTTGGCGTTGGGCGCGCCCTCAAGCTTGAACGCGTCGATGGCGCAGGGCGCGCCCGCGGGCTTGCCCGCTGCGCTGGTGGCGGCCGCGGAGCTGGTGGCCGAGGCCGCGGACGGGGTCGTGTTGGCCTTGGCCAGCTCTTCCAGTCCGGCAGGCGCCTCGCTGGGGGTGCAGCCGGCGACCAGCAGGCCGAGCGCGGTCACCGCGCCCGCGGCCAGCAGGCGGGCCCGGGAGATCGTCAGAGAAAGGGACACGGCACGAAGCCTAGACGGCCCGGTGTGGTGCGCGCCGCCTACTCAGCCGACCAACTGCCGCAGTGCGTCCCCGACGGCGTTCGCCGAGGTCAGTCCCTTGATCAGGGTGCCGCCGGGGGCCACCACGGCGAGCAGTGGCGGTTCGGCCAGCGCGTAGCTACGGCCGATCGTCTGCTGCTGGTCGTCCTGCCCGACCGGGTAGGGCACCTGGTGTTTGTCCAGGTAGCCGCGCAGATCGGTTTCGGTGTCCCGGGCGGCCACGCCGAGGAAGACCACCTTGTCCTTGTACTGGGTGGCGAGTTCGGTGAGTTTGGCCTGCTCGCTGCCGCATTTGGCGCACCAGGAGCTGAAGAACACCACGACGAGTGGCCGGTCTTTCCACAGCGCCGAGGCGGTGACCTTGGTGCCGTCGGTGAGCGGCACGGTGAAGTCCGGCGCGGAGGAGGCTTCCCCGGGTGGTGCCCGGAAGGTCACCCCTGGGGGCAGCGGTCCGGGCAGCGCCGAGGACCCGCCGCGCACCGGGGCCGGTGGCGGAGCGGGGGTGCAGGCGGCCAGGAGCAGGGCGAGCAGCAGGACCAGGGGGGCTCTCACGTGGTCAATCCCACCAGGGGCGCCTGCTCGCCCAGGTTCGGGTCGCGGGCCAGTTCGATCGGCGGCAGGTCGCCGACGTGCAGCCGGTAGCCCGTGGCGGCCGGGACCGTCACGGTGAACTCCAGCTGGCAGAAGGTCGGTTCGCGGGGCACCTTCAGCGGTTCGTCGATGGCCTTGACCGCCTTGCCCGGCGGCAGTTTCCCGTCGGCGAGCTGCTTGCCCTCGGCGTCCAGGACCCGGAATCCGGCGTTGGGGTGGATGGCCTGGTAGGCGCCGGTGCCCGAGCAGTCGCCGCCGACCTCGCGCATCGCCCCGTCCCGGACCAGGAGTTTCACCGGCAGGCCGGTGGCGGCGGGCGTGCTCGCGCAGCCCGCCGCCACCAGCGCCGTGAGCAGGATCAGGACAGGACGGTGCACGTCGCCGTCGCGGTCTTGCCCGGGTCGGACTCGGACACCGCGGTCAGCTTCACCGTGGCGGCCTCGATCTGTTGCGCGGTGGTGCGTTCCACGTTCACCGCCACGTCGACCTTCTCGCCGAATTTGGCGGTGGCCAGGGAGTTGGGCAGCTGGACCTGCCAGCCCGCGCCGCTGACCTCGGCCTTGAGCCGGTAGACGTCCGAACGCAGGTGCGCGGCCGGGTTGCCACTGGCCTTGCCGGTGTTGGTCAGCGGGAAGGAGCAGGCGGTGGCGCCGCGGCGGCCGACCCAGCCGGTGCGCGCGTTGCCCAGGGCCACCCCTCGGGTGTGCGCGCCCGCGCCGTCCAGGGAACGGACCGCGACGGTGTAGGAGAGCACGCCCTTGTTGTCCCGCTTGATGTCCAGGACGTAGAAGTGCAGCCGGTTGTGCGTGTCGGTGTACTCATAGATCGACTTGGATCCGGTGCCCGCCTTGAGCAACGCGTCGGCGAGCTGGCGCGGGTCGCCGATGGTCACCTTCACCGGCGTGCCGTCCGGCTTGTAGTAGTCGACCAGGTTGATGTCCTGCGGGTTGGCGTCGACCACCCACTTGAACGGGGCGGCGTCGGCGTTCTTCGTCTTGGCCAGCAGCACACCGCTGTCCGGGGTGAAGGAGTCCGACCCCATCCGGTCCACGACCTCCAGGGTGTAGTTCTGGTAGCCGCGGCCGTCGCAGAGCGGATCACGGGCCTGACTGCACGCGGGGGCCTTGTCCCCACCCGGCATGACCACGTTGATCCCGGCCAGTCCGGTGGGGCCGGGCTGCACCGAGCGGGCGGTCACCGTGGCCACCGCCAGTCCGGAGGTGGTCAGTGTGCCCCGGTCCAGCCGCAGCACGTTGGCCTCGTCCACGATGCCGAGCTTCATCTTGTTGCGCAGCATGTGCTGCGCGCCCATGGACGCCCCGGCCATCGGCGGGATGAACCAGCGGGTGTGCGTGCCGCCTGGACCGTTGAAGGTGCCGCGGCTGAGCATGTCCCACGGTCCGCTGTAGGCGCGCACCGGCGGATTGCCGAACGGGTTGTTGTAGTTGTCGCCGATGCCCAGGATGTGGCTGAACTCGTGCGCGTACACGCTCTGCCCCGAGCTTTCCGCCTGGGTGGAGGAGCCGCCGCCGGCATTCGGCCAGATGGAGGCCGCGGCCTTCCACGAGGTCCACTCCACGTAACGGGTCTTGGCCCAGTTCGGCAGGTTGGGGTCGGGCGGACCGAAGGAGTCCGGCACGTCCTCCTTCTTCTCGAACATCATCGGCCCGAACTCCTGCCAGGTCCCGGACTCGTCCTGGCCCGCGGAGAGGAAGAAGACGAAGTCGAAGCCCTTGGGCACCTCGGTGCCGACATCCTTGCGCCAGGCCGCGCCCGCGTCGGTGCGCAGGTCCTTGTTACAGCTGGACCCGGCCGGGCAGGCCCCGGAACCCTGGAACTCCATCGCGTACTCGTAGGACTTGCCGGGCAGCCGGTACGCGCCGAAGGCCTTGAGGTCAACGCCGAAGCGCCCGCCGGAGTCCTCCATCCAGTACTCGTTGATGGTGTGCCCGTTGTTGACCTTGCCGGGCTTGTTGAGGAAGTCCTGGTAGAACTGCGCCACCTGGGCCCGCGGGATGTTGTTGGCCAGGTTGGTGGGGTTGCCGAACACGGTGGACTTCGGCGGCTGGGTGACCGCGAACTCCTGGTCCGGGTAGTCGACGAGGACGAGCGCGCCCTTGAACATCCGCTTGGTCGGCTTGAGCGCCGGGTTCGCCCAGTCGGTGCCCGGCGGCTTCTTGTAGTCCGACCACGTCATGTCAGCGGGGTTCTCCCACTGCTGCGGGTCGATCGGCGCGAGCGAGGCCGGTGCGCCCCAGTCCGCCGGTGCGGCGGAGGCCATGCCCGCCATGGACACCGACAGCGCGGCGGCCAGTGCGAGGGCCCCGGTGCGCGAGACCCGGAAACGGCGACGTAGCTGCATGACCTGGGATCCTAGGAACCCCGGCGGGCGCTACCCAGCCGCCGAAGGTACTGATCCACCCGGACGAGGTGTCCGGGCGACCCCGCCCGTGGAGGGTCGCGCTCCAGGGCGGGGCCGTCTCCGCGCCGCGCGCGGTCAGCCGAGCAGTCCGGCCCCGGGGGCATCGGGGTCGGAAGTGGTGAACATTTCCTGCAAGGCTGCCCGGAACTCGGCGTAGTCGATGACGCCGTCGCCGTTCTGATCAATTCGCTCGAACGCCGATTCCGCGATCTCGGCGCTCACCTCCGCCGAGGCGTACATGGCGATGTACTCCTCCCGGCTGATGTTTCCGTCGCCATCGCGGTCGAGCACCTCGAACACGGTTTCCGCGACCTTGGCGTAGGCCTCGTCGAGATAATCCGGATTGTCCGCCAGACCGCGTTCGGTGGCCGCGACGAACTCCTCCCGGCTGACCTGGCCGTCCCCGTCGGTGTCGGCGTCCCGTTCGATCTGCGCCCACCAGCCCAGGAACGCGGTCACGATGTCCTGCCTGCGGTGTTCCTCCGCGTCAGGCACCAGCTGGGCCGCCACCCCCTCGGCCAGCGCGGTGAAATCGGCCGCGGAGATGATCCCGTCCTTGGTGACGTCGAGAGCGTCGAAAACCTTGCCGATGTTGGCGTCCTGCAGAGATGAACCACTCGCCACGATGTGCCTCCCGGTAGCGGACCACTTCGGAGTAAACCGCTTCCGAACAGCGGCACACCAGGGTGATTCACGAGTGCACACATTCGGCCGAATGGCGGTGGATAAACTAGACAAATCGGCGGGACGGCCTAGTTTCCGGGCTTCCAGTCCGGGTGCCCCGGCATGGGCGGAGTGGTGGGGCTGTGCAGCCACTCGCGCAGTACCCCGGCCACCTCCGGACCGGCGACTTCGGCCACCACGCGCTCGAAGTCCGCGGTGTTCGCGGTGGCGTCCCGGTGCCGGTCCAGGAAGGCCCGCAGGATCCGCTGGAAGGTCTGCTCGCCCGCGGCCTGGCGCAGCGCGTAGACCACCAGCGCGCCCCCGGCCCTGGCCAGTCCGAAGATCCCCTTCGGTTCGTTGGAGACCACGATGGAGCCCAGTGCCGTCCGGGCCTCCTGGTCCGCACCGTAGATCCGGCGCAGGCTGTCCGGCACGGACGTGCCGCCGTGCTCCTCCTCCCACAGCTGGCCGAAGTAGGTGGCGAAACCCTCGCTGAGCCAGACGTCGTCGTAGGAGCGGAAGGAGATCGAGTTGCCGAACCACTGGTGCGCGGCCTCGTGCACCATCACCGGTTCGGTGTGTTTCAACTCGGTCAGCGACCGGGTCAGGAAGGTGGACAGGGTCGCGGTCTCCAGGGCGTCGGTCTGCGTTGGCCGGTTGCCGTCCAGGCCCAGCACGCCGTAGGCCTCCAGTGGGAACGGGCGGCCGATGCGCTGCTCCAGCCAGGCCAGGTGCCCGCTGATCCGGTCCAGCGCCGGCCGCACCTGCTCGACCTGGCCCGCGGTGACCGCGCTGCGCAGCGGCAGCCCGTGCGGTCCGGTGCCGGTGACCAGGTCGAACTTGCCGACGGCGAGCTGGGCGACCTGGCTGGTGATCGGGTGCCGGGTGCGGTGGGTGACCACGGTCCGGCCGCCCGCGGTGCGCTCAGCGGTGCGGATCCCGTTGGCCACCACGGTCCAGCCCTCGGGCGCGTCCACCCGGTAGGTGAACCGGGCCTTGTCCGAGGGGTGGTCGTTGACCGGGAAGAACAGGTGCGCCCGGTCCGGCTGCGACCACAGCGCGAACCCGCCGTCGGTGAGGTTGCTCCAGCCCGCGGTCTCATCCACCGGGGACGGCACCTTGGCGGCGCGGTCGGCGGTGTACTCGACCTCGACGGCGAAGTTCCGGCCCGCGCGCAGTGGCCGGGCCGGGGTGATCACCAGCTCCTCGCCCTCGGTGCGGAACTTGGCGCGGCGCCCGTCCACCCGAACCTGGTGCACCACGCCCCCGGCGAAGTCCAGGTTGAACCGGGACAGGTTCTGGGTGGCCTTCGCGGTCATCGCGGTGCGCCCGGCCATCGTGGACACGCCCGGTTCGAACCGGAAGTCCACTGTGTACTCCTCGGCGTCGTAACCACCGTTGCCCAGTCCCGGCAGCAGCCGGTCGCCGACGCCGGGGGAGCCGGGGGTGAAGGTGGGCGCGGCCGAGGCAGGCGCGACACCGATCGTCAGCGCCGAGGCGGTGACGAGCAGCAGTGCGGCGGCCCGGCGGGAACTGCCAGACATCAAGAACCCTTTCCAGCGGCGAACATGGCGTCGTCAGCCTGTTCGCCGCCGCCGGCGGCCACCTCGCCCGTTCGGCCACCAAGATCAGCCGTTCGGCCAAGCCTGCGCGCCCGCACCTCGCCGCCGTGTTGGCCGTTGTCGTACGCAGTCTTGGCCGAACCGGTACGCCAGTCGGCCAACACACCGTCCATAACGGCCAACACACCGTCCGCAACGGCCAAGACACCGTCCATAACGGCCAACACGGCGGCGTGGGTGCTTAGATCCGGCGGCGTAGGTGCAGTAGGTATTCCTTGCGGTCCAGGGGGTTGTGGTCGGTGCGTGGGCGGTCCGGGATGCGGCCGCGGACCGGGCGGTGGTCGGCGAAGGCGCAGTCCAGGACGCCTTCGCCGTGGGTGAGGCCGGGCAGTTGCCGTTGCAGCTCATGGACTCTGGCCGCCGGGATCTCCCCGACCAGGCGGTAGGTGGAGCCGTGCGTGCTGGTCTCGCGCGGCACCGCGTCCAGGCGGGCCAGCACCGGGCGGACCGTGGCGAGGGCGTCGGCCGGGAGGTCCAGCTCGAACCGGTGCAGGGGTTCGAGCACTGTGGTCCCGGCCTGGCGCAGTGCGGACATCAGCACCAGTGGGGTCAGCGACCGGAAATCCCCGGCGGTGCTGAACACGCTGGAGAACCCGGAGTGGGTCAGGGTGATCACGCAGTCGGTGACCGGCCAGCCGCGCAGGCCCTGGCCGAGGGTGGACAGCACGGTGTCCTCGATCGCGGTGAAGAAGGCCAGCGGCAGGGCGCCCAACTCGGTCTCGTAGCTGAAGCGCGGTCCGGAACCCGGTGGCGCGGGGTCGATCCGCAGGCCGACGGTGGCGAAGAACGGGTTGCCCGCGCCCATGACCTCCACGGCCGATCCGGTGCCGCGCACGCGTTCCAGGCAGAGCGTGGTGGTCTCCCGGAACTCCACCGCGAGCCCGGACTCGGCGGCCAGGGTGGCCTCGATGACCTCCTTCTGCACCTCGCCGTAGAGGGAGACCGCGATCTCCTGGCGGGTCTCGTCCCGGCGCAGGTTGATCAGCGGATCGGCCTCGGCGAGCCGGGTGAGCGCCTGGTGCAGCGCGCCCCGGTCGCGCGGATCCCTGGGCAGCACCACGGTTTCCAGGGTGGGCGGGGCGAACTGCGGCCGCAGCGCGGAACGCGGGTGCGGGCGGCCGACCGGGTCGCCGATGCGGATCTCGTCCAGGCCGCGCAGCAGTCCGATCCGGCCCGCGGTCACCGAATCCGCGGGTACGGCGGTGCCCTGCTCGAACACGCTGATCCCGGTGACCTTGCCCCGCCGGTCCCGGCCGAAGTCCAGGTGCTCCCGGACCCGGATGATCCCGGCGAACAGCCGCACATAGGCCAGTTTCTCCCCGGCCGGGCCGCGGTCGATCTTGAACACGGTCCCGGCGGCTGGCGCGGCCGGATCACCAGGGTCGGCGGGCAGCAGCTCGCGGATGCCTTCGATCAGCGCGTCCACGCCCGCGCCGGTGACCGCGGATCCGGCGTACACCGGGTGTACCTGGGCCTGCCGGGTCTGGGCGACCAGCGCGGTGCGCAACCGCTGATAGGGCACCGAGTCCGCATCGGCGACGAAGTCCGCGAGGAGGGTGTCGTCGTGGCCGGTGAGCAGGTCGAGCAGCCGGGTGCGGAACCCGGGATCGGTTGCGGCACAAGGCAGATAGTCGGCATCGTGGGCACCGGGCCGCTCGGCCGAGCCCATCGCCAGGACTGAGGGTGACAGCCGCTCGGTGATCTGCCGCAGCACCCGGTCCAGGCTCGCGCCACGCCGGTCGACCTTGTTGACGAAGATCAGCGTCGGGATGCCGAGCCGCCGCAGCGCACGCAGCAGCACCCGGGTCTGCGCCTGCACGCCCTCCACCGCCGAGACCACCAGCACGGCCCCGTCGAGCACGCACAGCACCCGCTCCACCTCGGCGATGAAATCCGGGTGACCGGGGGTGTCGATCAGGTTGACCGTGGACTCGCCCAGCGTGAAGGAGACCACCGCGGACTTGATGGTGATCCCGCGCTGGCGTTCCAGGGCGAGGGAGTCGGTCTGGGTGTCGCCGTCGTCGACCCGGCCGATCCGGTCGATGACCCCGGCGGCGTGCAGCAGCCGCTCGGTGAGGCTGGTCTTACCGGCGTCGACGTGCGCCAGGATGCCCAGGTTGATCGTGCGTGCCGACAAGTGTCGTGTCCTTGGGGTTGGGGGAGACTCCTTCCAGGGGGAACACGAACGTGCGGCGCATGATCATCTCCTTGTGGTGGCTCTAGGCTCGTCAGCAGAGCAGAGGCCCCGCCCGCCGGGCAACCGAATATCGAGGGAGACCATGAGCGAGGCGTTGCGCACCGCGGCCGAGATCGCCGACACCGTGCTGTTCCCGGCCGCGGCCGTCGTCGACGCCGCCGACCGGGTGCCGGTCAGTCACCTGGACCTGTTGGCGGAGCACGGGTTCTACGGACTGTCCACAGTGGACCTTCCAGATTATTCTTCGGTGCTGCGGCTGGTGGAGATCCTGGCGGGCGGTTGCCTGACCACCACGTTCGTCTGGATGCAGCACCACGGCCCGGTGATGACCCTGGCCCGCTCGGCCAACGAGCCGCTGCGGGAGAAGTGCCTCGACGACCTGATCGCCGGACGGCGGCGGGCCGGGGTAGCGGTGGGCGCGGCAGTGCGTCCCGGGCCGCCGCTGCTGCGGGCCGAACCCGTGGACGGCGGCTACCTCTTCGACGGCAGCGCGCCCTGGGTGTCCGGCTGGGACCTGATCGACACCCTGCACACCGCGGCCAGGGACACCCAGGACCTGCTGGTCTTCGCGCTGCTCGACGCCGTGGCGAGCGACTCCGTGTCGGTCGAGCCCCTGGACCTCCTGGCCGTGCAGGCCAGCCGGACCGTCACGCTCACCTTCACCCGGCACTTCGTGCCAGCGGAACGGATCGTGCACACCGTCCCGCAGGCCGAATACCTGACCGGGGACGCCGAAGCCCAGCGCTTCAACGGCGCACTCGCGCTGGGCGTCGCGGGCCGGGCGATCACCCTGCTCGGTGAGGCGGCAGGCGCCCTGCCCGCCCAACTCGACGCCGCCCGCACCCAGCTGCACACCGCCGCCCCCGAGGACGTCGCCCTGGCCCGCGCCACCGGGTCCGAGCTGGCGCTGCGGGCCGCGAACGCCTGCGCCGTGCACCAGGGCAGCCGCTCGCTGCTGCCCGGCTCCGACACCCAGCGCCTGGTCCGCGAGGCCACCTTCCTGCTGCTGTTCGGCTCCCGCCCGGCGATCCGCACCGCCCTGCTCACCAGGCTGACCGGCTGACTTAGCGCCGCCGGAAGTACCGCCTGCTCGAACCGGGCGCCCACAACAGGAACAGCACCACCGTGGACAACGCCCACCCGGTGGCCAGATCCGCCCTGACCTCCAGGGCTGGGTATGCCATCCAGATGAAGTACCGGCCGACGAACTGCCCGGCGAGCTGGATGGTGATCACAACCCGCCCCCAGTTGCGGCCCTGGTAGACCATCGCGGCCAGCCACAGGTAGAGCACCGCGCTGATCGGGTGGTAGATCGTGCCCGGGTTGAACCCGGCGGCGGCCGGGCTCTCGATCAGCCGCCACACGTCCTGCACCACCGTGCTGACGTGGTTGAACGCGTGCGTGGCGATCCCCGCGGCGGCCACCGCCACCCACGGCGGCGGGCTGACACGCGTGGCCGGAACCTGGCTGATCGTGGTCATCGGGACCTCCCCATCGAGCGCGGCACGATGCCGCCACCCCGAGGACGCCCACGGAGACCCGTCCGGCTGTGTGCACTGGCACACACCTCGGCGCCTCGGTCGACGCCGTCGGAAAGTTGAGGGCCGAAGCCGGTGATTTCCCGACATCCACCCGCATGAGTGGCAGTGCGTCACACCCGCAGGTGGTCTTGTGCCGGAACAGGCTGCCGCCGACCGGCAGCGGACACCCTGGGACGGCATCACATCGAATCACCGTTGAGAGGAACCATCAGCCATGCGTCTACGTGCCGCACTGCTCGCCGTGGCGAGTGTTTGCGCCCTTGGTCTCGCCCTACCGGGCACCGCCTCCGCCGCTGTAGGCGACTTCACCTACCGCTACTACGACGAGAACGAAGAGCTGCAGGTAGGTTCGCTGGTCGACCCGCCCAGCGGCGAATGCATCGAGATCCCGGAGATCGCGGACTGGGATGTGGACGCGTTCCGGCCGCGCAACGACACCGACTCGACCGCGGTGGTGTTCACGGACGACAACTGCGAGAGCGACAGGTACTTCAGTCTCCGGCCCTTTGGCGGCAAGGGCTCGGACCGGCTCAAGCTGAGGTCCGTCACCTTCTCCTGATCCGTCAGAACGGCAGGCCGAGCACCGGCAGCCCGATGGCCGAGTCCACGGCCAGCACCACGAACACCGCGGTCAGATAGGTGTTCGACATGTGGAACAGCTTCATCGGGTTCGCCGGTTCGCCGTCCCGCACCGCCTTGTACAGCCGGTGCGCCAGCAGCAGGAACCAGGCCCCGGCCAGCACCGCCGCCCCGGTGTAGAGCCAGCTGGTGGCGGGCGCGAGCAGCAGCGACCAGGCCACCATCACCCAGGAGTAGATGACGATCTGCTTGGCCACCTGCACCGGCGTGGCCACCACCGGCAGCATCGGCACCCCGGCCGCCGCGTAGTCGTCCTTGAACTTCATCGCCAGGGCCCAGAAGTGCGGCGGGGTCCAGAAGAAGATCACGCCGAACATCACGAAGGCGGGCCAGTCCACCGAGTTGGTCACCGCGGACCAGCCGATCACCACCGGCATGCACCCGGCCGCGCCGCCCCACACGATGTTCTGCGCCGTGCGGCGCTTGAGCACCATCGTGTAGACGAGCACATAGAACAGAATCGCCGCTACCGCCAGGATCGCGGAGAGCAGGTTCGTGGTGGCGTAGAGCCAGGCGAAGCTGGCCACGCCGAGCACGATGCCGAAGATCAGCGCGTTGCGGGTGGGCACCGCGTGCCGGGCCAGCGGCCGGGACTTGGTGCGCTTCATCACCGCGTCGATGTCCGCGTCGGCCACGCAGTTGAGCGCGTTCGCGCTGCCAGCGGCCATGGTGCCGCCGACCAGGGTGGTCAGCACCAGCCACACGCTCGGGATGCCGCGCTGGGCCAGCAGCATCGCCGGGATCGTGGTCACCAGCAGCAGTTCGATGATCCGCGGCTTTGTCAGGGCCACATAGGCCCCGACGGTGGTCTTGAACTTGCCTGGGGAGCGCTGCGCCGGCGCGTCGAGGGTGGCGCTCATCGAACCCTCTTGACCACGGTCACCGGCGGCATCTCGCTCCTCATCGGCCCGGCCGCATCGGTGGGTGGGGGCGGGCCGGGTAGATCCTCGTCAGCTTCGGGAGACCCAGCTTCAGGTCCCATCGGATGGTAGCCGCGCTACCTAAGCGGGGCGCGCACGGGGGTCCGGGCGCGCCAACAACTGGATCGAGTCCGGTGGGTCCGAGGCGGAAGGACTAGGCTGAGCCGAAAGAGGGAAAACAACGGTTCGGGGCTGGTCAGTCCGCCGGTTCCGCCGCTATGGCAACCAAGTTGGGAGCAGCGTCAAGTGTCCGGTTCAGAGGACTCCGTCAACATTTCCGCGTTGACCACCGCGCACCTTCCTGCCGACTGGACCGAGCTGGACAAGCGCGCGGTCGACACGGTCCGGGTACTCGCCGCGGACGCCGTGCAGAAGGTCGGCAACGGTCACCCCGGCACCGCGATGAGCCTGGCCCCCGCCGCGTACACGCTGTTCCAGCGGACCATGCGGCACGACCCCGCCGACCCGGACTGGCCGGGCCGGGACAGGTTCGTGCTCTCCTGCGGGCACTCCAGCCTCACCCTGTACATCCAGCTCTACCTCGCCGGCTACGGCCTGACCCTGGACGACCTCAAGGCGCTGCGCACCTGGGGTTCGGCCACGCCAGGGCACCCCGAGCACCGGCACACCAAGGGCGTGGAGATCACCACCGGCCCGCTGGGCCAGGGCCTGGCCTCCGCCGTCGGCATGGCCATGGCCGCCCGCCGCGAGCGCGGCCTGTTCGACCCCGAGGCCGCGCCAGGGACGAGCCCGTTCGACCACCACGTCTACGTGATCGCCTCCGACGGCGACATCGAGGAGGGCGTCACCTCCGAGGCCTCCTCCATCGCGGGCCACCAGCAGCTCGGCAACCTCGTGGTGATCTACGACGACAACCAGATCAGCATCGAGGACGACACCGCGATCGCGCTGTCGGAGGACGTGGCCAAGCGCTACGAGGCCTACGGCTGGCACGTGCAGACCGTGCTCGGCGGCGAGAACGTGGCGGGTCTCACCCAGGCCCTGGACGCGGCCAAGGCCGAGACCGGCAAGCCGTCGTTCATCCTGCTGCGCACCATCATCGGCTTCCCCGCGCCGACCAAGCAGAACACCGGCAAGATCCACGGCTCCGCGCTCGGCGAGGACGAGGTCGCCAAGGTCAAGGAGATCCTCGGCTTCGACCCGGCGCAGACCTTCCAGGTCGACGCCGAGGTGCTCGCGCACGCCCGCGAGGTGGTCAAGCGCGGCGAGGCGGCCAAGGCCGAGTGGCTCACCGGCTTCGACGCCTGGGCCGCGGCCAACCCCGATCGCAAGGCCCTCTACGACCGGCTGGTCCGCAAGGAACTGCCCGAGGGCTGGGCCGCCAAGCTGCCCAGCTGGCCGGTGGACGCCAAGGGCGTGGCCACCCGCAAGGCCTCCGGCGACACCCTGGCCGCGATCGGCGAGGTGCTGCCCGAGCTGTGGGGCGGCTCGGCCGACCTGGCCGAGAGCAACAACACCACCATCAAGGGCGCCGACTCCTTCGGCCCCGAGAGCAGCTCCACCAAGACCTGGACCGCCAACCCGTACGGCCGGACGCTGCACTTCGGCATCCGCGAGCACGCGATGGGCTCCATCCTCAACGGCATCGCGCTGCACGGCCCGACCCGCCCCTACGGCGGCACCTTCCTCGTCTTCAGCGACTACATGCGCCCCGCGGTGCGCCTGGCCGCGCTGATGAAGTCCCCGGTCATCTACGTGTGGACGCACGACTCCATCGGCCTCGGCGAGGACGGCCCGACCCACCAGCCGATCGAGCACCTGGCCGCGCTGCGCGCCATCCCCGGCCTGTCCGTGGTCCGCCCGGCCGACGCCAACGAGACCGCCTTCGCCTGGAAGAAGGTCCTGGAAACCCAGGACGGCCCCACCGGCCTCGCGCTGACCAGGCAGAACGTGCCCACCCTCGAAGGCACCGACGCCGAGGGCGTGGCCAAGGGTGGCTACGTGCTGGCCGAGGCCGAGGGCGGCGACGCCCAGGCCGTGCTGATCGCCACCGGCTCCGAGGTGCAGATCGCGGTCGCCGCGCGGAAGATCCTCCAGGACGGCGGCGTTCCCACCAGGGTGGTGTCCATGCCGTGCGTGGAGTGGTTCGACCAGCAGGACAAGAACTACCGCGATCAGGTGATCCCGCCCGCGGTCAAGGCGCGGGTGGTCATCGAGGCGGGTATCGCCCAGCCGTGGCACCGCTTCGTCGGCGACGCCGGGGAGATCGTCTCCATCGAGCACTTCGGCGCCTCGGCGGACTACCAGACGCTGTACCGCGAGTTCGGCCTGACCGATGACGCCGTGGTCGCCGCGGCGCAGCGCAGCATCGCGCGAGTGGAGGGAAACAAGTGACCGGCACCAACCCACTGGCCGCGCTGAGCGAGGCCGGCGTCTCCATCTGGCTCGACGACCTGTCCAGGGACCGGCTCAACACCGGCAACCTGGTGTCGCTGATCGAGAACCAGCACGTGGTGGGCGTGACCACCAACCCGACCATCTTCGCCGGCGCGCTGTCCAAGGGCACCGCCTACGACGAGCAGGTCGGCGAGCTGGCCGCCCGCGGCGCCGGCCTGGACCAGGCCGTGCGCGAGCTGACCACCACCGACGTGCGCAACGCCTGTGACGTCTTCCGCGGCGTCTACAGCGGCAGCGACGGCGTGGACGGCCGGGTCTCCATCGAGGTCGACCCGCGGCTGGCACACGACACCGAGCGCACCACCGCCGAGGCGCTCGACCTGTGGAAGACCGTGGACCGGCCCAACCTGATGGTCAAGATCCCGGCCACCGTCGAGGGTCTGCCCGCCATCACCAAGGCCCTGTCCGAGGGCGTCAGCGTCAACGTCACGCTGATCTTCTCGGTGGCCCGCTACCTCGACGTCATGGACGCCTACCTGGCCGGGCTGGAGCAGGCCAAGGCCAACGGCCACGACCTGTCCACGATCTCCTCGGTCGCCTCCTTCTTCGTCTCCCGGGTCGACTCCGAGATCGACAAGCGCCTCGAAGCCAAGGGCACCCCCGAGGCGCAGGCACTGCGCGGCCAGGCCGCCATCGCCAACGCCCGGCTCGCCTACGCCGCCTACGAGGACGTCTTCGGCTCCGAGCGCTGGCAGCGGCTGGAGCAGAACGGCGCCCGCCCGCAGCGGCCGCTCTGGGCCTCCACCGGGGTGAAGGACCCGAACTACTCCGACACCCAGTACGTGGACCAGCTGGTCGCGCCGAACGTGGTCAACACCATGCCGGAGAAGACCCTCTTCGCCGTGCAGGACCACGGGCAGATCATCGGCGACACCGTGCGCGGCACCGCCGAGCAGGCCCAGGAACTCTTCGACGCGCTCGCCGAGGCGGGCATCGACGTGGACGACGTCTACGCCGTGCTGGAGCGCGAGGGCGTGGAGAAGTTCGAGAAGTCCTGGGAAGAACTGCTGCAGACCGTCACCGACCAGCTCGCACGCGCGAAGGGCTGAGACCACACATGACCGAGCAGATCTCGGTTGAGATCGTCCACAGTGGACTGAACGCGGAAGCCGGACCCCTGGCGGCCCAGCTTGCCGAGGAGCAGGTCGCCAGCAAGCTCACCGCGCAGGACCCCACCCTGTGGGGCCCGGAGGCCGAGCCCGAGTCGGCGATCCGGCTGTCCTGGACCACGCTGCACGAGACCTCCCGGCCACTGGTCGCCGAGATCCTCGCGCTGCGCGCCGACCTGCACGCCGAGGGCGTGGACCGGGTGGTCCTCGCGGGCATGGGCGGCTCCTCGCTCGCGCCCGAGGTCATCTGCCAGACCGCGGGTGTCGCCCTGGTCGTGCTGGACACCACCGATCCGGGTCAGGTCGCCGACGCGCTCGCCGGCGACCTCTCCCGCACCGTGCTGGTGGTGTCCTCGAAGTCCGGTGGCACCGTGGAGACCGACAGCCACCGGCGGATCTTCGCCAAGGCCTTCGCCGCCAACGGCATCGAGGCCGCCCGGCGGATCGTCGTGGTCACCGACCCCGGCTCGCCGTTCGAGCAGCTGTCGGCCGAACAGGGCTACCGCAAGGTGTTCCTGGCCGACCCGCACGTCGGCG
This sequence comes from Crossiella sp. CA198, assembly GCF_052078295.1. NCBI lineage: Bacteria > Bacillati > Actinomycetota > Actinomycetes > Pseudonocardiales > Pseudonocardiaceae > Crossiella > Crossiella sp. CA198. The sequence goes on from NZ_JBQJIM010000011.1 coordinate 97,539, forward strand.
GCCGCTACTCCGCGCTGACCGCGTTCGGGCTCGTCCCGGCCGGTCTCGCGGGCGCGGACATCGGCGGACTGCTCGACGAGGCGGCCGCGGCGGCGACCGTGCTGTCCCAGGACAGCGCGGACAACCCGGCGCTGCGGCTGGCCGCAGCCTTCGGCGCGGCGCACGCCCGCGGCGCGGAGAAGGTCGTGCTCACCGACACCGGCTCCGGCATCAAGGGCTTCGGCGACTGGGCCGAGCAGCTGGTGGCCGAGTCCACCGGCAAGAACGGCACCGGCCTGCTGCCGGTGGCGGTGGAAAGTCCCGACGCGGCCGGCTTCGCCGATGCGGGCGAGGACGCCACCACCGTGGGCATCGCCCCCGGCACGCCGAACGCGCAGCTCACCACCTCCGGACCGCTCGGCGGGCTGTTCCTGCTGTGGGAGTACGCCACCGCGGTGGCCGGGCGGGTGCTCGGCATCAACCCGTTCGACCAGCCCGACGTGGAAGCGGCGAAGAAGGCGGCCCGCGCGCTGCTGGACGCGCCCACCTCCACGCCCGCTACGCCGTCCTTTGTGGATGGTGCGGTGGAGGTGCACGCCGCGGGGGACTGGCTGCCAGCCGAGGCGGCCACCGTCGCCGACGCGGTGCGCGCGCTGGTCGCCGCCCTGCCCAAGCACGGCTACCTGTCGGTGCAGGCCTACCTGGACCGCCTCGACGACGCCTCCGCCGTGGTGCTGCGCCCGGTGCTGGCCGTGGTCACCGGGGTGCAGACCACCTTCGGCTGGGGCCCCCGGTTCCTGCACTCCACCGGGCAGTACCACAAGGGCGGCCACCAGAACGGGGCCTTCCTGCAGCTCACCGGCGCCAACGAGCAGGACCTCGAAGTGCCGGACCGTCCGTACACGCTCAGCGTGCTCCAGCTCGCGCAGGCGCTGGGCGACGGCTCGGTGCTCGCCGAGCACGGCCGTCCGGTGCTGCGCCTGCACCTGACCGACCGCGCCGCCGGTCTGGCTCAGGTAGTCAAGGCCGTACAGGAGGTCGGCGAATGAGCAGCCGGCAGTGGCAGAACCCCTTGCGGGACCCCAGGGACAAGCGACTCCCGCGGATCGCCGGGCCCTGTGGCCTGGTGATCTTCGGCGTCACCGGTGACCTGTCCCGCAAGAAGCTCATGCCCGCCATCTACGACCTCGCCAACCGCGGCCTGCTGCCGCCCGGCTTCGCGCTCACCGGGTTCGCCCGCCGCGACTGGGCCAACCAGGACTTCGAGCAGGTCGTCTACGAGGCGGTCAAACAGCACGCGCGGACCCCGTTCCGGCAGTCCGTGTGGGACCAGCTCGCCGAAGGCTGCCGGTTCGTGCAGGGCACCTTCGACGACGACGAGTCCTTCGACCGGCTCGCCGGGACCATCAAGGAACTCGACGAACAGCGGGGGACCGGCGGCAACCACGCCTTCTACCTGTCCATCCCGCCCGGCGCGTTCCCCACGGTCTGCAAGCAGCTGGCCCGCTCCGGGCTGTCCGCGCCCGAGCCGGACCAGTGGCGGCGGGTGGTCATCGAGAAGCCGTTCGGCCACGACCTGGCCAGCGCGCGGCAGCTCAACAAGATCGTCAACGAGGTCTTCCCCGAGGAGTCGGTGTTCCGCATCGACCACTACCTCGGCAAGGAGACCGTGCAGAACATCATGGCTCTGCGCTTCGCGAACCAGTTGTTCGAGCCGATCTGGAACGCCAACTACGTCGACCACGTGCAGATCACCATGGCCGAGGACATCGGCCTCGGCGGCCGCGCCGGGTACTACGACGGCATCGGCGCCGCCCGCGACGTCATCCAGAACCACCTCCTCCAGTTGCTCGCCCTGACCGCGATGGAGGAGCCCAGCTCCTTCGCGCCCAAGGACCTGCGCGCGGAGAAGGCCAAGGTCCTGGCCGCCACCGCGCCGATGGCGCCCCTCGCGGAGACCACCGCGCGCGGGCAGTACGTCGGCGGCTGGCAGGGCGGCCAGAAGGTCCCCGGCCTCCTGGAAGAGGGCGGCTTCGCCGAGGACTCGATCACCGAGACCTACGCGGCGATGACCGTGGAGGTCAAGAACCGGCGCTGGGCCGGCGTGCCCTGGTACCTGCGCACCGGCAAGCGCCTCGGCCGCCGCGTCACCGAGATCGCGGTGGTGTTCAAGCGTGCCCCGCACCTGCCCTTCGACTCCACCTCCACCGAGGAACTGGGGCAGAACGCGCTGGTCATCCGGGTCCAGCCGGATGAGGGCATCACCATGCGGTTCGGCTCCAAGGTGCCAGGCACCTCGATGCAGATCCGCGACGTCACCATGGACTTCGGCTACGGCCACGCCTTCACCGAGTCCAGCCCCGAGGCCTACGAGCGGCTGCTGCTGGACGTGCTGCTCGGCGAGCCCTCGCTGTTCCCGGTCAACGACGAGGTCGAGACCTCGTGGGAGATCCTCGAACCAGTGCTGAAGTTCTGGGCCGGTCAGGGCAGGCCCGAGCCGTACCAGGCGGGCACCTGGGGCCCGGAGTCGGCCGACGAGATGATGGCCCGCACCGGACGTCACTGGAGGCGACCGTGATCATCGACCTGCCCTCCACCACCACCTCGGCGGTCAACAAGAAGCTGGTCGACCTGCGCGAGCAGGGCGGCGCGGTCGCGCTGGGCCGGGTGCTGACCCTCGTCATCGTCACCGACGACGGGGAGAGCACCGAGGAGGCCATCGACGCGGCCAACGACGCCAGCCGCGAACACCCCTGCCGGGTGATCGTGCTGGCCCGCGGCGCCCGCAAGGCCGCGCCGCGGCTGGACGCGCAGATCAGGGTCGGCGGCGACGCCGGGGCCAGCGAGGTCATCGTGCTGCGCCTCTACGGCGCGCTCGCCGAGGAAGGGGCCAGCTGCACCATCCCGCTGCTCCTGCCCGACGCGCCGGTGGTCGCCTGGTGGCCCTCGGCCGCCCCGGCGATCCCGGCCCAGGACCCGATCGGCAAACTCGCCCAGCGCCGGATCACCGACTCCGCCGCCGAGCGCCACCCGATCAAGGCACTGGAACAGCGCCGCAAGTCCTACACCGCGGGCGACACCGACCTGGCCTGGACCCGGCTGACCACCTGGCGGGCCGTGCTCGCCGCGGCCCTGGACCTGCCGCCGTACGAGAAGGTCACCGCGGCCACCGTCGCCGGCGCGGGCGACTCGCCGTCCACCGAACTGCTGGCTGCCTGGCTGGCCGCCAGCCTGAAGATCCCGGTGGAGCGGGCCAAGTCCCAGGACGGCCAGGGCATCTGCTCGGTCGTGCTGGAACGCCGCACCGGCAAGGTCGAACTCGTCCGGCCCGACGGCAAGGTCGGCGCGCTCACCCAGGCAGGCCAGCCCGAACGCCGGGTCGCGTTGCAGCGGCGCGAGGTCAGGGACTGCCTGGCCGAGGAACTGCGCAGGCTGGACCCGGACGAGATCTACGACGTCACGCTCAAGGGCCTGTCCAAGGTCGTCAAGTCCGCGGCCAAGCGGACCGTGACCAAGCCCAAGACCGAGGCGAAGCCCGCCGAGGCCAAGTCCGCCGAAGCCAAGGCCGAGGCCAAGTCGGCCGCGAAGTCCGCGGAAGCGAAGCCCGCAGCCAAGGCCGAAGCCAAGCCGGAGGCCAAGGCAGCGGCCAAGTCCGACGCCAAATCCGAGGCCAAGCCGAAGCGCGCGAAGAAGGCCGAAGCCTGATCCCGTTGTGCTGAAACAACTGTGGCGGTCCCGCACCTCGCGGGACCGCCACAGTGCTGTTGTCAGGCCGCGGATTCCTCCGCCAGCCGGTCCATCCCGCTCTGCGTCTTCAACGGGATCGCCCGCAGGAACACCACCGCCACGACCACCAGCAACGCGATCGGCGCGGAGATCAGGAACAGTTCACCGGTGGCCGACCCGTACGCCTCCTGCACCACCTGCCGGGCGGACTCGCTCAAATGCGCCAGGTTCGGCACCGCCTCCCCGCCGCCACCGGGCAGCGCGCTCGCGCCGAGCTTGCCCGCGACGTTGCTGGCCAGCACCGCGCCCAGCGCGCTGACCCCGATGGTGCCGCCCAGGCTGCGGAAGAAGGACAGCACCGAGGTCGCCGTGCCCAGATCCTTGGCGGGCACGTCGTTCTGCGCCGCCAGCACCAGGTTCTGCATCAGCATGCCCATGCCGACCCCGAGCAGCACCAGGCTGGTGTGCGCGTCGATGGTGCCCAGCAGCCCAAGGCCCACCGTCATCAGGGTGGCCCCGGCGACCAGGAAGTGCTTCCACCGCCCGGTTTTGCTGATCCGCTGACCGGCGAGGGTGGAGGAGACCAGCATGCCCACGATCATCGGCAGGCTGAGCAGTCCGGCCACCGTCGGCGTGTGTCCCAGCGCGAGCTGGAAGTACTGGGAGAGGAACACGGTGCCGCCGAACATGGACACGCCGACCAGGAAGCTGGCCACCGTGGTCAGGGTGACGGTGCGGTTGCGGAAGATGGTCAGCGGCACGATCGGCTCGGCCGCCCGCGATTCCACGAACACCGCCAGGGCCAGGATCAGCAGTCCGCCGCCGAGCAGGCCCAGGGTGGCCCCGGACATCCACTCGAACTGCTTGCCCACCAGCGAGGACCACACCAGGGTGAGCGAGACGCCCGCGGTGATCAGGAACGCGCCCAGGTAGTCGATCTTGACCTTGCGTCGGGCCACCGGCAGGTTCAGCGTGCGCTGCAACAGGATGATCGCGGCCACGGCCAGTGGCACGCCGATGAAGAAGCACCAGCGCCAGCCCAGCCAGGAGGTGTCCACCAGCACGCCGCCGATCAGCGGACCGGCCACCGTGCCGACCATGAACACCCCGCCGAACAGCCCGGAGTAGCGGCCCAGTTCCCGCGGCGAGAGGATCGCGGCCATGATCACCTGCGCCAGCGCGGTGAGCCCGCCGGCGCCGATGCCCTGCGCGATCCGGCTGGCGATGAGCACGTCCATGCTCTCGGCGAACCCGGCGACCAGGGAGCCGATCACGAACAGGCCCAGCGAGAGCTGGATCAGCAGTTTCTTGCTGTAGAGGTCGGAAAGCTTGCCCCACAACGGAACCGTGGCGGTCATGGCCAGCAGTTCGGTGGTCACCACCCAGGTGTAGCTGGCCTGCGAGCCGCCCAGTTCGGAGATGATCCGGGGTAACGCGTTGGCCACCACGGTCGAGGCCAGGATCGCGACGAACATGCCCATCATCAGGCCGGACAGCGCTTGCAGCACCGCGCTCTTGTTCGTCGCCACGGACGCCTGTGCCGGCGCCGCCGCGGTTGTAGTCATCGGTTTTTCCTCGGTTCCCAGTGGAGATCGGTCACGTGGTCGCGCCGCGCGGCGTTGCGTCGGCAGGCAGGGGAAGGCCGCGTGCCAAGGCGGCACAGGCGGTGTCGACGAGCGCGACCACCGATTCGGCGCCGTGCACGGCGTACCAGCGGCGCATGGCCGAGCGCACCGCGGCGCCGAAGGTGTAGAGCACCAGCGCCGGGTACTGGTCGTCGGCGGGTAGTCCGCACCAGCGCGCGATGGCCTCGGTCAGCTGCTGCTCACCGGCGGACTCCAGCACCGCGGTGCGGGCCAGCAGTTGCGGGTTGTCGGTGAACACGGTCATCCGCAGCAGCCATTCGTCCCGGTCGGCGTCGATCCGCGCCAGGTCCGGCCGGGCGATCGCCAGCAGCCCCGCCAGCGGATCCGGCCCTGCCGGTGTCTCCGCCAGCCGCTCCACCAGGCGGTCGATCCGGTGCCGGTGGTCGGGGTAGGGGGTGGACAGCGCGTCCTCTTTGGAGCCGAAGTAGTTGAAGAACGTGCGGGAGGAGACGCCGACCTCGCCGGCGATGTCCTCGACCGTCACGTGTTCCAGGCCGCGCTCGGCGATCAGGCGCAACGCGGTCAGCGCGATCGTGCGGTGGGTCTCCTGCCGCTTCCGCTCCCGCAGTCCGGGCGGCCGGTCGGTGGTGGTCACCTCACCAAGGAACCAGAAAACTTCACAACGTGCAAAGTTTCAGACTGTGAAGCAGACGACAACGCCCCCGGCCCAACCGGACCAGGGGGCGCTGTGCTGAAGTCGATCAGCCCACCAGCAGCACCTTCCCGGTGGTGCGCCGCCCCTGGAGGTCCTCATGCGCCTGCCGGGCTTCGCTGAGGGCGTACCGCGCGCCGACCCGGATGTTCAGCGACCCGTCGGCCACTCCGGAGAGCACCTCGGCGGAGCGCCACAGCAGCTCCTCACGGTTGGCGGTGTAGTGCCCGAGGCTGGGCCGGGTGACGTAGACCGATCCGGCCTGGTTGAGTCGTTGCAGGTCAACAGGCGGAACCTGCCCGCTGGCCGCGCCGTAGAGGGCGAGCACCCCCCGCGGCCGCAAACTGGCCAGACTGGCGTCGAAGGTCGTGGCCCCCACTCCGTCGTACACCACGGCCACCCCGCGCCCGCCGGTCAGCGCACGAGCCTGCTCAGTCACATCGGCCTCGGTGTACCGGATGATCTCGTCCGCCCCGGCCTCGCGGGCCAGTTTCTCCTTCGCCGCGGTGGACACGGTCCCGATCACCCGCCCACCCTTGGCCTTGACGAACTGGGTCAGCAGCAACCCCATGCCGCCCGCCGCCGCGTGCACCAGCACGTCATCCCCGGCCTGCACCGGATAGGTCGAGGTGGTCAGGTAATGCGCGGTCATCCCCTGCAACATCGAACTCGCCGCCACCACCAGGTCAACGCCGTCCGGCACCGGCACCACGGCCGAAGCGGGCACGGCGGCCAGCTCCGCGTAGGACCCGATCGCCGAGGCCCACGCCACCCGGGCCCCCACCCCGAACTCGGTCGCCCCGTCCCCGACCGCGACAACCTCACCCGCACCCTCAAGACCAGGCGTGAAGGGCAACGGCACCGGATACACCCCGGTCCGGTGGTAGGTGTCGATGTAGTTGACCCCGCTGGCCGCCACCCGCACCAGCAACTCCCCGGGACCGGCCACCGGATCGGCCACCTCGGCCGCCACCAGCACCTCGGGGCCACCGTATGCCTGCACCTGCACTGCGCGCATGAAACCCGCACCTCTCGCGTGATCTTCCCGGTCACTGTTGCCAACAGAACCGGTCACGGACGTGTTCCCACCGGCCGGATTTCCCGCCCAGGCCAGCTAGAGTGACCCGGGTGAGTGAGCCTTCGAAGGCCGCGGTCGCCGCCGCCACCGCGTTTGTCGCTGCCCACGGCAAGTCCGCCCGAGCCGTGGTGGAGAACATCGGCCGAGCCGGCGTCCGAGTAGTCCTGGTAGGCGACGACGGCGCCCTGGGCGACGTCATCGTCCCCGACATGGCCACTGGTGAGGCCCTGGTGGCCAAGGTCGAGGGCCTGGACGGCCACGACTGGGACCGCGAGACCATCGCCGCCACCAAGATCGGCCCCGCCCACCGCAAGAAGATGGCAGGCCCCCGAGCCCGCGGCTAGCTCCCCAGCCCGCCCCACCGGCGACGGCGGCCCACCCGCCGCCCTCGCCAAACCAAGCCGCCTCCAGCCGCCCGCCCAAGCCAACTCGCGCCCCGGCATGCTGCCACCCGGCCCCGCCGCGCGCGCCGGTATGCCGCTGCCCGGCCCCGCCGCGCGCCCCGCCGCGCCGCTGCCCGGCCTCCAGTTCGCGGTCCCCGGTCCCGGTCCCCGGCTCACGCTCTGCCTGCCGCCGCCCAGCTCCCGGCTGCGACTCCCGCCCTGGTTCCGTCGCCCGCAGTCCGCCGCCCGGCTCTTGCCCTCTCCCTGCCTTCTGCCCCCGGGCCTCTGGCTCACGGCCTCCGGCGCCCGGCTCGCTACTCGCGTGCCGAAGCCCGGCTCTCGCCCCGTCCCGGATCCCCGGCCCCCGGATCCCCGGTCCCCGGACCTCCGGCGCCTCCGCCTCCCAGCCGCCCGCTCCCTGGCCCCTGCCTCCTGGCCCCTGCCTCCGGGCCTCCCCTGCCCTCGGGCCTCTGGGGCGCCCGGCCCCGGCCGCAGTCAGCCGCCCCTCATGCCCAACCCCGCCACTATTCCCGCGATCACTTCCGCACACCCAGGCAGCTTCATTGCTACCATCTCTTCAGTTCCAACTGAAAGAGATATGGAGGTCCGCAGTGTCCGACGTCAGCCGTACCGGTGGTCGCCAGCCGTCCGATTGGATCGAATCGTTCGCGGCCAGGTTCGAAGCCCAGGAGGGCATGCCCCTCATCGCCGGCCGGATCCTGGGCTTCCTGCTGATCTGCGACCCGCCCGAGCGCACCGCCGCCGAACTCTCCGCCGCCCTCTCCGCCAGCAGCGGGTCGGTGAGCACCAACGTCCGGCTGCTCATGGCCCGCGGTCTGGTCAGCAAGACCACCCGCCGGGGCCGCGAGGCCGCGGTCTACGAGGTCCGCGCCCAGGCGTGGGCCGAGGTCATGCTCCGCCGCCTGGAGGCCGTCGCCGCGGTCAACGAACTGACCCACGAGGGCCTGCGCCTGCTCAGTGGTCAGGGCGACCGCGCCCAGCGGCTGCGCACCGTGGACGCCTACTACCGCTGGCTGGCCACCGAGGTCGCCGAACTCCCCGCCAAGTGGTCGGCCGCCAAACCGCGCTGACCGCGATCCCCGGTCGCCGCCCACATGTTCGCCATCCCCACCGTCACCAGCGCCGCGCCGAGCACGTGGAAGATCACCAGTACCTCGGGCACGCCCGTGAGGTACTGGATCATGCCCACCGATCCCTGCGCGAGCACCACGGCGATCAGCCACCAGTAAGCCCGCCACACCCCGCCCGGCGCCGACACCGCCCGCAACGCGAACGCGAACGCGATCAACAGCCCGAGGAAGAGGAACAGCAGGTCGGCGTGCGCCTGCGCCAGCCCGGACACCGAGGCGTTGAGCCGGGCGGTCGCGGCATCACCCGCGTGCGGACCGGCCCCGGTGAGCATGGTGCCCACCACCAGCACCCCGACCAGCACCACCGTGCTGACCACCAGCAACTGTCGCAACGCCGCCGGGATCAGCGGCTGCGCCGGTGCGTCGGTCTCCCGCTGCGACCGGACCAGCAGCACGGCCACCCACACCAGCACCATCGAGACCAGGAAGTGCCCGGCCACGGTCCACCACACCAGCCCGGCCAGCACGGTGATCCCGCCGATCACGCCCTGGCTGATGGTGCCCGCCAGGGTGTAGGCGGCCAGCCGGGTCAGGCGCCGCCGCCGCGGCCGGTGCAGCCAGGCCAGCACGAAGCAGGCCAGCGCGACCATGCCGACCACTCCGCTGAGCAGCCGGTTCCCGAACTCGATCCACTGGTGGAACCAGGCGAACTCGGGGTGCTCGATCGGCACCAGGCTGCCAGGGAAGCAGTTCGGCCAGGTAGGGCAACCCAATCCAGACCCGGTCACCCGCACCACCGACCCGGTGACCGCGATGACGACCTGCAACACCAGGTTCGTCACCAGGACGCCCCTGGTCAGCTTCTGCGACGGTCCCGACGCGGGTGCGGGGGTGTCGGTGGAGGGTTCGGCGGAGTTAGCGGCCACGGCCCCTGATGGTAGGCCGCCCCGCCCCGGCACCTGTCGCCGGGCTACGTAACCTGGTCAGGGCACCCAGCCCTCAGTGCCGCCGGAACCACCCGTTGGCGCTCGGCGTGAACATCAAGACGAGCGCCCCGAACACCGCCGCGATGTGCAACGCGCGCACCACCGCGAAAACCAGGAACCCGGCATCGGCCCCGGCGAACAGCGTCACTGGGTCGTTGCCCGCGGCCAGCCACGAGATCGGCTCCACCACCAGCGACAGCGTCCCCGCCACCCCCAGCAGCAAGGCCAGCGCTACCCGCGCCCAGCCCCGCCCCCGGCGGAAGGCCAGGATGAGCGGCACCAGGATCGCCGTCACCACCACCCGGATCCCCACCGGCACCACAGCTTCGTCCGCCGTCGGCTGGTGCTCGAGCACGCCGAGCACGGTCTCGGCCACCCCGGCGCCCACCGCGGCCAGCCACAACGCGGCGGAATACCGGACGGAGGTGGGTGCGACCCGTGAGTCGAGCAGCGGCTGTGTCATGCCCGGAACTCTGCTCCGCGAACCGCACGGAGTCAGGGGTCCCAGGCACCGCGCCGACGGGTGGAGAAAACCCCCGTGCGATCAGGGATTCTCGCCCACTGGCGCCTGCGCGATGCACAGGACACACGGCATCCCCACACTCCGAGGTTCCACCACGGTCGTCGGCGCCCGATGACCGCACAGCGCGGTCAACTCGGCAGGCGGCCGCCGCGGATCAAGCCCCCCGACAATGAAGGCATGCACCTGGCGGTCCCGCCAGGACCGCCACCACGCCAGGTCGTCCACGGTAACCACTGCCCTGCCTCCATTCGGTCGCCCGCCGATGTGACGACCGGAGGACACGCGAATGACGTTGCCTCCCAAGGTTCTCTAGGTGGCACGCGGCCACTGCCGGTCAGGAGCCGGTGCGGAGTCGGGTGGTCAGTTCGGTCCACCGGCGGGCTTCGGCGTGATCCGCCGGCGTGACCTCCAGGGGTAATCGCTTCTTCTTCGTGTAGGCCGACAGTCGGCCGGCCGGTGGCTGGGCCAGCAGGGCCAGGATCGGGGTGAGTGCCTGCTCCGGGGTGGGGGCCAGACGGAACAGGACCCGGGTGAGCGCGCGGTGGGCGGGGGAGAGGTCGCCGGAGAGGCTGCTGCGCACGAACAGCGGGTTGTAGAGGACGTACTTCAGCCTGGGCTCGGCCTTGGTGAGCGCCAGGCCGGAGAGTTCGTTGGCGCGACGGCTCTGCTGGTTGGCGGCGCGCCAGCTGTAGGCGTCGGCCAGGGTGAGATCGTCCCAGTGGATCGCGGTCCTGGGAGCGCCAGGGACCGCGGTGTTGATGATCACCGGGCGGGTGGCCGCGCTCAGCCGGGGGAGTAGCGCGGTGGCCAGGACGTGCCGGCTCAGGGCGTAGAGGGCCAGGTTGTGCTCGATGCCCTCGGTGGTCAGGGTGCGGCCGCGGACCACGTCGGCGGCCGCGAGGAACAGGGTGTCGATCCGCGGCTGCCGCTCGGCGATGTGCGCGGCGACCCGGTCGTTCTCCGCGATCAGTCGCAAATCGGCCTGGACGAAGTGCGCGCGGCCGGGCGCACTGGCCGCCAAGGTCTCGAACTTGCCCGCGTCCCGGCCGATCACCACGACTGTCTCGCCTGCTCGGAGCTGGTGCTCGGCCAGCGCCCTGCCCAGACCGTCGGTGCCGCCGGAGATCACTGTGGTGCCCATGTCCACCTCTCGTTTGCAATAGGAGCAGTTGCTCCGTATGGTCAAGGTAGCAGAGGCGGAGCAGACGTTCCAGTTGCCGACTAGAATGGAGTCATGAGTGCGGCGGACAGTGCGGGAGCCAAGCCACTTCGGGCCGACGCGGCGCGGAACCGGGCCCAGATCCTCGGCGCGGCCACGGAGGCGTTCCGGGACCGTGGGCTCGAGGTGGATGTTCGGGAGATCGCCCGGCTGGCTGATGTGGGCATGGGCACTCTGTATCGGCATTTCAGCACCAAGAAGTCGCTGGTCGAGGCGGCGCTGGAGGCGAAGATCGTGGAGTGGGAGCAGCGTGCCGCCGCTGCTCGTGCCTCGGCCGGTGCGTGGCAGGGACTTCGTGCCCTTATCGAGCACACCGTCGAGCTGATGGCCGCCAACCGGGCGTTCCTGGACGGCTTGGCGGTGGCGGAGTCCGCGGTCGAGGCGTGCCAGTCACACCTGCGGCAGTCCCTGGGTGACCTGGTCGATCGCGCGCACCGGGAAGGTTCGCTACGGGCCGATGTCAGCGCCGGCGACATCGGGTTGTTCGTGCTCTCCTTCGGGCCGATCGTGCTGGCCACCAAGGAATCCGAGCCGGAAGCCTGGCGTCGGCTGCTGGCGGTGTTGCTGGACGGCCTGCGGGTGACATGAGCGCCGGTTATGGCGGGCATGAGCACTAAGCGTTGGACTCATCGGCGGGCTGAGCTGAAGATCGTCCTATGAGCACACTGGGGAAGGTCGCACTGGTCGTCGGAGCCAACGGCGTCATCGGCGGCAACCTGGTCGAGCACCTGCTCGGACTGGGCGATTGGGAGGTCATCGGGCTGTCCCGGCGGGGCGGCGCCGATCGGGAGCGGCTGCGCTATCTCTCGGTTGATCTGCTGGATCCGGCGGACACCCGGGAGAAGCTGGCCGGGCTCGACTCGGTGACGCACGTCTTCTACGCCGCCTACCAGGACCGGCCGAGCTGGGCGGAACTGGTGGCGCCGAACCTGGCCATGCTGGTCAACGTCGTCGAGGCGATCGAGCCGGTCGCGACCGGTCTCGAGCACGTCAGCCTCATGCAGGGCTACAAGGTCTACGGCGCGCACCTCGGCCCGTTCAAGACCCCGGCCCGTGAGGACGACGCCGGCCACATGCCACCGGAGTTCAACGTGGACCAGCAGGACTTCCTGGTACGGCGCCAGGAAGGCAAGAGCTGGACCTGGTCGGCCATCCGCCCGTCGGTGGTCGCCGGAATCGGGCTCGGCAACCCGCTGAACCTGGCCATGGTGATCGCGGTGTACGCCTCGATCTCCAAGGAACTCGGTCTGCCACTGCGTTTCCCCGGCAAACCGGGCGCCTACGACGCGCTGCTGGAGATGACCGACGCGGGGTTGCTGGCCGAGGCAACCGTCTGGGCGGCAACGGATCCGGCCTGCGCCAACCAGGCATTCAACATCAACAACGGTGACCTGTTCCGGTGGAGCGAGCTGTGGCCGAAGATCGCCGAGTTCTTCGACCTGCCGGTCGCGCCGCCGCTGCGGATGTCGCTGGAAACGGTGATGGCGGACAAGGAACCGTTGTGGGACCGGATGACCGAGGCGCACGGTCTGGCCGGCCACAGCTACCGCGAGGTGTCCTCGTGGGCCTTCGGGGACTTCGTGTTCTCGTGGGACTACGACATGTTCGCCGACGGATCCAAGGCCCGCCGGTTCGGGTTCCACCGTTACGTGCAGACCGAGCACATGTTCTTTGACATCTTCACAGAGATGCGCAAGCGGCGGGTCATTCCGTGACCCGGCCGAAGTACTGGCCGGGCGGCACGCCGACCGCGGCCCGGAAGGCCGCCACGAAGGCGCTGACGCTCTCGTAGCCGACGCGTCTGGCCACAGTGGACACCGCGCTTCCGTGTGCCAGCAACGGAAGCGCGGCCTGGATCCGCAACTGGGTGCGCCGCCGGCCGAAGGGCAGGCCGGTCTCGGCCCGGAACAGCCGGGCCAGGGTCCGTTCGCTGGCGCCGACCTGGCGGCCCCAGCCCCGCAGGGTCCGCGGGTCGGCCGGATCGGCGGCCAGGGCCGCGGCGACGGCCCGGGTCCGCGGATCGCGTGGGCCGGGCACCGCCAGGGTGGTCACCGGCAGTGGCTCCAGCAGGTCGAACACCACGGCCTCGGCGCGGGCGCGGGCCCGCGGGGCCAGGGTTTCCTGGCCCAGGTAGGGAATCAGCTCACGCAGCAGTGGCGAGGCGGCGACCACCGTCGGCCTCGACCACCGCGCGGGCCAGCCCGGCGGGCACACCGCCGGGTCTAGGTAGAGGCTGCGCATGACCGCGCTGCCGATCGCGGCGGTGCTGTGCCCGATCCCGGCTGGCAGCCACAGCGCGCGGTTGGTCGGCAGCACCCAGGTGCCCTCCGGTGTCGTCACCGCCAGGACTCCGGTGGCGGCCCAGGCGAGTTGGTGCACCGGGTGCAGGTGCCAGTCGAAGCGGGTGCCCAGCCGCAGTTCGAAGCTGCCTACCAGCACCGCGCCCGAGGCGGGCACGAGCAGCGGCAGGGCCCGCTGCCCCGCGGGCTGTCCGGATGGCGACATCGGTTGTCAGGCTAGCTCGTAGCGGACATCGGCGACGGTTCCTAGGGTCGCGACCATGCCGATGAACCTGTGCCACCGTTGGTTGTGCCGTTCGGACCGATGGGCCCGGAGGGTGGCTCGCGACATCATCCCGTGGGCACTGGACGGCGTCGATCTGGGCGCCGATGTGCTCGAGATCGACCCCGGCTACGGCGCGACCACCGTGGCACTGGCCACCCGGACCCCCCGGCTGACCGCGGTGGAGATCGATCCGAGCTGGCACGCGGGCTGCGGGCGCGGCTGGGTGGCCAGGTGCGGGTGATCGAGGGCGACGGGACGGCGATCCCGTTGCCGGACAACAGCTTCACCGGGGTTGGCAGCTTCACCATGCTGCATCACGTGCCGTCGGTGGCGTTGCAGGACCGGCTCTTCGCCGAGGCGTGCCGGGTGCTGCGACCGGGTGGGACCTTCGCCGGGATAGACGGGGTGCCCAGCCTGGGCTTCCGGCTCGGCCACCGCTACGACACCTATGTCCCGGTCAACCCGGACACCCTGGCGCCACGGCTGCGGACCGCCGGGTTCACCGACATCTGGCTGACCGTGCTGCCCGGCCGCTCATTCCGGTTCCGCGCTCGCAAACCCTTGGCGTGACAGGTGTTTACGGCTGCCGGGGCAGTTCGCGGAATCCGGCGACCAGGGCGCGGACGCCGAACTCGAAGTAGCTCTCCGGGTCGGCGCTGGTGATCAGGTGCGCGGCCGCGGTCAGCCGGGGGTAGTCCTCGGTGGCCAGGGCCCGGTGCAGGGACTCGACATCGGCCGCCAGCCGGTCATCGCCGGCCTGTTCCTCCAGGGTGTGGCCGATGACGAAGCGGATGACGGTGAAGGAGGCCCGCACCGCGTCCTCCGTGGTGAAACCGGCCGCGGTCAGCACGCCGACGAAGGTGTCGGCGAAACCCAGGGTGTTGGAGCCGGTGGTCCGGGTGCCCGCGTAGACCCGCGCGCCATCGCGATGCCGTAGCAGCGCCAGACGCATCCGGCAGGCGAGTTCGGTGACCTGGGCCTGCCAGCCCGGACTGGTCGGCCAGGGCTCGGCGCAGCCGTGCAGCATCCGCTCGGCCATCGCGGTGAGCACGGCCGGTTTGTCGGCGAAGTAGCCGTAGAGGGTGCCGGCCTGCACGCCCAGGGCTGCTGCCAGGCGGCGCATGGTCAGGGCGTCCAGGCCCTCGGTGTCCAGCACCGCCAGCGCGGTGGTCACGGCCCGCTCCTGATCGATCCGCGGTGGCCGTCCGCGCGGTGTGCGGGCCGGGGCGGTGTTTGACGGACCGGTCATGGCGGAGCACACTAGCAACAGTTAAATGAACGTTGTTCAGAAATTGCTGCGGAGGTGTGCGAGTGGACGTCGACGTCGTGGTGGCCGGGGCGGGCCCGACCGGGTTGATGCTGGCCGGTGAACTGGCACTGGCTGGAGTCCGGGTGCTGGTGCTGGAACGCCGGGAGGCGCCGCAACGGGATTCGCGGGCGCTGAGCCTGCATCCGCGCAGTGTGGAGCTGATGGACCTGCGGGGCATCGCGGAGGGATTCCTGGCGCGTGGGCAGCCGGTGCCGGGCTGGCACTTCGCCGGATTGCCCACCGGGCTGAACTTCGCGGACCTGGACTCGCCGCACCCGTACTCGCTGTTCCTCGCCCAGTCCCACACCGAGGAACTGCTCGCGGCGCGAACCGCGGAACTCGGCGTGCGGCCGCGGCGCGGGCATGCCGTCACCGGGCTGCGGCAGGACGTCGACAGCGTGGAGGTCGAGGTGCGCGGGCCGGACGGGGACTACCTCGTGCGGGCCGGGTTCGTGGTGGGCTGTGACGGCGGGCGGAGCGTGGTGCGGCAGGCGGGTGGCATCGGATTCCCGGGCAGTGACAGCACGTTCTCCGCGATGCTCGGCGACTTCGCGGTGGCCGGGCCGGCGGCGGTGCGGCGGGCGGGCGAACACGGCGTGCTGGCCGCGCCGCTGGGCGACGGGGTGACCCGGTTCGTGCTGCCGGACGCCGAGCGGATGCGGGTCCCGGTGTCCGAACCGGTGACCGAGGCGGAGTTCCTGGCCGCGTTGCGGCGGGCGACCGGATCCACCCTCGGGGTGGCGCGACCGCGCTGGCTGTCCCGGTTCGGCAACGCCACCCGGCTGGCCGACCGGTACCGCCACGGGCGGGTGCTGGTGGCCGGGGACGCCGCGCACATCCACTTCCCGGCGGCGGGGCAGGGGCTCAACGTCGGGCTGCAGGACGCGATGAACCTGGGCTGGAAGCTGGCCGCCGAGATCAAGGGCTGGGCCCCGGCCGGGTTGCTGGACAGCTACCACGCCGAGCGGCATCCGGTGGGGCAGCGGGTCGTGGACAACACGATGGCCCAGACGCTGCTGCTGGAACTGATGCTGATGCCCGAGTACCGGCGGCCGGTGGCGGCGTTGCGGGCGGTGCTGGACGACCTGCTCGGGATCGAGGAGGTCAACCTCCGGCTGGCGGGAGGGATCTCGGCGCTGGACACCCGGTACGGGACGGCGGCGGAGCCGTTGGTGGGCGCGCGGATGCCGGATGTCGTGGTGGGGGAGGGCCGCCGGGTCTACGAGCTGGTGCGGGACGGGCGGTTCGTGTTGCTGGACTTCGCCGGAGACGGGGAGGTCGCCGGGTGGGCGGATCGGGTGCGCGGGGTGCGGGCGCGGATGCCTGCCGGACATCCGGCCCTGGCCGGGGTGCGCGCGGTGCTCGTGCGACCGGATGGACACGTGGCCTGGGTGTCGCGAGCCGAGACGGGCGCCGGGCGGGAGCAGGCGCTGCGCGAGTGGGTGGGCGCGCCCGCCGCGGTGGTGGCCTGAGATGGAGCGAGCCTGGCCGCGGGTTGGGTGTGGTGGGCTGCTGGCTCGCTGACTGGTCGGGCGGTCTGCCTGGCTGGGGCCCCGGGGCGGGCAGTCGGTGGTTGGTGCGTCAGGGCGTGGGCTTGTGGCGGTTGTAGTGGCGGGCGGCCCGGGCCCGGTTGCCACAGGTGGTGGAGCACCACTCGCGGCGGGGGTGGTCCTTGGTGAAGTAGACGACGCAGGCGGGGGCCAGGCAGGCCTGCAGCGGGGCGGTGGTGAGCACCGGGATGGCCTGGGTGGCGACGCAGGCCAGGACGCGGGCGGCGGGGCTGCCCTTGCTGGTGGTGGTGCTGCCCAGGGTGTGGCCGGTCAGGGTCAGTTGAGGACTGGCCGGGGACTGGGTGATGGCGCGGTTGACGGCGGCCACGGCCTGGCCCGGGGTGAGCGGGCTGGCGGTGGCGCGGGCGCGGGGGTCCTCGGTGCGGTGTGCGGCGAGGCGGCGCAGGGCGGCGCGCAGGGTGTAGAAGTGCGGGATATCGTTCTCGGTGATCCGTTGGGCTGTGGCGTCGTCGTGCACGGCAGCGAGCCAGCCACGGAGTGAGTCCAGGGTGGCCAGGGTGTCGTGCACACCGGCGCGGTCGGCCCAGACGGTGTTCATCAGGTGTACCGGGAGCGGCTCACCGGGAAGTAGCACGTTCTCACGGTAGCAGTGGGTTGATTCCGTGAGAAGTTCGTGGTTCTGTTCTCACGTCAGCAACGTGGTCTATCCGTTAGAAGTGTTGGGAGTGTTCGATGACGCGTGCACCGGTTCCCCCGTTCGACGAGGCCAGCGCCCGGCAGAAGGTGCAGGCCGCCGAGGATGCCTGGAACACCAGGGAACCCGCTCGGGTCGCGGCGGCGTACACGCCGGATTCGGTGTGGCGCAACCGCTCCGAGTTCGTCACGGGGCGGGCGGAGATCGAGGAGTTCCTGACCCACAAGTGGGAGCGGGAGCGGGACTACGCGTTGCGGAAGGACCTGTGGACCTTCGGCGGTGACCGGATCGCGGTGCGCTTCCAGTACGAGTGGCGGGACGCCGACGGGCAGTGGTGGCGCAGCTACGGCAATGAGAACTGGGAGTTCGACGAAGAGGGATACATGCGGCGGCGGGAGGCCAGCATCAACGACGTGGCCATCGCCGAGGGAGAGCGGCGGATCTTCGGGCCGCGGCCGGAGAGCGAGCGGGGGCAAGGGATCCCGTTGCGCTGACGGCGTTCCGCCAGGGCGCGGGTGTCGCGATGGTGCGCCGGTGGGGCGTCAGCTGAGTTTGGTGGTGCGGCAGGCCAGGGCGGTGGCCGCCGCTCCCCAGCCCAGCAGGACCAGCACGGGCTGGGCGCCGGGCCAGGAGCCGGTGGCGGTCACCGTGTGCAGGCTGTCGGCCAGTGCTGCGGTAGGGAGGTAGGCGGCGATGTCGGCCCAGGCGCCGGGGAGCTGTGCGGTCGGGAGGGCCACGCCACCGCCCAGGAGCAGGGCGAACCAGATGATGTTGGCCAGGGCCAGCACGATGTCGGCGCGGAGAGCGCCGCCCAGCAGGACGCCCAGGGCGGCGAAGCTCAGGGCGCCCAGGATGACCAGCAGCAGGGCCGGGAGCAGGCCGGGCAAGGCGGGGCGCCAGCCGAGGGCGACGGCCACGACGGTGATCAGCACCAGCTGCACGGCGACCACGCCCAGGACGGCGAGGATCCGGCCTGCCAGCAGCATCCAGCGGGGGACGCCGGTGGCGGCCAGGCGTTTGACCACGCCGTAGCGGCGGTCGAAGCCCAGGGCGATGGCCTGGCCGGTGAAGGCGGAGGACATGACGGCCAGGGCGATGATCCTGGGGGCGATGACGTCCAGGCGGGGTTCGGGCAGCGGCAGGATCGGCAGCAGGGCCAGGCCCACCAGCAGCGCGATCGGGATGAGCAGGGTGAGCAGGACCTGTTCGCCGTGGCGCAGGTGCAGGCGCAGTTCGGTGCCCGCCTGGGCGGCCAGCATCCGCAGCGGGGCGCCCGGCTGGGGGTTGGGGCGGAAGGTGCCGGGCGCGAAGCGGATGGTGGCGGTCATGAGCGCAGGTCCCGTCCGGTCAGGTCGAGGAAGACGTCCTCCAGGCTGCGGCGGGCCACCGACAGCTCGTGCGCCAGCACCCCGTGTTGCGCGCACCACGAGGTCACGGTGGACACCACCTGCGGGTCGATGTGTCCCTCCACCAGGTAGTCGCCGGGACGGGGTTCGCTGGTCCGGCAGCCCTCGGGCAGGGCCGCGGTCAGCAGTGCCAGGTTCAACCCCGGCAAGGAACGGAAACGCAGCTGCTGGTGGTCTGGTTCACCGCTGGTCAGTTCGGCGGGCGTGCCTTCGGCGACCAGCCGGCCGTGGTCGACGATGGCGACCCGGTCGGCCAGGCTCTCCGCCTCGTCCATCAGGTGGGTGGTCAGCAGCACGGTGACGCCGTCGGCGCGCAGGGCGCCGATGAGTTCCCAGACCAGGCGGCGGGCCTGCGGGTCCATGCCGGCGGTGGGTTCGTCCAGGAAGACCAGTTCGGGGCGGCCGACGATGGCGCAGGCCAGTGCGAGACGCTGCTGCTGGCCGCCGGAGAGGCGCTTGAACGGGGTGCGGCGGGATTCGGCCAGGCCCAGCACGTCGAGCAGCCATTCCACGTCGAGGGGCTCGGCGGCGCAGGCGGCGACCAAACGGAGCATCTCGTCGGCGCGGACCGACGGGTAGGCGCCGCCGCCCTGGGGCATCACGCCGATGCGCGGGCGCAGCCGGTCGGCTTCGGTGGCCGGGTCGAGGCCGAGCACCCGCACCGTGCCGGCGTCCGGGCGCAGGAAGCCCTCGCACAGTTCGACGGTGGTGGTCTTGCCCGCGCCGTTGGGGCCCAGCAGGGCCAGCACCTGGCCGCGCTGGACGGTCAGGTCGAGGCCGTCGACGGCGACCGTCGAGCCGTATCGCTTGACCAGCCCGGTGATCGCCACTGCTGGGTCGTCGAGATCCGGGCGCACGAGAGCCAAGGGTAGGCCGAGAGCGGGGTCACCCGGACGGCGGGCTTCAGAACAGGACACGCTTCTTGCCGTTGTTGGGTTCGGGCATGTGTTTGCGCACCGCCCAGACCAGCAGGGCGCACGCGATCAGGCCGGCCGCCACCGACAGCGGGATGACGTAGGCGCGACCCTCATAGGTCATGCCGGGCGGCGGGTCGGGCACCGCGAGCACGATGCTGAGCACGATCGCGGCGGTGCGGAACCGGCGCGAGTTGGTCGCCGCGGCCAGCGGGATGGCGGCCCAGATCATGTACCAGGGGTGCACCACCGCGCCCAGCAGCAGCACGCAGCCCAGCGCGATGCCCAGCGCGGTGAGCGAGTTGCGGCCGGGCACCCTGGTGCGGAAGGCGATCCAGAGCAGCGCCACGCAGATCACCGCGATGATCACGTAGCCAAGGCCGCGGCCGATCAGGATGGCCGAGTCCATGTGGTTGCCGACGCCGAGCAGGATGCCGATGCCACCGGCGGCCATGCCCAGCGCGGTGGTCGGGGACTTGAACGTCTTGACGATGTTGGGCACGTCCAGCGCGCCTATCCAGCCGAAGCCGATGCCGGTGACCAGTGTCAGCGCCGCCAGGGTGAGCGCGAAGACGATCACCAGCTTGACCGTGACCCGGAGCAGGTCGCGGAGGTCCCCGCCCATCCGGCGGGCCAGCACCGCGCCCAGGAAGCCCAGCGCGAGCACCGCGGGCAGTTTGACCAGCGCCGCGGTGGTGATGATCACAGTGCCCAGGATGACCGAGCGGGACAGCGCCAGCTCGAAGCCCGCCAGCATCAGGCCGATCGCCAGCGCCTCGTTGTGCACCCCACTGACCAGGTGGAACAGCACCAGCGGGTTGGCGGCGCCGAGCCAGAGCGCGGCCACCGGCGGCACCCCGAACCGGCGGGCCAGCCTGGGCAGCGCCCACACGATCATCGCGATGCCGGCCAGCGCGAGCAGCCGGTGCAACAGGATGCCGACCATCAGATGGTCGCCGACCAGGGCCGCGATCCCGCGCCCGATGGCCAGTCCGACCTGCCCGTACGGCGAGGGCGTGTCCCGCCAGATATTGGGCACGCCCCTGGTCAGCGGGTGGTCCACGCCGAGGGTCTCGGCTGGTCCCTGGGTGTAGGGGTCGAAGCCGCGGGCGGCCATCTCGCCGATGGCCAGGTAGCTGTAGACGTCCCGGCTGAACATCGGCAGCGACAGGCTGAGCGGGACCAGCCACATCATCAGCGTGCGGTCCATCTGCGAGCGCGAGACCAGCCGCGGCCGCCCTGGGCTGGCGAAACGGCCCAGCCACAGCCAGGACACGATCAGCAGGCCCATGCCGGTGTAGACCGCGGCCATGGACACCGTGCCCACCCGGATGAACAGGTTGAGCACCGGGAAGTCCTGGAACGGGTTGACCACCGGGGAGGCGCCCGCGCCGATCGCGCCGACCGCCATCAGCAGCGAGCCCAGCGTGCCGAAGCGGCGCACCAGGTCGAGCTGCCGTTGCTCGGCCTCGTTCAGCCCGGCCGCGCGGCCGTTGCCGGAGCGGCCTAGTTCTGCCGGTCGCCCTTCCACCACAGATCCACTGACACCACTGCCTACCTCGCCGGACGCCACGTCAGGAAGGGTAGTGCGTAGGTGTGCGGGGTGAGTCGGGTCACCTCCCCGGACCCTGCCTTTGCCGCTCGCGAGTAAATAAGCAACACTTGTGTTGTGAAAAACACCGGGACCCCCCAGCGGTCAGCCGTAGAGGCTGAACGCGCTGATGGGCGTACCCGGCAGGCGGTCGCCCGGCTGCTGCTGGAGCAGGGGCCGATGACCGCCGTGAGCGTTGCCGAGGAACTCGGCCTCAGCCCGGCCGCGGTGCGCAGGCACCTGGACGCGCTGCTGGCCGACAAGGAAGTGAGCACCAGGGAGGCCTCCCGGCTCCAGCCGAGGGGACGAGGCCGCCCGGCCAAGCTTTTCCTGCTCACCGAGAGCGGCCGCGCCCAGTTCGGGCACGCCTACGACGACCTCGCCGTGGCCGCGTTGCGTTACCTCGCCGAATGCGGCGGGGAGGAAGCGGTACGCGCCTTCGCCGAACGCCGGGTCGCCACCCTGGTGGACCGGCACCGGGCGAGCGTGCTGTCCGTTTCCGACCCGGTGCGGCGGGCCGAGGCCCTCGCGCAGGCGCTGAGCAGCGAAGGCTACGCTGCCTCGACGCGGCGCGTCGGCCACGGTGAGCAGCTTTGCCAGCACCACTGCCCGGTCGCGCACGTCGCTGCCGAGTTCCCGCAGCTCTGCGAGGCCGAGACCACGGCATTCGCCGAGCTGCTCGGATCTCATGTGCAGCGCCTGGCGACCATCGCCAGGGGTGACGCGGTGTGCACAACGCACCTGCCGCTGATCCCCGTGGCGGTTTCCCAGAACGACCCGGTCCCGCCGACGGCGGGCACCACCACCACGCGTCCGGAACCGGCCGAGAATCCGGTGCCGGGCCAGACCGCACGGATCCCGGACGGAGGGGAGCCCGCATGACTGCCGCTGCCGAGCAGCGTCCCACCACGGAGCCCATGACCCAGGAGGAGACGCTCGCCACCCTTGGTCGTTACGAGTACGGCTGGGCCGACTCGGACACGGCCGGCGAGACCGCTCGACGTGGCCTGAGCGAGGACGTCGTCCGCGACATCTCCGCGCGCAAGGGCGAGCCCGAGTGGATGCTGGAGTCCCGGCTCAAGGGCCTTAAGTTGTTCGAGCGCAAGCCGATGCCGCACTGGGGCGCCGACCTCACCGGGATCAACTTCGACTCGATCAAGTACTTCGTGCGCTCCACGGAGAAGCAGGCCACCAGCTGGGAGGACCTGCCAGAGGACATCAAGAACACCTACGACCGGCTGGGCATCCCGGAGGCGGAGAAGCAGCGCCTGGTCGCCGGTGTCGCCGCGCAGTACGAGTCCGAGGTCGTCTACCACCAGATCCGCGAGGACCTGGAGGAGCAGGGCGTCATCTTCCTGGACACCGACACCGCGCTCAAGGAACACCCTGAGCTGTTCATGGAGTACTACGGCTCGGTGATCCCGCACGGGGACAACAAGTTCTCCGCGCTCAACGGCGCCGTGTGGTCGGGTGGCTCGTTCATCTACGTGCCCAAGGGCGTCAAGGTCGACATCCCGCTGCAGGCCTACTTCCGGATCAACACCGAGAACATGGGCCAGTTCGAGCGGACGCTGATCATCGTCGACGAGGGTGCCTACGTGCACTACGTCGAGGGCTGCACCGCCCCGATCTACTCCTCCGACTCGCTGCACTCCGCGGTCGTGGAGATCATCGTGAAGAAGGGCGGCCGCTGCCGCTACACGACCATCCAGAACTGGTCGAACAACGTCTACAACCTGGTCACCAAGCGCGCCAAGGCCGAAGAGGGCGCGACCATGGAGTGGATCGACGGCAACATCGGTTCCAAGGTCACCATGAAGTACCCGGCCGTCATGCTGATGGGCCCGCACGCCAAGGGCGAGGTGCTCTCCATCGCCTTCGCCGGTGAGGGTCAGCACCAGGACGCCGGCGCCAAGATGACCCACCTCGCCCCGTACACCTCCTCGACCATCGTGTCGAAGTCGGTGGCCCGTGGCGGCGGCCGCACCTCCTACCGCGGCCTGGTCCGGGTCAACAAGGGCGCGCACCACTCCGCCTCCACCGTGAAGTGCGACGCGCTGCTGGTCGACCAGATCAGCCGCTCGGACACCTACCCCTACGTCGACGTCCGCGAGGACGACGTGTCGATGGGGCACGAGGCCACGGTGTCCAAGGTCAGCGAGGACCAGCTTTTCTACCTGATGTCGCGCGGCCTGACCGAGGACGAGGCCATGGCGATGGTCGTGCGCGGGTTCGTCGAGCCCATCGCGCGCGAGCTGCCGATGGAGTACGCCCTCGAGCTGAACCGCCTGATCGAGCTGCAGATGGAAGGGGCAGTCGGCTGATGACTGCGATTGTGGAAGGGGTGAAGCCGCACTCGCACGGCGCGGGCGCGGTTGTTCCGGACGCCTCCCGCGCGGAGTGGTTCTCCTCGTTCGACGTCACCGCGTTCGAGGTGCCCACCGGGCGCGAGGAACTGTGGCGATTCACCCCGCTCAAGCGGTTGCGCAACCTGCACGACGGTTCGGCCCCGGCCAACGGGACCACCACGGTCGAGGTCAGCGCCGCGCCCGAGGTGAACGTGGAGACCATCGAGCGCGGGGACACCCGGCTCGGCGTGGCCGGTGTGCCCGCCGACCGGGTCGCCGCGCAGGCGTGGTGCGCCTACCCGTCGGCGACCCTGGTGACCTTCCCGAAGGACACCAAGGCCACCGCGGCCACCGTGGTGACGGTGACCGGCGCGGGTCTGGACAAGACCGCGTACGGGCACATCCAGCTGCGTGCCGAGGCCTTCGCCGAAGGCATCGTGGTGCTGGACTACCGCGGCTCCGGCGCCTACGCGGAGAACGTGGAGATCGTCGTCGGTGACGGCGCCAAGCTGACCGTGGTCTCGGTGCAGGACTGGGCCGACGACGCGGTGCACGTGGCCAGCCACCACGCCAAGCTCGGCCGGGACGCCGTGCTCCGGCACACCGCGGTCACCCTGGGCGGCGACCTGGTCCGGCTGTCCCCGACGGTGACCTACGACGGTCCCGGCGGCGACGCGGAGATGCTCGGCGTCTACTTCGCCGACGCGGGCCAGCACCTGGAGCACCGGCTCTTCGTCGACCACTCGGCCTCGCACTGCCGGTCCAACGTGGTCTACAAGGGCGCGCTGCAGGGCGAGGGCGCGCACACGGTGTGGATCGGCGATGTGCTGATCCGGGCCAGCGCGGAGGCGACCAACACCTACGAGCTGAACCGGAACCTGCTGCTCACCGACGGCGCCCGCGCCGACTCGGTGCCGAACCTGGAGATCGAGACCGGCGAGATCGAGGGCGCGGGTCACGCGTCGGCGACCGGCCGTTTCGACGATGAGCAGCTGTTCTACCTCCAGGCACGGGGCATCCCGGTCGAGCAGGCGCGGCGACTGGTGGTGCGCGGGTTCTTCAGCGAGATCCTCGCCAAGATCACCGTGCCCGAGGTCCGCGAGCGCCTTGAGGCCGCCATCGAGGCAGAACTCGAGGCGGTCGGCGCATGACCGAGTTCAGGGTGTGCCCGCTGGCCGAACTGGCCGAGGGCAAACCGCACGGCACCGAGGTGGACGGCACGCCGGTCGTGCTCGTCCGCCTCGGCGAGCGGGTGCACGCGCTGCGTGATGTCTGCTCGCACGCCGAGGTCACCCTGAGCGACGGTGGCGAGGTCAGTGACGGCGCCATCGAGTGCTGGCTGCACGGTGCGGGTTTCGACCTGTGCACCGGCGAGCCGCTGACCCCGCCGGCCAGCGACCCGATCGACGTGTACGCGGTGAGCGTGCGCGAGGGCGAGGTCTACGTGGACCCGGCCACCCCCACGAACCGCTGACTGCTTTCACCAGGAGAAACGAAAGACCATGGCTACTCTGGAGATCAAGGACCTGCACGCCGAGGTCGTCACCAATGAGGGCAACAAGGAGATCCTCAAGGGTGTCAACCTCACCGTGAAGGCCGGTGAGACCCACGCGATCATGGGGCCCAACGGCTCCGGCAAGTCCACCCTGGCCTACGCCATCGCCGGGCACCCCAAGTACGCGATCACCAGCGGCTCGGTGCTGCTCGACGGTGAGGACGTGCTGGAGCTGAGCGTGGACGAGCGCGCCCGCGCCGGCCTGTTCCTCGCCATGCAGTACCCGGTGGAGGTGCCGGGCGTGTCCATGTCCAACTTCCTCCGCACCGCGGCCACCGCGGTCCGTGGCGAGGCTCCGGCCGTGCGCCACTGGGTCAAGGAGGTCAAGGCGGCCATGACCGACCTGGACATCGACCCCACCTTCGCCGAGCGCTCGGTGAACGAGGGCTTCTCCGGCGGTGAGAAGAAGCGCCACGAGATCCTGC
Organism: Crossiella sp. CA198; assembly: GCF_052078295.1. Lineage (NCBI taxonomy): Bacteria > Bacillati > Actinomycetota > Actinomycetes > Pseudonocardiales > Pseudonocardiaceae > Crossiella > Crossiella sp. CA198. The sequence goes on from NZ_JBQJIM010000011.1 coordinate 123,140, forward strand.
AGCTGGCGCTGCTCAAGCCGAAGATCGCGGTGCTGGACGAGACCGACTCCGGTCTGGACGTCGACGCGCTGCGTGTGGTGTCCGAGGGCGTCAACCGCTACAAGGCCGACGGCGAGGTGGGCGTGCTGCTGATCACCCACTACACCCGGATCCTCAAGCACATCAGCCCCGACTTCGTGCACGTCTTCGCCGGTGGCCGCATCGTCGAGTCCGGCGGCGCGGAGCTGGCCGAGCGCCTGGAGAACGAGGGCTACGTCCGCTACGCGGGCAAGCCGGAGGCCGCGGCCGTCTGAGGGAATTTCCCTTGATCGGCAACGGTTTCCCGTACTGAGAAGCACCCACCACCACATGCGGACAGCGAAAGGAGGCGGCTCCCTGTGACCACTGTTGCCGCACCTTTGGACGTCGCCGCCATCCGGGCCGACTTCCCCATCCTGGGCCGGACCGTGCGCGACGGCAAACGGCTGGTCTATCTCGACTCGGGAGCCACCTCCCAACGTCCGCGCCAGGTGCTGGACGCGGAACGGCATTTCCTGGAGACCAGCAACGCCGCCGTGCACCGCGGCGCGCACCAGCTGGCCGAGGAGGCCACCGACGCCTATGAGGAGGCGCGGGCCAAGATCGCCGCGTTCATCGGCGTCGGCGCGGACGAGGTGGTGTTCACCAAGAACGCCACCGAGGGCGTCAACCTGGTGGCCTACGCGATGAGCAACGCGGCCACCGCGGGCGAGCTGGCCTCCCGGTTCCAGGTGGGCCCCGGTCACGAGATCCTGGTGACCGAGATGGAACACCACGCGAACCTGGTGCCGTGGCAGGAACTCTGCCGCCGCACCGGCGCGACCCTGCGCTGGTGCGGGGTCACCCCGGACGGCAGGCTCGATCTGTCCAACGTGGACGAACTGATCAACGACAACACGAAGGTGGTCGCGTTCGCGCACCAGTCCAACGTGTTGGGCACGGTCAACCCGGTGCGGTCCATCGTGGACAAGGCGCGGGCGGTCGGCGCGTTCACCGTGCTGGACGCCTGTCAGTCGGTGCCGCACGCCCCGGTTGACTTCGAGGCGCTCGGAGTGGATTTCGCGGTCTTCTCCGGGCACAAGATGCTCGGGCCGTCCGGAGTGGGTGTGCTCTACGGACGGCACGAGCTTCTTTCCGCGATGCCCCCCTTCATCACCGGCGGCTCGATGATCGAGCTGGTCAAGATGGAGGGCTCCACCTACGCCCCGCCGCCGCAGCGGTTCGAGGCCGGGGTGCCGATGACCTCGCAGGTGATCGGGCTGGGCGCGGCCGTGGACTACCTCACCGAACTGGGCATGGACCGGGTGGCCGCGCACGAGCACCACCTCACCGAGCTGGCGCTGGCCGGACTCAAGGAGATCCCGGGCGTGCGGATCATCGGCCCGGACGTGCCGGTGGACCGCGGCGGCGCGGTGTCCTTCGTCATCGACGGCGTGCACGCGCACGACGCCGGGCAGGTGCTGGACAGCCTGGGCGTGGAGGTCCGCGTCGGGCACCACTGCGCGTGGCCGCTGCACCGCGCCCTGGGCGTGGCCGCGACCGTGCGCGCCAGTTTCTACGTCTACAACGAGCCCGCCGAGGTCCAGGCCCTGCTGGACGGGGTGCGCGAGGCCCAGCGGTTCTTCGGGGTGAGCTGATGAAACTGGAGCAGATGTACCAGGAGATCATCCTGGACCACTACAAGAATCCGCACCTGCGCGGCCTGCGGGAGCCGTTCCAGGCCGAGGTGCACCACGTCAACCCGACCTGCGGGGACGAGGTGACGCTGCGCGTGCAGCTGGAGGGTGACGGGCGGGACGCCAAGATCGTCGACGTCTCCTACGACGCCCAGGGCTGCTCGATCAGCCAGGCCGCCACCTCGGTGCTGACCGACCTGGTCGTGGGCACCACGGTGGAGCAGGCGCTGACCACACACGAGGCGTTCCGCGAGCTGATGCAGGGCCGTGGCAAGGTGGAACCCGACGAGGACGTGCTGGAGGACGGCATCGCCTTCGCCGGAGTGGCCAAGTACCCGGCGCGCGTCAAATGCGCGCTGCTGGGCTGGATGGCATTCAAGGACGCGGTGGCGCAGGTCGTCGGGGAAGGAGCCGGTGCGCGATGAGCACCGAAGAGCAGCAGGAAGTGCAGCGCGGGGTCGCCGGGATGCCGGAGTTGCCCGCTGAGCCCAAGGTCGAGCTGGCCCTGGTCGCCGACGTCGAGGAGGCCATGCGGGATGTGGTCGACCCCGAGCTGGGCATCAACGTGGTCGACCTGGGCCTGGTGTACGGCATCCACGTCGAGGAGGACAACGTCTGCATCCTGGACATGACGCTGACCTCCGCGGCCTGCCCGTTGACCGATGTCATCGAGGACCAGACCCGCGCCGTGCTGACCGGCCCCGGCCTGGTCGACGAGGTCCGGATCAACTGGGTCTGGATGCCGCCGTGGGGCCCGGACAAGATCACTGACGACGGTCGCGAGCAGCTCCGCGCGCTCGGTTTCACCGTCTGAGAAACGCTTGTCGCACCGCCCGGCACGGGATCACCGTGCCGGGCGGTTTGTGTTGGGAGGATGAGCCCGGCCGTTCGGCCGGCTGAATGGACGGGGTGGGATGACACAGCGACCGCGCTGGCTGGGGATCGTGGCGGCGCCACTGCTGCTGACCGGGCTGCTCGCACAGCCGGCGGCGGCGGACGTGAGCACCGTGGCCAAGATCATTCAGGAGCCGGGGGAGTACGAGGCGCGGTTCCCGGACGTGCTGACACTGCGGGACGGCAGGCTGATGGCGGTGTGGCACCGGGCCACCGCGCATGCTGGGTCGGTGGGCACCATCCAGCTGTCCTTCGGCAGCGCGGACGGCCGGAAGTGGAGCGAGAATCCCACCCCCGCGCTGGCCAACCCGGGCACCATGGCCGGGATCGACACCCGCGATCCCAAGCTGGGCATGATGCCGGACGGCAGCGTCCTGATGACCTTCTTCGTGCCGGGCGGCAAGGTCTACTACTCGGTGTGGAAGCCCGGCTGGACCCGGTTCACCGACCCGGTGCGGCTGACCGCGCCCGGCATCGACGTCGGGATCTACAGCCACGGCGGCCCGCTCGCGCTGGCCGACAACGGCTCCCAGACCGGCCAGGTGCTCATCCCGGTCTACACCGTCGACAACGACCAGACCGGGTACAAGGGCGGCGCGCACTTCATCCGGGCCACCTACCGGCCCACCGGCGACCCCCGCCTAGAAGTGAGTTCGGCGCACCAGATCATCGGCAACGCCAACCCGCCTGGCCGGAAGTACTTCGAGCCGAGCTTCGTGCAGTACGGAAACACGGTGGTCACGGTGGTGCGGTCGGAGCAGAACGGCGGCGGGTCACCGGCGATCGTGGTGCGCTGGAACCCGTACACCGCCACCCCGGCCTATGAGTACCAGAGCTTCAGCGATGTGCACGCCAACTCCCACCACCTGCTCACAACCGCCGGCGGCAGGCTGCTGTTCACCTACGGCGACCGGGCCCGCGCGGGTCGCCCCACCGTCGGCATGATGATCGGCGACCCCACCGCGGACTGGACCAAGGGCAAGGTGCTGCCGATCTATGACTCCGGCGCGCAGGATCAGGCCAACCCGTCCAGCGTGGAGATCGGCACCGGGACCTTCCTGACCCTGGCCTACAACGCCAAACCGAAGACGAGCGATCCGAAGTACGGCGGCACGCTCTGGGTTGTGCAGAGCCAGGCCGCCGACTACTAGAGCGGCCCGAACACCAGGGTGCCGGGGGCGTCGGCGTCGTCCCCGGCCCAGAACTCGTACCAGAGGTCGCTGAACTCCTCGTGGGACAGGCGGCCGTCGCCGTCGGCGTCCAGCGCCGGGAAGATCGCGTCGGTGTCGGTGGGGCGGCCGTTCCAGACCTCGATGAGCTGCCGGTACTCCGCGGCGGAGATCAGCCCGTCCTGGTTCTCGTCGATGGCCTCGAAGATCGCCGCCGCGGTGCCGGTGACCGCCTCCGGCATGCCGGGCAGCTCATCGACCACCAGCAGCACCTCGTCCAGGGTGACTTTGTTGTCACGATCCAGGTCGGAGGCGGCGAGCAGGGTGGCCCACCAGCCGAGCATGATCTGCTCCAGCAACTGGTGATCACCCGGCCCGCGCAGCTGGATCCAGCGCGCGGCCAGCGCCGCGAAGTCGCTTTCCTCCAGGAACCCGTCGCCGTTGGCGTCCAGTGCCGCGAACACCCGGCTGATCTTGCGTCGTTGCAGGTCAGTGGCCATGGCAACCACGGTAGGTCGACGGGTGGGGTGGGCCTAGCGGCCATCCAGGTCAGCGCGCCACCGGACCGGGTTACCCCGGGTGCCGGGCCAGCGCCACGGACAGGAGTCGGTCCAGGGCGGCGTTGAACTCGGCCGGGCGTTCCAGGTTCGGCAGGTGCCCGGCGCCGTCGATGATCGTCAGGCTCGCGTCGAGGATGCCCTGCTGGATGGTGCGGGCGTCGCGGACCGGGGTGAACTCGTCCGCGCTGCCGACCACCACCAGCGTCGGCACCGTGATGGTGGGCAGCAGCGGCAGGTAGTCCGGGCGCTCGGCCCGGCCGCGCAGCGCCGCGGCCGCGCCCTCCGGCGGGGCGGCGCGCATCATCCGCAGCACGTGCGCGGCGACCTCGGGCTGTTCCTCGATCGTCCGCGGCGCCACCATTCTCGCCAGCACCTCGGTCGCGTAGCCGTCCATGCCCTCGCGCAGTAGCCGGTCGGCTTGGGCGTTGCGATCGGCCCTGCCCTCGACGGTCTCGGCCTCGGCGAAGGTGTCGGCCAGCAGCAGCCCGCGGATGCGGTGCGGGAACTGGCGGTAGCACTCCAGCACGATCTGGCCGCCCATGGACAGGCCGCCGAGCACGAAGCGCTCGACGCCGAGCCGGTCGAGCAGCTCGGCGAGGTCGGCGGCGAAGACGTCCAGGCCGGTCACGCCGGGCACGACCGGGCTCTGGCCGTAGCCGCGCAGGTCCGGCGTGATCACCCGCAGACCGCCCGCGGTGAGATGCTCGACCTGCGGGCGCCACATCGAGCGGTCGAACGGGTGGCCGTGTACGAGCACCACCGGCTCGCCTGCGCCCTGGTCGTCGAAACTGAGTTCCATGTCGTTCTCCCTGGTCACGGTTGACGACTCGACGCTAAGCGGTGCACTATCCCGGTGCAATGAAAACAATGTGCTCGGAGCAATGATGCGTGACTACCGGGTGATCGCGGACCGGATCGCGGCCGAGATCGCCGCCGGGCGGTTGCGGCCGGGGGACCGGCTGCCGCCGCAACGCCAGTTCGCCCGCCGCCGCGGCATCGCCGGGTCCACCGCGGCCCGGGTGTACAGCGAGCTGGTGCGGCGCGGCCTGGTGGTCGGCGAGGTCGGTCGCGGCACCTTCGTGCGCGCCGCCGAACCCGCGCCGAGTCTCGCGCTGGCCGAACCCGCCGCCGCGCCGGTCGACCTGGAACTGAACTTCCCGGTCCTGCCCGGCCAGCCCGAGCAACTCGCCGCCGCGCTGGCCGGCCTGACCCGCCCCGACGTGCTCGCCGCCGCCCTGCGCCCGCTCGGCGTGACCGGCGATCCGGACCTGCGCGCCGCCGCCGCGATCGCCCTGCGACGCGGCGGCTGGGCTCCCGAGCCCAGCCGGATCCTGTTCTCCGGCAACGGAAGACAGGGCCTGGCCGCCGCGATCTCCGCACTGGTGCCCACCGGCGGACGGCTCGGCGTGGAGGCGCTGACCTACCCGGTGATCAAGGGCATCGCGGCCCGGCTCGGCATCACCCTGGTGCCGCTGCCGATGGACGAGCACGGCGTGCTGCCCGCCGCGCTGGACACCGTGCCCGCGGCCTATCTCCAGCCCACCCTGCACAACCCGCTCGGCGTCACCATGCCGGAGCAGCGTCGGGTGGAGGTGGTGGAAGCCTTGCGCCGCAACGACATCCCGCTCATCGAGGACGGTGTCTACGGTTTCCTGCGGCCGGAACTGCCACCGCTGGCCGCCCTCGCCCCGGAACGCACCGTGCTGGTGGACAGCCTGTCCAAACGCCTGGCCCCCGGCCTGACCCTGGGTTTCGTCGTATCCGCACCGGAATCTACCGATCGGTTGGCAGCCGCGCTGCGCTCGGGCGCGTGGGCCGCGCCCGCCTTCGCCATGGCCGCGGCCCGGCACTGGCTCACCGACGGCACCGCCTGCGCGATCGAGTCCGCCAAACGCGCCGACGCCACCGCCCGGCAAACCCTTGCCGCCCAACACCTCGCCGGTTTCACCCGGCGCGCCGACCCCGCCGCGTACCACTGCTGGTGGGAGTTGCCCGCGCCGTGGCGGGCGGAGACCTTCGTCGCCGCCGCGGCCCGCCGGGGCATCGCGGTCACCCCCGCCGCCGCGTTCGCCGTGGTGCCCGGCCACGCCCCGAACGCCGTCCGCCTCGCCCTGTCCGCACCACCGATGGGCACCCTGGCCGCGGCGTTGCGGGTACTGGCCGAGCTGGCCCGCGGTGTGCCCGAGGACACCACAATGGACTGATCATCGGGCCGCTGTCCGCGCGCGTGAACGGAATCCGGACATTAGGGTCGCGGGTGTGAACCCGCCGACCGACACCGCCCCGGACACCTCGGCCGCGTTGCCCAGGTGGAGTCTGCTCGTCCCGCCACTGGCCCTGGTGCTGCTGGTCGCCTCCTGGGGCCGCGGCCTCAACGTGGTGCTGCTGATACTCGTCTGCGCAGGCCTGGCCGGCGGCGTGATCGCCGCGGTGCACCACGCCGAGGTGGTCGCGCACCGCGTCGGCGAACCCTTCGGCACCCTGATCCTGGCCATCGCCGTGACGGTGATCGAAGTGGCCCTGATCGTCACCCTGATGTCCTCCGGCGGCCCCGACAGCGCCTCCCTGGCCCGCGACACCGTCTTCGCCGCCATCATGATCACCTGCAACGGCATCGTCGGCGTCGCCCTGCTGGCCGGTTCACTACGCCACCGCGTCCAGGAATTCCGCGCCCACGCCTCCGGCGGTGCCCTGGCCGTCACCCTGGCCCTGGTCACGGTGAGCCTGGTCCTGCCCACCTTCACCATCAGTTCCGCGGGCCCCACCTTCACCGGCCCGCAACTGGCCTTCGCCGGCGTCGCCTCGCTGGTGATGTACGCGGTCTTCGTCTTCGTCCAGACCAAACGCCACCGCGACTACTTCCTGCCTAAAGGCGACTGCACCCCCGACGACCACGCCCCCGCCCCCACCGCCCGCACCGCCTGGCTAAGCCTCGCCCTGCTGGTGATCTGCCTGGTCAGCGTCGTCGGCCTGGCCAAAACAGTCTCCCCAGCCCTGGAATCCGCGGTCGAGGCGGCAGGCGCCCCAAGATCGCTGGTAGGCCTCCTGATCGCGCTGCTGGTCCTGCTCCCCGAAACCGTCGCCGCCGTCCGAGCCGCCCTCCGCGACCGCCTCCAGACAAGCCTCAACCTGGCACTGGGTTCGGCCCTGGCGAGCATCGGGCTGACCATCCCGGTGATCGCGGTGGCCTCGATCTGGTTGACGGGGCCGTTGGTGCTGGGGCTGGGGGCGAAGGAGATGGTGCTGCTCGCGCTGACCGGGGTGGTCGGGACGCTGACGATCGTGTCGGGGCGGGCGACGGTGTTGCAGGGGGCGGTGCACTTGATGGTGTTCAGCGCGTTTGTGTTTTTGGCTGTGACGCCGTGAGCTGGGATGATGTGGTTGGCGTTGGATGAGGATCACCCGGTTGGGGGAGATGATCCAGACGGCGAGGCAACCTAAACGCGGGTTTCTGCGTTCCGCAGAGGGACGGTGGCGGCGGCGGATCCCGTCAGGGCGGGGTGGCGGGCGGGCGTGGGGTTGGGTTGAGGCCCGGTCGGGTCGGGTCGGGTCGGCTCGGGCTGGGCTGGCTGGCTGAGTGGGACTTGGGGCCGGGGCTGAGCCGGATAGGGCTGGCCGAGCCGAGGCAGGCTGGCCAGGGCCAGGGCCAGGGCCAGGGCCAGGGCGGGGCGGGGGCTGGGCCAGGGGCGCGGGCTGGGCTGGTGAGGCCGGAGCCGGAGCCGGAGCTCGGGCCCGGGGCTGGGCCGGACCTCGGGCGGGCTCGGACGCGCAGTGAGCCTGCCGGCGTGGCCAGGGCGTGGAGCCGCCTGGTGCGTCCAAGCGTGTGTCAGGTGTTGAGCGTGGGGCGGGTTGTGCGCGGGGCCGAGTGGGGCGTGCGCGGGAAGCGCGAGTGCGGCTGGGGGCGGGAAGGTAGTCGGGTTTGGGGGGAGCAGTCCCGGGGTGTCCGGGTTGGGTGTCTCGCGGGTCACGTTGGGGGCACCTTGATCGGGGTGGTGCGTCTTTCTTGGTGTACAGCGCGTTCTACCAAGGGAGATCGCCATGAATCACAACCTTCGGCGGGGGCTTGCCGCCGTTGCCGTGCTTGCCGCCACCGCCACTGGCGGGGCGTTGTGGACTGGGTCGGCTGTGGCCAATCCGACTGATCAGCCTTGCCGGGCCGGGCAGCTTGACGCGACGTTGGTCGCCGGGTCGCCTGGGGCGGGGCAGCGGTATGCCTCCGTGCAGTTCACCGCGAAGCGGGGGACTGCCTGCAAGCTGGCCGGTGCGTTGCCGGTGACGTTGCGGGGGGCTCCTGGGGTGACTGTGGTCGCGGACAACGCGGGGGCGCCGCCGGTGTACCTCGCGGGAGGCAAGTCGGCGCACATTGTGTTGCACTGGACCGGGATTGGGGCGCCGGAGCAGCAGCAGACTCCCGGCAGTGTCACCGTTGGGCTGCCTGGGCGTGGGTCTGGGGTGAGCACGCTGCGTTGGGATCAGGGTGCGGTGGACGCGTTCCCGGAGGCGCACACCTTGTCTGTCGGGGCAGTGCGACCGGGGCCCGCGGAGTACTGATTTTCGCTGCTGGCCGGGTCCCTGCCCCGGTCAGAGCGTCAGTAGGGCGAGGGCCAGGATTGAGCCCGCGGTGGCTGTCGCCAAGCGGATGGCGACCACGGTGGGGAACCAGGCGGGGTAGGTTTTCCTTGCCGCTGTGACGAAAGCGGCCACGTTCAGGTCGTGGGTGGCTGGGTCGGCTGACTTGCGGAAGGCCGCTTCGACGTAGCGGGTGGTGAAGACCTCGCCGGGCATGATGACCAGGCCCAGGACCAGCATGATCGGCTGAGCGATCCAGGTCAGCGGGCGGGCCAGCTCGGGGGCGGCCAGGGTGAGGGCGCCCAGGGCCGCGAAGCACAGGGCGATGGTCAGGGCGAGGACGAGGCTGGTCCTGGTCGCGCCGAAGTTGATGCCGTGCTGGGCGAGCGATCCGGCTGGAAACCCTTGGTGGGTCACGTTTTTCTCGGCGGCTTGCTGGGCGGCGGCGCCGTGGCGGGCGCCGACGTAGGGGATGAGCACGAATGTCGCGGCCAGGAGGAACTGCACGGCCGAGATGGTGATCTGGGTGGTTGTGGACATGGGGCTCCCTCGGTGGACTTGTACTTTGTTCAAGTTGGACCGTAGCGGGTGGGTTGAACTAAGTGCAAGCTGGGTTTGTGGAGTGGTCGCGGGGTGATCGGAATACTGGGGATTGGGTGGGGTGTTGCTTGGTCAGGTGCTTTGACAGGCAGAGCGCGGTGCACGGAGAGGACCGGTGGCATGCCACTGACCGGCGAGTACGAGCCCAGCCCGACCGAGTGGGTGCGCAACCAGGTGGAGCTGTTCGAAAGCTCGGATGGCGCGCGGGGCAACACGGTGCTGGATGACCGGCTCGTGGTCGTGCTGACCACCAAGGGCGGCAAGTCCGGCAAGCTGCGCAAGTCCCCGGTGATGCGGGTGGAGCACGACGGGGTCTACGCCGCGGTCGCCTCGCTCGGCGGCGCGCCCAAGCACCCGGTCTGGTACTTCAACCTCAAGTCCACGCCGCTGGTGGAACTCCAGGACGGCGCGGAGCGCAAGGACTACCTGGCGCGGGAGATCACCGGCGAGGAGAAGGCGGTGTGGTGGGAGCGGGCGGTCGCCGCCTTCCCGAACTACGCCGAGTACCAGACGAAGACCGACCGGGTGATCCCGGTGTTCCTGCTGGAGCCGGTGCAGGGCTCCTGAGAAGTTAACTGGACCGAGCGTTCTGGAATCTGTTAGGGTTCGGTCCATGGGCAGGGCCAAGGAGTTCGATCCGGACGTGGCGCTGCGGGCCGCGATGGAACTGTTCTGGCGGCAGGGTTACGAGAGCACGTCCATGCAGGATCTCGTCGACCACCTCGGCGTCAACCGGGCCAGCATCTACGCCACCTTCGGCGGCAAGCACGAGCTGTACCTGCGCGCGCTGGACCACTACGCCGAACTGACCGACGTGCTGGTGCTCAGTGGACTGTCCAAGGCCGGTCCGGTGCTGCCCGAGGTGCGTGCGCTGGTCCGCCGCTATGTGCGGGAATCCTTGCAGGATGAGGAAAAACGTGGCTGCCTGGTCACCAACACGGTGGTGGAGTTGCTGCCGGCCGACACGGTGGCCGGGCGCCGCGCCGAACTCAGCCTCGACGGGCTGGAAATGGTGCTCGCCAGCGCGCTGACCCGCGCGCAAGCCCAGGGCGAACTGCCGGAAGACCGCGATCCGCGGGCGCTGGCCCGGTTCCTGGTGACCTTCCTGCAGGGGGTCCGGGTGATCGCCAAGACGCCGGATCCGCGTCGGCTGCTGGATGCCGAGCGGCAGGCGTTGTCCCTGCTCGACTGAGCCGACCGCGCCCTCCCTGGGGGTGGCGCGGTTGTTTTGTGCCCTTTTATTGGAATGTTTGTTCTGGAAAATGGAGACTGTTGTGACCGATCAGCACACCGACGCCGACCTCGCCGCCTCGCTGCCGGGGGACTTCCGCAGTGCGCACGCCGAGGTCAACGGCACCCGCCTGCACTACGTCATCGGCGGCGCGGGCAGCCCGCTGGTGCTGCTGCCCGGCTGGCCGCAGACCTGGTGGCAGTTCCGCAAGATCATGCCCGCGCTCGCCGAAGAACACCGGGTCATCGCGGTCGACCTGCGCGGCATGGGCGGCTCGGCCAAACCCGCCGCGGGCTATGACAAGAAGACCATGGCCAAGGACATCCACGAGCTGCTCCGGCACCTGGGCATCGAGCAGGCCGACGTGGCCGGGCACGACATCGGCGCCATGGTCACGCACAGCTTCGCCGCCAACCACCCCGGGACCGCCCGCCGGATCGCGCTCATCGACGTGCCGCACCCCGACGACAGCCTCGACGAGATCCCCATGCTGCCGCCGCGCCCCGACCGCGTGCACCCCTGGTGGTTCGCCTTCAACCACCTCCACGGCCTGCCCGAACAGCTGGTCGCCGGCCGTTCCCGGCACCTCATCGACTGGCTCTACCGGGCGATGCTGCTGGACCAGAGCAAGATCGACGAACACGCGCGGGCCGTCTATGCCCGCGCCTACGATCAGCCGGAGGCCATCCGGGCGGGCAACGGCTGGTACCAGACCTGGCGACAGGACATCGAGGACAACCGCGGCTACGCCAAGCTGGACACCCCGGTGCTCGGTGTCGGCGGCGACCAGGGCTACCACCACGCCACCGCCCGCGCGCTGCCCAAGCAGGCCAACGACTACGAGCTGGTGGAGATCCCGGACAGCGGGCACTACGTGGCCGAGGAACAGCCCGAAGCGCTCATCGCCGAACTGCGCCGGTTCTTCGCCGCGGCCAAGGCCGGCTGAGCGGCTCCGCGCGGGTCCCGCCCGGTACTCGATTACCGGGCGGGACCCGCCCGGACCGACCGGATTCAGCCAGGGGTGAAGTGATCCGCCCGTGGCCGGGGTGTGACAGCGGGGCGGTCAGGGTCTGCTGGAATTGACCCAGCCGGTGAACGGAGGACTGCCTGTGACCCTGTCGGACGAACCCTTCTCTGCCAGCAGGCGCAAGGCGTTCCTCGACGGCGCCGACTTCGAGGCCATGTACGCGATGTACGTCGACTACTGCGCGCCCGACCCGGTCCGGCTCAGCTCGGCCGACCGGCGCACCGGCCGGTTCTGGACCACCCACCTCACCGGCCTGCCCGACCCGGACCGGCTGGGCGGCATCGGCACCGCGCTCAGCGAGGTGGCCAGCGACTCCGCCTACGAACTGGGCGGGCAGGGCAGACCGGACGGGTACGTGGTGCGGGTGCAGGTCCGGGGCACCGTCCGGACCGACCTGGAAGGCCAGGACCTGGCCGCCGGCCACACCATCCAGGGCCCGGAACAACGCCTCACCCAGGCGATCTCGCCCGGCAGCGTGATGCGCTACCTGGTCGTCCCACCGGCCAAGATCGCCGACGCGCTGCGGGTCCGGCTGGGCGAGGAACCCCGCGGCCTGCTGCACTTCGACCCGGAGATCCGGCACCAGGCGCCGGCCGCCGCGGCCTGGCTCGCCCTGGTCAACAGCTGGGCCGACCCCCGGCACGCCCAGCTGCTCGCCCAGTCCCCACTGGCGCTGCGCCACTTCGAGCAACTCCTCATCCAGGCCCTCCTGGACGCCCAGCCGCACGCGCTGACCACCGCGCTGACCCGGCACACCGCGGCCGCCCCGCCCGGCTCGATGCGCCGGGCCATGGCCTACTGCGAGGAACACGCGCACGAACCGATCTCGGTGGCGCACATGGCCGCCGCGGCCGGACTCAGCGTGCGCCAGCTGCAACGCGGCTTCCGCGAACACCTCGGCATCAGCCCACTGGAACACCTGCGCCGGGTCCGCCTCGACCAGGTGCACCAGGAACTCCTGGAGATCGCCGCGGGACGGGCCACCGGAACGATCACCGAGATCGCCACCCGGTGGGGATTCGCGCACCTGGGGCGGTTCTCCGAGTACTACCGCGGCACCTACGGGCGACCGCCCTCGCACACCCTGCGCGCCGGGGCCGCCTGACCGGGCCGGGATCCTGGGCGGGGCTCAGCTGGCCGGGTGCACCTCAAGGCAGTTGTCACTGCCCAGCACCACCCGGCGGCCCGGATAGGCCCGCGCCGCGATCTGCACATCCCGCTCGTCGAACAGGCCCTGGAAGACCAGCACCCCGTCGTACAGCTCGGCCTTCTCCACCCCGGTCGGCCACCGGTGCTGGTAGACGTCGACGTCGATGGGTTCCGACGGCGGTGGCAGGTCAGGACCACGTTGCATTCACCCAGTATCAACCCTGTGTCCAGCCATCGGCCAGACAACGCAGCCACAGACCTCCGAGGGATTGACACCAGGATGCCCCAACCGTTGTCATGGGTGTCCGCCGCCATGTTGAGAGCGCTCTCTCGTTTCCGGGGAGTGCCCTGACCTCAACTGGAGGCTGCATGTCAACGAGGACGAGCCGACGGCTGCGTGTCACCGTCGCGCTGGCCACCCTCCTGGCCGCGGTCGGCGTCTCCGCTCCGGTGGCACCCGCGAGTGCCGCGCCCGCGGCCTGGGTGCAGGTGTGGAACGACGAGTTCAACGGGCCCAACGGGGCCGGGGTGGACCGCGGGAAGTGGAACTTCGACATCGGCAACGCCCAGGCCAACGGCTGGGGCAACAACGAGCTGCAGTACTACACCGACCGGACCTCCAACGCGGCCACCGACGGCGCGGGCAACCTGGTGATCACCGCCCGGCGGGAGACGCACGGGCAGTGCTGGAACGGGCGGGCCTGCGACTACACCTCGGCGCGGCTGCTCACCAAGGGCAAGTTCGAGCGGGCCTACGGGCGGTTCGAGGCACGGATGAAACTGCCCTACGGCCAGGGCATCTGGCCGGCGTTCTGGATGCTGGGCAACAACTTCCCCGGCACTCGCTGGCCGGACTGCGGCGAGATCGACATCATGGAGAACATCGGCAGGGAGCCCACCACCGTGCACGGCACCCTGCACGGGCCCGGCTACTCCGGCTCCGGCGGCATCGGGGCGTCCAAGGCCTCGCCGGACGGGCGGCCGTACTCGCAGAACTTCCACACCTTCGCCATCGAGTGGTCGCCGACCGACATCAAGTGGTTCGTCGACGGCCAGCAGTTCCAGCGGCGCACCCCTGCCGACCTTGGTGGGCGGCGCTGGGTGTTCGACCACCCGTTCTTCATGATCCTCAACCTCGCGGTGGGCGGGAACTGGCCGGGCAACCCGGACGGCAGCACCGTGTTCCCGCAGCGGTTGAGCGTGGACTACGTGCGGGTGTTCGAGTGGCGTTGATCAGCTGAGGACACACGTCAGGGGCCTGCCGCGGATGTCGCGGCAGGCCCCTGACGTCAGGTCCGGATGGATCAGTGGCCGAGCTTCGGGTGGCCGTTGGCCTGGCCGAAGCCGTTGGGGCCGGTGATCTCCATCGGGGTGGGGCCCGCCACCTGCCACGGGCCCGGTTTGGTCGCCTTGGGCTTCTGCTCGCGTTCGGCCAGTTCCTGGTGCAGCTGGCGGAGCAGGCCGCGTTCCCGGTCGGTCAGCTTGGCCTCGGCCGAGCTGGTGGCCGGTTCGCTCGCCGGGAGCGGCGGGAGTTCGGCCATGGCGGGGGTGGACAGCGGGGCGTCCAGGTCCGGGTCGGCCGGGATGGGGTCCATCGCGTGGATGGTGGTGGTGGCCACCGGGTCCTCGTCCGGGCGGATCATCGGCGGCGGGACCGGGGACAGTTCGGTGTCGGCCATGGCCGGGGGATCGGGGGTGACCACGATCTGGGTGACGTCGGGGGACGGGGCTGGCGGGGGCGGCGGAGGTTCCGAGCGGGCGCGGCGGGCGACCGGGCGCTCCCGGATCGGCTCCGCCTCGTAGCCGGGCACGTCGATCCGGCGGGCGGTGGCCAGGGCCTTCTCGTGGTACTCGGGCAGTTCCTCGCCGGTGCGGAAGACCTCGATCGAGGAGCGCACGCCAGCCTGCTGCATGGCCCGGTTGAGCTGGTAGACCACGGCCGAGGGGAAGCCCTCGGAACCGATCTCCATCAGCAGCACCTGGTGCGGCACCGCGCCCGCGGCCGCGCCGGCCGGGGTGGTCCGCCAGGTGCCCCACACCGAGCGCAGCGCGGGCAGCCTGCGCAGCACGCCGGAGAGCACCCGCTCCAGGCCGGGGATCGGGTCGTTGCCGCTGTTGAACCGGTGGCCGTCGCCAAGGCGGACCTCGGAGACCACCACCTGGTCGGCCAGCGCCGGGTCGATGCGCACCTCGTCGAGCACGTGCCGCAGCCGGTACTGCTCGGCCGGGGTGATCGAGATCCGCCCGGCCAGCAGCGCGCCCAGCATCAGCTCGGCGGCGCGCTCGTACTCCAGCAGCGCGGCGTGCTCGCGGGCGGCCAGCACCGCGTCGTCGTCGATCCGGCCCGCCAGCTCCAGCAGCAGCTGGTGGATCCGGTCGGCCAGGGTCATGCCGTCCATGCCACGCCTCCCTCGACCCCGACACACACCAGTTCCGCGGCCTCCCAGGCCGCGTGGTGGTAGTCGGGAAGCTCCATCCCCGATGGCAGCACCTCGACGCACGGTTCGTGCTCGCCGAGTGCGCGCAGCACCCGCTGCACCTCACCAGCCAGGCCGGCCAGATCGGCCGAGGCGGTGACCAGGACAACCCGTTTGCCCACCTCACCGGGGCGCTGACCGCGCCGCCAGGTGCAGCGGACCTCGCGTACCCCGGCCCGGCTGCGCAGCGCGGCGGCCAGCACCACGGCCACCGCGTCGCTGCCGCTGGGCGTTTCCGGGTGGTCCAGGCTGAACTTGTGCCCGCTGCGGCCCACCTCGTCCACGACCATGATCGCGGCCAGCGCCGCGCGGTCCGCGCCGTAGGGGGTCAGCGAGTCCGACAGCAGCCGGTGTTCGCGTTCGGTCAGGGCGATCCGGTGTTGCAGCAGGCTGGCCGGCAGCGACCTAGCCAGCACCACCTGCGCTCCGCTGGCGAGCCAGTCCCGGAATCGCCACAGTTGGGCGTCGGGGAGCCGGCCGGCCAGCCGGAGGAGCAGCTCGTGACAGTCGAGCTCGGCAACCTCATGCATGGCCCGCAGCCTAGACCGAAGGGGGCAGCCTTTCAGTCCTTCGGGGGGTCAAGTTGGAGAAAGTATCGACTGATCGAGGGTCAGCGTTACTGTCCGTCCGGCTTTTTCTCCGCTGAGGGACCAGGCTTTTGGGGGAACTGGAGGGCGTCGAAGTAACTCTCCGATTCCTTGCCGCGGATCACGCTGGCCTTGTCGAGCAGGGCCTTCGTCGCGTCGTAGCGGCGCTGCTCCTTGTTCGGCCCGTCCACCAGTGACTGTGCGTGGTGCATCTCCAGCTCCCAGGCCGAGTAGGCCTCGGTGAGCTTGAAGTCGCTGCGGCGCAGCAGGCCCCAGTTCTTGTCCCACTGGTAGAAGGAGTGCAGGCCGGTGCTCAGCGCGATGGCCACGCCGATGATCGCGATGGTCAGGTCCTTGCGCGGGAAGGAGATGACCGTGATCAGCGGCAGGCTGATGCTGAGCACGGTGACCAGGATGCCGGTGAACCGGAAGAACCGGCGGTTCCACCGGGACCGGAACCGGTAGCGGTCCCGCAGGTCGATCACATACTGCCGGGCCACCCGCCCGTACTCGCCGTGGTCGGGATTAGCCGCGGACTTGTCTTTGCCGGCCACCGGTACCGCCCTGGTGTCAATGCTCGCTGGAGGGGACGAACCCGGAGAATATGATGTTGTCGGCCAGTTGTTGAGCCCTTCTCGCCTGAGCGGCCGAACCGACCGGCCAGGCGAGCAGCGGCCGCCCGCGGTCCCGCCAGTAGGTCGCGGCCCTCGAAGGCAGGGCGGCCAGTTCGAGGCTGAGGAAGTCCGGCCTGGTCACGAAGTTGCCGAGGAGGCTGCGGCCGAGGAACCGGCTGACCGGATCGGCGCTGGGCAGCAGTCCGGAGATCTGCCCGAGCGGAACGCGGACACCCAGACGGCGTAACCGGAACACGGCCACCGGGTCGAAGGAGTGCACCGCGACCTCGCCGCGATAACCACGCAGCTGGCGCAGCAGCGCGGCCTCGATGCCGCGGTCGTCGAGCGGGTGCGCGTGTTTGGTCTCGATGAGCAGCGGGACCCGGCCGTCGACCAGGTCGAGGACCTCGGTGAGCCGGGGGATGCCGTGGTCGGTGCCGTTGAGGCGGAGCGCGGCGAGTTGTGCCGCGGTCTTCGCGCGGACCGGGCCGGGCACGCCGGTGAGGCGGGGCAGGTCGGCGTCGTGGCTGACCACCAGGTGGTCGTCGGCGCTGAACCGGACGTCGAGTTCGCAGGGGAAGCCCTGGCGCAGGGCGGCCTCGAAGGCGGGCAGTGAGTTCTCCGGGATGCCGGTGGCGAGGTCGTAGAGGCCGCGGTGCGCGATGGGCACGGCGGTGAGCCACTTCGGGAGGTCGCCCATCGGTTCAGGCTAGGGCGTGGACCTGCCGCGGGCCCAGTGGGCGCGCAGGGCGGCCGCGACGGCGTGCGTAGCCGGGCTGGGGGAGCGGCGGGGGTCGTGGGCGAGCAGCACGGGGGCCTCGGCGTGCGCCGGGAGCGGCAGGGCGAGCAGGCGGCCGGTGGCGAGCAGGTCGTGCACGGCGATGGTGGGGAACAGGCCCAGGCCCAGACCGCCCGCGACGCAGGATCTGGCCGCCTCGATGCTGCCGAAGCGGGTCAGCCGGGGCGTCGCGTCCTGGACGGAGAGGAGCCGGTGGGCGAGGCGGTCGCTGTAGAAACAGCCCTGCTCCAGGAGGAAGAAGCTTTCGCGCGCCAGCTGGGACCAGCGCGGGGTACGGCCGGCGAGGCGGTGTTCCGGGGCGCACACCAGGGTCAGCGGTTCCTGGCCGAGGGGTTCGGTGGTCAGTTCGGGGGCGGGGGTGGCGTCCAGGGTGAGGGCGAGCTGGGCCTGGCCGGTGTGCAGCAGCCGGGCGCCCAGTGCGGTGCCCGCGGGCAGGAGGTGGATCTCGATCCGCGGTTGGTCCCGGCGCAGGGCGGTGATCAGTTCCGGCAGTCGGTAGGCGCACAGGGATTCGGTGGCGGCCAGGGTGACCTCGCCGCTGGGCGGGCCGTCCGCGCCGGCGGCGGTGCGCAGGGCGGCCTCGGCGGTGAGCAGGTCCTCGGCGGGGCGGAGCAGTCGCCGACCGGCCGCGGTGAGTTCGGCTCCGCCGGGCAGCCGGTCGAACAGGCGGGTGCCGAGCTGTTTCTCCAGGGTGCGGATCTGCACGGTGACCGTGGACTGGGCCAGATGCAGTTCGGTGGCAGTGGCGGTGAAGTTCCCGTTGCGGCTCAACGAGAGGAAGGTGCTCAACAGCCGGGTGTCCACCCCGGAAGACTATCGCGAAACTCGATCGGCACAATGAGAAACGATCGTTGGACAGCATGACGAACCGGGACGAGGCTGAACGCCATGACCGACGAAGTGTTGCGCTACACCGCCTTCACCGCCGACCCGGCCGGCGGCAACCCGGCCGGGGTCGTGCTCGACGCCAGGGGCTGGACCGACGCGCGGATGCAGGCCACCGCCGCCCGGCTGGGCTACTCCGAGACCGCGTTCGTGCTGCCCGGTACCGACCCGTGGCGGGCGGAGGTCCGCTACTTCAGCCCCCTGGCCGAGGTGCCCTTCTGCGGGCACGCCACCGTGGCCACCGCGGTCGCGCTCACCGAACGCCAGGGCCCAGGCGACTACACCTTCGCCACCCCGGTGGGCGAGGTGCCGGTGCACACCCGGATCACCGACGGCGTCGCCAGCGCCACCCTGACCAGCGTGCCCACCCGGTTCGCGCCGGTGGCGCCCGCGCTGCTCACCGAAACCCTGACCTACCTCAACTGGCATCCCCGGGACCTGGACCCGGCGCACCCGCCGGTGGTCGCCTACGGCGGCGGCCACCACCTGGTGCTGGCCGCGCGCACCCGCAAACGTCTGGCGAGCCTGTCGTATGAGTTCGAGCCGCTGGCCGCGCTGATGCGGCAGGAGGACTGGGTGACGTTGCAGCTGGTGTACTTCGCCCCGGACGGCACCATCCACTCCCGCAACCCGTTCCCGGTCGGCGGCGTGGTGGAGGATCCGGCCACCGGCGCGGCCGCCGCGGCGCTGGGCGGCTACCTGCGGCCGAACCTGGACCGGCCGACCCTGCTGACCATCCGGCAGGGCGAGGACCTGGGGCGGCCGAGCCTGTTGATCGTGGAGATCGATCCGGCCGATCCGCGGATCCGGGTCACCGGTCAGGCCGTGCCGCTGCCCGATCCGGTTCACTAGGCACCGTGCTGAGCGAACTGCTGACCCGCGCCGCGCACGGCGATCCGCCCCCGCCCGACGGCGGGGTGACCGTGCTGCCGCAGGGCGCCGAACGGGTGCCCGCGGTGCTGGCCTTCACCGCGCACCACGTGGTCCTGGCCGATGTGGACCCGGACTGGGTGCGGGTCGAACTGCCCGCCGATGACCTGTCCGCGCCGTTGAACCCGCCGTTCCTGACCGCGTTGTGCGGCCGGATCGGCAGGCAGGTCAACAACATCGACGCGGTGCTGTGCGCGCCACCGGTCCGCGGGAGGCCGGAACTGGAGCTGCGGCCCGCCGATACGCGCACGCACGATCGGGTACGGCTGGCCGAGGAGTTCCGCGCCGAGGTCCGGGTGTGGACCTGCCCTGGCGGACTGGTGCTGCTGGGACGCGGGCTCGGCGGACGCTGGGAGGTCGCGGCCGAGGTGGATCCGGCGTTCCGGGGCAAAGGCCTGGGGCGGGCGCTGTTCGCGGCGGCCCGGACGTTGACCCCGGCGGGTGAGCCGGTGTGGGCGCAGGTGGCGCCGGGGAACGCGGCCTCGCTGCGTGCGGTGCTGGCCGCGGGCTACCTGCCGCTGGGCGCGGAGGCGCTGCTCACATAAGCGCTGGTCAGGTAGGTGTTGATCAGGAGTTGTGCTCGGTGTTCTGGGCGGGGATCACCGGCTCGTGGAACAGGGTGTCGTGCGCCCACTGGCCGGACTCGGCCAGGTTCACCGCGATGTGCGGCTGGTCCGTGGTCGGGTGGCTGAACAGGGTGTGCTGAACTGACATGGAGTTTCCGATCTGTCCCGCGCTCCTCGGCCACGGCCCCTGAATGGGCTCACGCTGGCTCGGCGCGGATGACGTGAAGAAGGGGAGTTGCTACTCCCGACATCCACCACGGTACACGACCACGGCGTCGCGGTGGGTGAATATCGGGTCAACCGGTGCGTTGCATGGTCGGGGCGGGGGCCGGGGGCTGGCCGCGGAGCACGTCGGTGCGGGTGGAGCCGGGGCGGCCGAGCACCCAGCTGGATCCGCGCAACGACTTGGCCTGTTGCTTGAGTGGGGCGAGCAGGCGGGAGGTTTCCCGATGGTCCAGCACACTGCCGGCCGCGCAGACCAGGGTGGCCATGGACACGGTGATGGAGCGGCCGTTGACCCGGCGGTCCGGGTCCAGCACCGCGCCGGCCAGGCGGACCAGGTCGTCGAGTTCGCAGACGACCAGGAAGTCGTCGCCGCCGACGTGGCCGACGCAGGCCTGGCGCAGGCTCGCGGCCACGTCGGTGAGGCCGCGGCCCAGGTGCCGGATCAGGTCGTCGCCCGCGGCGAAGCCCGCGTTGTCGTTGACCCACTTGAAGTTGTCCACGTCCAGCCAGCTGACCGCGAAGATCTGGCCGGTGGTGATGCGCTGGCGCAGGTCCCTGGCGATGGCGTCGCTGCCGGGCAGCCGGGTCAGCGGGTTGAGCGCGGCGGCGTGTTCGACCTTCATCTCGGCCATGCCGCGGAACAGGTCGGAGAGCCGGACCACGCCCAGGCAGCGGCCTGCCTCGTCGAGGACCACCAGGTCGTCGTACATCCGGTCGGAGGCGCCGCCGGACATCAGGTTCAGCGCTTCCATCGCGGTGGCGTTGGTGCCCATCGCGCGGGGTTCGTCGGCCAGCCGGGAGGCCGGGCGTTTGGCGTGCAGCGCGTGGCCGTAGGGGCCGGTGACGGCGAGCAGGAACCGGTTCCGGTCGATTGTCCACAGTGGACGTTCTTCGGTGTCGACCAGGACGATGCTGGTGATGTCAGGGCGATCGGCGAAGATCTTGCGGGCCGCGTCCGCGGTGGCGTCCTCGGCGAGCATGGTGGCCGGGCACAGGTACTCGGTGATCCGCGGGCCCGCCGTGGCCACCGGGAGTTGCACCACGCCGACGTCGGAGAGTTCGTTGAGCGCGGCGGAGAGGGTGACCCTGGTGTTGGGGCGGCGGCTGGGCGGGGCGATCAGGTCGCCCTGGACCAGGTGGATACCGGCCGCGCGCACCGCCTGGAGCTGTTCGCGGGTTTCCACGCCCTGGGCGATGACGGTGGCGCCCGCCTGTGTGCAGGTGTGCGCCAGTCCTTCCAGGAGCGCCTGTTTGCGGCTGTCCTCTGGCAGGCCGGCCAGTACCGCGCGGTCCAGTTTGACCAGGTTGGGCGCCACGTCGAGCAGGAAGGTGAGCGGGATGTCGCCGCCGCCGATGCCGTCGAGGGCGACCAGGAAGCCGATGGTGCGCAGCCGCCGCAGCCGTTCCAGGAGCAGGTCCTGGTCCAGGTGCGAGATCGGGTCGCCGATCTCCAGGATGACCTCGCGCGGACGGCGGCCGGTGGCGCGCAGCGCGCCGAAGAGCGCTTCCATGCCCGCCGGGTCCTCGACCACGGTGTCGGCCAGGATGTTGAGGTGCAACGGGAGCAGGGTCTCGTGCTCGGAGGCGAACTGGACCGCGAGCACGGCCAGTTCGATGTCGAGTTCGGTGAGACGGCCGGCTTCGGCCGCCGAGCGGAACAGATCGTGCACGTGACCTCGCAGCGGCCGGGCTAGCGCCTCGACCGCGACCACACCGCCGGTGTTGGTATTGACCAGCGGCTGGAAGGCGACATGCACTTGGTCCAGCAGCGTGGGCACATCGCAGATCGTGCCCGGAAAATCACTGGACTTGGAGCCCGTTCACCACAAGTTCACAGAGTCTGTGTCACTTCGTCTCATAGCGTGAGCAGACTCGCTCACAACCGCCCAAGAAACGCCATTCGCGTGCGCGTTCCCCACGGCGCGTGCTTGAAGAGCCCGGCCATGGCCGCCGCGGTGCCGCGCACGTCCTCCCGGCCGGAGAGGTAGTGCGCCTGGTCGGATTCGGGCATGGCGAAGAACAACTCGAAGAACCTGGGTAGATCGGCCGGGGGCAGCGCGAGCAGCACGCGCAAGCCGCTGCGGCGCAACGCGTGCACCGCCTTGGCCGCGGGGGACCACAGCACCCGCCAGCCGGCGGCGGCCGCGGCGTGCGGTCCGGCGGGCAGCGCGGTGCGCACCGCCTCGGCCAACCTGGGCGCCAGGGCCAGGGCGGTTGCCACGCTGAACCCGGTGGCCGGGTGGACGAGTCCGGCGGCGGCGCCGAAGGGCAGCAGGCCGCGCACGCTGGGCGGCGGATCGTCCACTCTGAACCGGACGCGTTCCTGGGTTTCGTTGCCGGACAAGGAGATCCCGTACTGGCCGAGCCGGTCGGCGAGTTTGCGGCGCAGTTCCGGGTAGCCGAGCCCCGGGCGGCGGGCGAGGGAGGTTTCCTCGATCAGGGTGCGGCCGTCGCCGAGGGGCTGGGCGTAGAGGAAGGTGGGCCAGTCGGCGGGTCCGTTGCTGGCGTGCCGCCAGTCCATGAACACCGCTTCCTCCGCGGGCACGAGGGCGGTGACCGCCTCGCTGGGCAGCAGCACGCCGTAGGCGGTCTGTTCGGCCGCCGGCCGCCGGGGCCGTCCGCCGCAGAGGGTGCGCCGGTCGCCGGTGGCGTCCACGACCAGGCGGGCGGCGAGCGTGCCGCCGTCGGTGAGCTGGACCAGGCTGCCGTCGTGGGTGTGCGCGACGGTGATGGCCGAGCCCTGGCACACGGTCAGCGCCGGGTGCTGGAGGTAGTCGCGCAGCGCGGTGTTGTCCAGCAGCGCGTACCGGCGGCTCAGCTCGTGCCTGGTCTCGGCGATGGCCACGGTGCGCGCGGGGCAGTTGCGCACGGCGGCGCCGGGCAGGTCGATGGGCAGCTCGTCGGTCCAGGCCGCGTAGGTCTGCCGCCACGGCCGTCCGGGCGCGGGGTCGAGCACCGTGGTGCTCAGGCCGAGCCGGGCACAGGCTCCGGCCAGCGCGAATCCCGCCGGACCGCCACCGACCACCACTACGTCCTGCACGTGCATCAGCGAATCATGCGCTACCGCCGCGGGGGAACCGCGATCCGGTCGAGATCGGCGGCGACCACCAGTTCGCCGTCGAAGTGCTTGGCCGCCTCGGCCCGGAACAGCTCAAGATCGGGATAGCGCTGGGAGAAGTGGGTCAGGACCAGCTTGCGGACCCCGCATTCGGCGGCGACGAGTCCGGCCTGACCGGCGGTGAGGTGCCCGACCTGGGCGGCCAGTTCGGCCTCGGTGTCCAGGAAGGTGGACTCGATGACCAGCAGGTCGACGTCCTTGGCCAGCGCGAACACGTTCTCGCACAGTCCGGTGTCCATCACGAAGGCGAATTTCTGCCCGGGTCTGGGCACACTGACCTCGGCCAGTTCGACCCGGCGGCCCTCGACGTCGAGGTGGCCTTCCCTGCGGAGTTTCCGGACCTGGAGGCCGCTGATCCCGGCCGCGGCCAGTTTGTCCGGGAGCATGCGCAGTCCGTCGGGTTCGACCAGGCGGTAGCCGTAGGCCTCGACCGGGTGGGCCAGGCGGCGGGCTGCCAGGGCGCCGAAGCTACCGGTGGCCAGCACGCCGTCGCCGGTGATGGGTTCCTCGCGCAGGTCGGCGGTCTCGTGGAAGGCGGCGGCGTAGCGCAGCCGGTGGAAGTAGGCGGCGCCGGAGGCCGGGTAGTGCGCGTGCACCGGGTGCGGGACCTTGTCCAGGGACAGTCGTTGCACGACGCCGGGCACGCCGAGGCAGTGGTCGCCGTGGAAGTGGGTCAGGCAGAGCCGGGTGATCGCGCTGGCCGGGACTCCACTGTGGACCATCTGCCGCTGGGTGCCCTCGCCGGGGTCGAACAGGAAGCCCTGGTCGTCCCAGCGCAGCAGGTAGCCGTTGTGGTTGCGGGCCCGGGTGGGCACCTGGCTGGCGGTGCCCAGGACGATCAGCTCGCGGTTCGACACGGTGGCGACTGTAGGCGGGCGATCCGGCGTGGGCACGTCTATTCGCGGCCGGGGCGGACGATGCCGTGCTCGTAGGCGAAGACGATCACCTGGGCCCGGTCGCGCAGGCCCAGTGTGGTCAGGATGCGGCCCACGTGCACCTTGACGGTCAGTTCGGACAGGTGCATCCGGGCGCCGATCTCCCGGTTGGACAGTCCCTTGGCCAGCGCGCGCAGCACGGTGGCCTCGGCGGCGAAGGCCTGGTGGGCTCCGGGCCGGTCACCGTCGTCTGCCACCGGTCGGCGGGTGCGGCGGTCAGGCTAGGACCAAGGTCGTACTCAGGAGTGCCGCAGGTAGGTCAGCACCGCGCTGACCCGACGGTGCACCTGGGGTTCCTCGGCCAGGCCGAGTTTGGCGAAGGTGGAGTTGACGTGTTTCTCGATGGTCGACTCGGACAGCGTCAGGTACTCCGCGATGGCCCGGTTGGTCTTGCCCTGGGCCATGTGCCGCAACACTTCCAGCTCGCGCGGGCTCAACCGGGTCAGTGGCGCGTCGGCGGCCTTGGCCCGGCTGCCCAGCAGCACCTCCACGATCCGCGGGTCGATCACCGAGCGGCCCGCGCGGACCTCGTGCAGGGCGCGCAGCAGTTCGTCGACCTCGCCGATGCGTTCCTTGAGCAGGTAGGCCAGGCCGTCGGTGCCGTGCTGGAACAGGTCGAAGGCGTACTGCTCGTTGGCGTGCTGGGACAGCACCACCACGCCGATGTCCTGGTGGTGCACCCGGATGTGGTGCGCGGCGGTGATGCCCTCGGTGTTGTGGCCCGGCGGCATCCGGATGTCGGTGATCACCGCGTCCAGGCGGAACCGGCGGACCGCGTCCAGGAGTTCCTCCGCGGTGCCCACCGCCGCGACCACCCGCACCTCGCCGCTGTCTTCGAGCAGGCGCCGGGTGCCCTCGCGCACCAGGTAGTGGTCTTCGGCGATGACGATCCGCAGCGGCTCAGGCATCAGCGGTGTTCTCCACGATCTCGATAGGACAGTCCGAAGTGGACGGTTCGCGGGCCGCGGCCGGTAGCCGGGCGGTGATGGTGGTGCCCGCGCCGGGGGTGCTGGCGATGGTGAGCGCGCCGCCGACCGCCTCGGCCCGGTCGCGCATGCCGGTCAGGCCGAGTCCGCCGCCGCCGTGCCGGAAGCCGCGGCCGTCATCGCGCACGGCCACGACCAGTTCGCCGTCGTGGTGTCCGAACTGGACGGTCACGGCACTGGCCCCGGCGTGTTTGAGCACGTTGGTCAGTGCCTCGGAGATGAGGAAGAACGCCGATTCCTCCACATCGACGCCGAAGCGGGCGGCGCGCAGTTCGGGCGGGCAGTCCACGGTGACCGGGATCGGCAGCCGCCGGGCCCGCGAGGTGACCGCGGCGATCAGGCCCTGGTCGGTGAGCACCGGCGGGTGGATGCCGTGGGCGAGTTCGCGGAGTTCGTCGATGACCCGGTAGGCGTCGTCCTGCACCTCGGTGAGGGTGTTCCCGGCCGCCTCGGCACCGCGGTTGACCTGGTTACGGGCCAGCCGCAGTTTGGCCACCAGGGCGACCAGTTCCTGCTGGATGCCGTCGTGCAGCTGCCGTTCGATCCGCCGCCGTTCGGTGTCCTGGGCCTGCACGATCCGGGTCCGGGACGCCTCCAGCTCACTGGCCTGCCGGGACACCTGTTCGACCTGGACGCCCAGGGCCTTGGCCAGGTTGGCGTTGTGCACGGCCAGCGCGGCCTGCCGGGCCAGGCTCTCCACCAGGGCGTGGTCCTCCGGGGTGAACCGGCCTTCGACCTTGGGCCCGTACTCGATCACGCCGAGTCGTTCCTCGGCGTGCCGCAGCGGGAACCGGGTGGCCGCCTCGCCGGTGACCGTGCCCGCCACGCTGACCACCGGCGGGCTGCACGGATGCGCGGCGCCGCCGAGTTCGACCCTGGCCCACTTGAGGTTCAGTCCGCTCTGCAGGCTGCTGGCCAGGTGCGGGGCCAGCCGGGGCAGGTCGTAGGCGTGTTCCAGGGTGGTGCCGAACTGCACCAGCAGCTCGAACCCGGTCAGCCGTGGCCCGTACACCCGGCGCGCGGCGGCCTGGTTGAGCTGCGCGCGCAACGGCTGGAACAGCAGCATCGCGGCCGCGGTGACCAGCGCGACCAGTCCGACCGGCAGGTACTGACCGGCGGTCCAGCCGAGCATGGTCGCGGTGCCCAGGTACCAGCCGCCGATGACCAGCCACAACAGGCCGTAGACCACCGAGCGCGGCACCACGATGTCCACGCCGAGCAGTTGCCTGCGCAGCGCGGCGACCACCACGATCACCGGGACCAGGGAGTACGGCAGGGTGCCGATCAACCGGCCGATGACGTAGTACCAGCCCTCGTCGACGTCGACCCGCCAGTTGCGGGTGAGCAGCAGCACCGCCCTGGCCAGCATGATCGTGATGGTGAGGATGGCCAGTGAGGTCACCCAGGGCTGCGGCCGTCCGTCCCGGCGGGCCAGTAGGCAGCGGATCAGCAGCATGATCCCGGCGCCCACGTGCAGCCAGGCGAAGGGTTTCTGCGACCACAGGTACATCATCTCGATCGGCAGCCCGGCCAGCGCGGCGATCAGCGGGGCGGGCAGCAGGAACCACAGCGAGCGCAGCAGGATCCGCTCGTAGCGGTGCCGGTAGCGGCCGTCGGGCAGCAGCGCGACCAGGTAGATGATCAGGATGTTGAAGACGAACTCGAGGATCTCGTTGCCGGTGGCGCCGAACCACACCCAGAAGCCCGCGGGCAGCCAGTCCTCGGGCGCGGTGAGGAAGTGCAGCGGGTAGTTGGTGACCAGCCCGATCGCCAGCAGCGAGCCGAAGACCATCAGCCTTCGCCCGACCGGGTGACTGGGGGCGGCCCGCCAGACCAGCAGCCCGGCCGCGTAGCAGGGCAGCACCGCGGTCAGCGCCCAGGACAGGGTCAGCCGCGCGGGCAGCACGAACAGCGTCACCGGGATCGTGATCAGCAGACTCAGCCCGGCGGCGGTAGCCAGCAGCCGAATGGGCCAGTCCTTCCCCGTCACCCGCTCATTCTGCGGGCTGCGGCCCCCGCGCGTACAGGAAGGTCGCACTACACCGCTATGGCGGAAAACCTCCATCGCGATTCAAGGCGGGCCTGGTTACCCGCGGCCGCGCGTCCCGGAAGACTTCGACGGGCAAGAGGATGACGGAAGGGCCCCCTTTCGACGCGGGTTCCTGGAGCACCTGGGGGTGTCCAGGAGCCCGCGTCTCGGCGTTGGGAACCGTGATGGGCGTTCGGATCAGTCACCGCGACTCGGTGTGTGCCCGGGTCGGCCCGCGGATCGAGCAGCCGCCACCGCGTTCACCGGCCGGGCCGCGCCCGCCCGCACCGGCCGGCGCACCAGCTGGATCGGTGGCCCGCCGCCGCAGCTGACCACTCGCTGCGCATGAAGTGGTTTTCCCAGGTCAGCCGCTTTCCGCCCGTGTTCACCCGGCGCTGGATACGGCCTGCCCCTGCCGGTCCCCGGTGCCCGCGATCAAGACTCGCGGCGCCCGCAGACCACGGAGGGGACCATGAGACCACCACAACGACGAAGAATCACCGCCATCCTGCTCGGCGCCGCGCTGCTGGCGGGCACGGCCGGTGTGGCGCCCGCCGCGCACGCCGAGGTGCCCACCGATCCGGCGGGCCTGGCCAACACGCTCTTCGGTAGCCACATGCGCATCGCCGACCGCGATGACGGCGTCGCCCGGCACCTGGTGGCCAGCGCCGAACTGGCCGACTGGCGGGCGCGCAATCCCCAAGCCGACGGCACCGCGGTCAGCGCGCACTTCACCGCCGTCCGCGCGCACCTGGACGCCGCCGTGCCGGATCGCACCTGGGCCAGGGACTCCCACGAGGCGGTGGGCGCGGCGCTCAACGCGGCCCGCAGCGCACCCGGCGCGGCCACCGGCGGTCCGCAGATCACCACGCTGAACACCGCCATGCTCGGCCTCAACGTCGTGCCGGTCTCCGGCAAGCCGGAGGACCGGGTCAGCGGCGCGCAGCCGCAGTTCGCCTGGCGGCAGGACTACGCGGTGGCGCAGGCCCAGGTGTGGGGCGGGGTCGCGACCGCCGCGCGCGCCGACAACGCCTTCCGCACCGCCTGGAACGCCGGGCTGGGCAACTCGCTCCAGGTCGACGCCGGCGCGGACGCCACCCAGCTGGGGCAGAGCGAGAAGCTGCGCACCGTCCTGAACGTGGACAAGATCCTGGCCGCCGGGAAGATCGGCCCGGTCGAGTTCCAGGCCGAGGCCACCAGCCAGTTCCGCGACCTGACCACCAAGCTCTACAACCAGCGCAAGGTCTGGACCGAGGAACTCGGCCGCGCGGCCAAGGAGAACCCGCCGGATGTCACCCCGCGCGAGCCCACCGAGGCGCAGAAGGAGACCGCCCGCGCCGAGGAGGCCAAGCGCCAGGACTTCATCGACGGCGCCGAGGCGGGTCTGAACGCGATGGCCTGGCTGGTCGGCCGGGTCAACCCCGACCTGAGCAGGCAGATCAGCAAGTTCACCGCCGGGGCCGTGCAGGTGGCCGCCGCGGTGAACAAGGCGATCACCGCCTTCCGGGTGATCAACTCGGTGTTCTCGCTGGCCACGGTCGCCTTCACCGGCAACGTGATCGGCGCGATCAGCACCCTGGTCTCGGTCTTCGGCGGCGCTGGTCCGGATGTGAACCAGCAGATCCTGGACGAGATCAAGGCCATGCGGGAGCAACTGGCCTCGATCCAGCAGAACATGAACGAGCGCTTCGACAAGGTCGACGCCAAGCTCACCCAGATCTATGACCGGATGCTCGGCGAGTTCAAGCGGCTGGAATCGGGCGTGGCCTACGTCCGGGCGAACACCGAGTCCATCCTGGCCGGGCTGACCTCGCTCAGCGCGCAGAACCAGATCATCGGCTCCACCCTGCTCAAGGCGGTGGCCGGGCTCTACGAGCTGAACAAGTGGGAGATGGTCGACGCCACCATCGACTACAAGCGCAAGCGCGGTGGCGCGGAGCTGCCCCATGCCAAGTTCACCGACGCGGAGAGCGCCTTCTACACGATGGGCGTGCAGGCGCCGACGAACAACCTCTTCGTGGTGCCGCAGGCCAACTACTCCATCGTGCCCGCCAAGGTCGCGGAGAACCTCAACCTGCACGGCGAGGGCGGCATCGCAAACTACCTGGCCTGGTACGCGGCCAACGCCGGACTCGACCCCGGGTTCAGCACCCCGGAGGGCGGCAACGCCGCGGTGTGGGGCATCGGCGCGAGCGCCTACACGCTGCTGCGCGCGCAGAACCCGGCCTACCGCATCGAAGAGGATCGCGGCAGGGTGTTGCTGGACAAGGGCAAGAACATCCGGGATCAGGCGCTGGCGTTCAGCCGTCCTGGTGTGAACGGGACCACGAACAAGCTGTTCACCGGGTTGCTGGAGGACTACCGGCGCAAGTACGAGTCGCTACTGGCCGAGGCGCCCGGTCGTGAGGGCGATGTCAAGGGTGGCAAGGACTTCCACCTGTGGCGAGGTGCGGACCAGGGCACGCCCAACCCGGCGCTCGCCCCGGCCGCGATCGAGGGGTGCAACCCGCACGCGACCAGGTTCTCACTGTCCAGGCCGGGCAACATCGACGGCAGGCACCTGCGTCCCGGCTTCCAGTTCCTCCGGCACGTGCTCGACCTGCCCTACACCCAGTGCTGGCGGGTGCAGAGCGTCGGTGTGCCAGGACGGCCGGGTGCGGCGGGCCTGCACGTGAAGATCGACGAGTACCTGCACCTGCCCGGCGATGCGCAACCGGTGGAGGTGCGGACGACCGCGGCCGTCGTGCACGAGTTCCCCAGCAATCCCGCCGGCGACGGGCTCTGGACCTACCTCCGGGACAACTGGGACTCGCGCCTGCGGGCCGTCTTCGAGCGCATCGGCAAGGACGAGACCTTCATCGACGTGCAGCCACGCGCGCTCGCCAAGGGCGAGGAGTTCCTCAAGAACAAGCGGGTCGAGTACTACGGCAAACTCGCCCAGTACCTCAACAACGGCAACCGGGCCTTCGAGACCAACCTGTCCGCCCAGCTGATCCGCCGCTACACCGAACTGGGCTTCCCGCAGGCGCTCAACACCGACGAGCACCTGCGTGGGCTGCTGCGCGGCGGCAAACAGCTCTACGGTGTCAACGCGGAGAACAGCGCCTACCTGGCGTATGAGTTCCAGCTCGCCGCGAAGAACACCACCGAGGGCAAACCCGCCTGGGACCCGGCCCGCGCCGACGCGCCCAGCCTGTGCGCGAACAACGCCGCGATGGGCAACTCGGACCCGGTGGTGTCCTGCCTGGCCGAGCAGTTCAAGCAGCGCAAGGACCGCCTGGCCGCGCGGTTCGCCGAGCAGTTCAAGCAGCGCTGGGAAGGCGCGGACCAGACCCTGCCCGGCATCCAGGGCCAGCTCCGTTCGCTGTGGCTGGCGATGAAGGAGCTGCACCCGGACAAGGACTTCGGCCCGCCGATCACCGGTCCGGAGGCCCAGGCCCCGGCCTCGGCGATCTGGAGCACGCCGGTGTCGGTGGACGTCGGCGTGTCTCAGATGGCAACCCCGTCGATCACCACCTTCCGCGGTGGCCGGTTCGCCGCCTGGGCAGGTGCGGACGGGCACATCTACTCCTCGGTCAGCGATGGCAGGGGCTGGTCGCCGAAGGTGAAGATCGCCGAGGGGAGTCCCCAGTTCTACGCGGCGCCCAGCGCGGTGGAGTTCAACGGGAAACTGGTCGTGGTGTGGCGTGGCTTCACCAGGGGACAGGTGTTCACCGAGCACCGGGCGATGAGCGCGGACGGCAAGGACTGGGCCATCACCAGCACCAGCGAGCTGCCGGATCCGGTGCGGCACACTGACTCTCCGGCGCTGACCGTGTTCAACGGCAAGCTGTACGGCCTGTACCTGGGCAAGGACCAGAAGCAGTACCTGACCACCAGCGCCGACGGGCTGATCTGGACTCCGGCCACGGTGACCCTGCCAGGGCACCAGACCAACGCCCGGCCCGCGCTGACGGTGTTCAACGGCAAGCTGCACGCGGCCTGGAAGGCGTTCAACAGCAGCTGGATGTTCCTGGCCAGCTCGCCGGACGGGGTGAACTGGACTCTGGTCAGCCGGGTGGCCCCGGACGGGGGAACTGGCAGCAGCCCGGCACTGGCGGCCACTGGCGGCAAGCTGTACGCGGCGTGGCGGGGTATCAGCCCCGACGGGAACCTGTACGGCTCCTACAGCTCCGACGGGGCGACCTGGGCACCACAGCACTACGTGGCGCGGGGCTCGCAGAGCGGCACCTCGCCGAGCCTCACCGCGGCCGACGGCAGGCTGGAGGTGGCGTGGGGACCGCAGTGGTTGGCCAATCCCGCCCACCTGACCACCGCGAGCAGCATGGTGGCGCCGAAGTAATCCGATGATCAGGCGGCGGTCGCCCGGCACACCGGGCGGCCGCCGTTCGTCGTCAGCGGGGCGGGGCGGTGGTGGCGCGCACGACCAGCTTGGTGTCCAGCCACTCCTGGCGCACCGGCGCGCCGTCCTCGCCCGGACCGGCCAGCAGCAGTTCCACCGCGAGCCGCCCGGCCTCGCGCACCGGCATCGCCACCGTGGTCATCGCCGGATCGCACAGCCCGGCGAAGACCAGGTCGTCGAAGCCGGTCAGGCTCATGTCCTCGGGCACGCGCACGCCCTCCTCGCGCAGCCGGGCCAGCACGCCAAGGGCCATCACGTCGTTGTAGGCGATGACCGCGGTGTAGCCACGGCCGAGCACGTCCTCGGCCGCGGCCACGCCGCCCTCATAGCGGGGCGGGTACGGGCCGAGTTCGGTGACGGTCAGGCCGTGCTTCGGCGCGGCGGCGCGCAGGCCGGTGCGGCGCTGGGTGTTGGACCAGGAGGTGTCCGGGCCGCTGAGGAAGGCGATCCGCCGGTGCCCGAGTTCGGCCAGGTGCGCGACCAGCTGTTCGATCCCATTGGCCGCGTTCATCAGGGCCGCCGGGACCTCGGGCAGCATCCGGTTGAGCAGCACCAGGCTGGACTTGGCCGCGACCTCCAGCAGCGGGGCGTCGGACAGGCCGGGGGAGCACACGATCAGCCCGTCCACCTGCTGGGCCATGGTGCGCACCAGCTTCTCCTCGACCACCGGGTCCTCGTCGCTGTCGGCGACGAACACCGAGTAGTCGGCCTGCACCGCCGCGGCCTGCACCGCCTTGAGCACCCCGGTGAAGAACGGGTTGTCCAGGTCGGGCACCACGATGCCCAGGTTCCCGGTGCGTCCGGTGATCAGCCCGCGGGCGGCCCGGTTGGGCTGGTAGCCCAGTTCGGCCGCGGCGCTGAGCACCCGCTCCCTGGTCTCCTCCCGCACCAGGTTCGGCGAGCTGAGCGCCCGCGAGACGGTGGCCACCGACACCTGCGCCTGGCGGGCGACATCGCGGATGGTCGCCGGCGCTCCCGTACTACCCCGTTGTCGCACTCGATCATCCTACCCAGCGTCACCACACGGATCGGGGACGCGCAGGTAACAGCGATGCGACCGTTTACATCGGCCGCACCGCCGTCGCCCGCTTTATGCCGGTTTGGTCGAATCCAGCGTGGGCCGGGACTTGTCCCGCCACTTACCCCTGGTGAAGTCCGGGATGGCCACCGCGGCGCCCTTGCGCCGGATGGACTCCGCGCTCAACGGCACCGGCGCGCTCCACGCGGCCGAGTCGTAGACGTCGACCTCCGGTGGCAGGCCCAGGCGCATGGTCTGCATGGTCCGGTAGATCATCAGGTAGTCCATGCCGCCGTGCCCGCCGGGGCCGGGGCCGATATCGGTCCACAGCCAGTGGTCGAAGGACTTGAAGTCGTCGAAGGACCCCCACTTGTGCCCGGAGTGCTTGGGCTCGACGTAGATCCGCGGCGGGTAGTCCTCGAACACGCCCTTGGTGCCGGCGACCTGGTTGAGCCTGCTGTACGGGTAGGGATTGGACACGTTGTGCTGCAACCGGATCACCTTGCCGTTGGCGGTCTGCAGCAGGCTCATCGTGGTGTCGCCCTTGACGTAGTGCTCCTTCCATGAGGAGTCGCCCGGCTCCTCGTGCGCCTGCCGGTACTCGGCCATGCCGACCGCGGGGGTGGCCATCGAGGTGATCCGGGTCAGCCGGTCGCCGCGGTGGATGCCGAAGTACCCGGCCACCGGCCCGAGGCCGTGGGTGGGGTAGTGGTCGGCGTTGAGCTTGGTGTGCCAGCCCCGCCGCCACTCGGCCGCGTAGTAGGTGTCGGAGAGCAGCAGTTCGCGCAGGTCGTGGATGTAGGCCCCGGCGCCGTGCAGCACCTCGCCGAACACCCCGGCCCGCACCATCCGCAGCAGCCGCAGCTCGTTGCGGCCGTAGCAGCAGTTCTCCAGCTGGATGCAGTGCCGCCGGGTGCGCTCGGAGGCGTCCACCAGCTGCCAGAGTTCGTCCAGGGTCAGCGCCATCGGGCACTCCACCCCGACGTGCTTGCCGCCGTAGAGCGCGGCCAGGGACATCGGCACGTGCCATTCCCAGGGCGTGGCGATGTAGACGAAGTCCACGTCGTCCCGCCCGCACAGCTGCTCGTAGGCCCGTTCGCCCTTGCCGTAGACCGCGGGCTCGGGCTGCCCCGCGTCCCGCACGGCCTTGGCCGCCTTCTGCAACGCCGCCGGGTTGGTGTCGCACAACGCGGTCACCCGCACCCCTGGCGTGGCCAGGAACATCGCGATCATCGACCCGCCGCGGTTGCCCAGGCCGATGATGCCCACCCGCACCGTCTCGTGCCGGGCGAACGGCACCCCGATCATCGTCTTCCCGCGCGCGGCGGGCGCCCGCTCGGTGTCCGCCGCGCCCGCCCCTGGCGCCGCCCCGGCCACCCCCGCGCCCAGCCCGGTTAGCCCGAGCCCGGCCACCGCGGCACTGGTGCCCAGTAGCGAGCGCCGGGAGATCGACGACGTGGGCCGGTCCTGCTCCGTCATGACGCCTCCTGATCGAACCTGACTGAAACCTCGTCGTTCCAAGCAGTAATACGCAGTAAAGGCAGGTTTACACAGCTCGGCGATCAGCGGGACCCGACGATCGGAGGGTGTCCTGATCGGTTGGCCGGGCAAGTCAACAAGGACGCACAACGGTCAACACGGGGCGGCCCGCCGTCCGTGGCTCAGGCGATCTCGACCATCACCGTCGGCAGGAAACGCTCATAGGCCCCGGCGTCGAAACTGCCCGCCAGCGGGTGCAGCACCGCCGCCGCCGACAACGCCGCCGCCTCGCGCAGGATCCGCGGCCACTCCCGCCCCGCCGCCAGTCCGGCCGCCAGGGCCGCCACGCAGGCGTCCCCGGCCCCGGTCGGGTTCCCGGCCAGTCGCCGCGGTGGCCGGGCCCGCCAGGACCCGTCCGCGGTGATCGCCAGCAACCCGGCGGGCCCACCGGAAGCCAGTACCGCCGACGCGCCGCCGTGCACCAGTTTCCGGGCCGCCGCCGCGGGATCGGCCACCCCGGTCACCGCGCGCAACTCCGCCGCGTTGGGTTTCACCGCCGTCGGGTTGCCTGCCACGCCCAGCCGCAACGCCTCCCCGTCGGCGTCCAGCACCGTGGGCACCCGCCCGGCCACGATGTCCAGGAGTTCCCGGTAGACCCCCGCCGGTAAGCCGGGTGGCAGGCTGCCGGAGAGCACTACTAGGTCGGCCTGGCCTGCCAGGGTGGTGAAGCGGTCCAGGAAGACCGCCCACTCGGCCTCGGTGACGGCCGGGCCGGGCTCGCTGAACAGGGTGGCGTCGCCGTCGCTGACCACCGCGACGGTGCGGCGGGACTCGGCCTTGATCTCGGTGAGTTCGGCGGCCAGGCCAGCCTCGGCGAGTTCGGCACGGATGGCCTGGCCGGTGGCGCCGCCGACGAAGCCGGTCACGACCGTGTTGTGCCCCAGCGCGTTGAGCACCCGGGACACGTTCACGCCCTTGCCGCCCGCCCTGGTCCGCACGGTGCGGACGCGGTGGGTGGTGTGCGGTTGCAGGTTGTCCACGCCGTAGGTGACGTCCAGGGCCGCGTTCAGTGTGACGGTCAGGATCACGGGGCGGCTCGCAGCACACCGAGCAGGCGTTCGGCTTCGGCGGCCACGGCTTCCCGGCCGGCGGCGAAGTACTTGCGGGTGTCCACTGTGGACGGATTGGCGGCCAGGAAGTCGCGCACCGCCTTGGTGAAGGTCTTGTTCAGGTGGGTGGCGATGTTGATTTTGGTCATGCCGGCGGTGACCGCGGTGGTGAGGTCGGCGTCGGGCACGCCGGAGGATCCGTGTAGCACCAACGGAACCGGGACTCGCGCGCGTAGCCGGGCGATCAGCTCGAAGTCCAGGCTGGCGTCCCTGGTGAGCATCGCGTGCGAGCTGCCCACGGCTACGGCCAGCGCGTCCACCCCGGTCGCGGCGACGAAGGCCGCGGCCTCCGCCGGGTCGGTGCGCACGCCGGGCGCGTGCACGCCGTCCTTGCCGCCGACCTCGCCCAGTTCGGCCTCCACGTACACCCCGTGCGCGTGGCAGTGCGCGGTGATCTCCTTGGTGGCCGCGACATTGTCCGCGTAGTCCAATGTGGACGCGTCGAACATGACGCTGGTGAAGCCCAGTGTCACCGCCTCGCGCACCAGGTCCGGGTCCTCGGCGTGGTCCAGGTGCACCGCCACCGGGACCGTGGCGGCGCGGGCCACCGCCAGGGTGGCCAGGCCGATGGGGGCCAGCGCGCCGTGGTACTTCACGCAGTTCTGGCTGATCTGCAGCACCACGGGCGCGCCGGCTCGTTCGGCGCCGGTGACCAGGGCCTCGGCGTGTTCGAGCTGGATGACGTTGAAGGCGGCCACGCCGCGGCCGGCCGCGACGGCCGCCGCGACGATCTCTCCGGTGGGACGCAACGGCACGGCGCGGGGCCTTTCGTCAGGAGTGGTCGAGGATGACGGAGCGGGTCAGGTGCCTTGGCTGGTCCGGGTCCAGGCCCTTGGCCGCGGCGATGGCCACCGCCAGGCGCTGCACCACGATCAGGTCGGCCATCGCGTCCCTGGTGTGCTGCCGGAAGGTGCCGCCGGTGGCGGCCACGTCCTCGGCCAGGCCCTCCGGCGCGGGGCCGAACATCCAGGCCACCCGGTTCGGGCCGGTGATGCTGATCGGGCCGTGCCGGTACTCCATCGCCGGGTAGGACTCGGTCCAGGCGCAGGCGGCCTCGCGCATCTTCAGCCCGGCCTCCTGGGCGATGCCGCAGGTCCAGCCCCGGCCCAGGAAGGTGAACTGCTCGGCGTGCACCAGTTCCGGCGGCAGCGGTTCGGCCAGCGCGGCCTCGGCGTCGGCGATCGCGGCCTCCAGTGACTCGCCGAGGCTGGCCCGCAGCAGGGCCAGCGCGGAGGTGGCGAAGCGGGTCTGCACCACCGAACGCTCGTCGGCGAAGTCCAGCAGCACCAGCGCGTCCGCGGCGGTGCGGATCGGCGTGTCCGCGTCCCCGGTGATCGCCACCGTCGGATCGCTCACCCGGCCGGCCAGGTCGAGCACCTCGGTGGTGGTGCCGGAGCGGGTGATCAGCACGATCCGGTCATAGCGGCGGCCGGCCGGGTACTCCGAGGCGGCGAAGGCGTCGGTGTGCCCGCGCCCCGCCGACTCGCGCAGTGCCGCGTAGGCCTGTGCGATGAACCAGGACGTGCCGCAGCCCACCACCGCGACCCGTTCACCGTCTCTAGGCAAAACCTCGGCATGGTGTCCGGCCAGCGCCGCGGCCCTGCGCCAGCACTCGGGCTGGCTGCCCAGTTCGGTCACCACGAACGGCTGCTCCGTCATGGCGCGCCTCCTTGTGTCCCCTGTGGTCCCCAGATTGCGCCAACTGTGCGCGTTGCTGCGTGTAAGTGCGCACAATACGCAACAATAGTGCACGATCGACCATTCGCAGTCGAGGGCGTCATGAGCGATCATGGTCGCGGAGGTGCGTGGTGAACCGGTACGAGCGACTGAACACCCTGTTGGAGATCCTGGCCGAGCGCGGACGGGTGGAGGTCGACGAGATCGCCGCCGAGCTGGACGCCTCGGCCGCGACCATCCGAAGGGACCTTGACCACCTGGCCGGTCAGCAGCTGCTGACCAGGACCAGGGGCGGCGCGGTCGCGCACGCGGTCTCCTACGACCTGCCGTTGCGCTACAAGTCCGTGCGGCACGCCGATGAGAAACAACGCATCGGCAAGGAGGCCGCCGCGCTGGTCGCGCGCGGCTCGGTGGTGGGCCTCAACGGCGGCACCACCACCACCGAGGTGGCCCGCGCGCTGGCCACCCGCGGCGACCTGCCGCACGTGGAGGGCGAGACCGCGATCACCGTGGTCACCAACGCGCTCAACATCGGCAACGAACTCGCGGTGCGCCCGCAGGTGAAACTGGTGCTCACCGGCGGGGTGGCCCGGCCGCAGTCCTACGAGCTGATCGGCCCGCTTGGCACCAAGATCCTGGACGAGCTGACCCTGGACATCACCTTCCTCGGCGTGGACGCCATCGACCCGGTCAGCGGCGCCGCCGCCCACCACGAGGGCGAGGCCAGCATCAACCGGCTGCTCGCCGCCCGCGCCCGGAAAGTGGTCGTGGTCGCGGACTCCTCGAAGATCGGCGGTAGTGCCTTCGCCCGCATCTGCGGTATCGAGGACGTGGACGTGTTGGTCACCGACGTCGACGCGAGCGAGGAGGACGTTCGCCGCTTCACCGAACGCGGGGTGGACGTGGTTCGGGTCTAGGCAGCGCATGTCACGCACGGCAGGCATGCGGTTACGGTTCGCGCAGCAGTGTTGACTACTGCGCATTTCACCGCGAGCATGAGCGAAATCACGCAAGTCGTGACCATCCTTCGCTCACTGGCGAGAATCAGGGGAGAAGTCATGATCCTGTCCAAGAAGGCCAGGCGCGGGCTGTCCGTGCTGCTGGCCGCGGGTCTCGGCCTGACGGTGGCGGCGTGCGGTTCGGGGGGAGCGGGCGGCGACGGCAAAGCGCTGACCTACTGGTCGATGTGGAAGGAGAACGAGCCGCAGGCCCAGGTCCTCAAGGAGGCCGCGGCGGCGTTCAAGGCGAGCAGCGGCATCGAGGTCAAGATCGAGTGGCAGGGCCGCGACGTGCTCAAGAAGGTGGTTCCCGCGCTCCGTAGCGGTGAGCTGCCGGACCTGGTGGACCAGGACGAGAACACCGTCCGGGCCAACCTGGTGACCAACAACGCCCAGCGTGACCTCACCGGCCTCTACGGCTCGGCCACGCCGGCGGGCGCCAAGGTCTCCGAGGTCGTGCCGGACCGCTACCTGACCAACGCCAAGAAGGACGGCAAGCTGTTCATGCTGCCGTACACCCTGCTCGGCTTCGGTCTGTTCTACAACGGGGCCACCTTGCCCGAGGTCGCGGGCAAGCCGCTGACACAGTGGAACGACTTCACCCAGTTGCTGGCCAAGCGCAAGGCCGAGGGCGTGAGCCCGCTCGCGCTCGACGGCGACATCGGCGACTACAACGCCTACTGGACCATCTCGCTGCTCCAGGGCCTGCTCGGCCCCGGGAAGGTCAACGAGCTGGCCAAGGACCGGGCGGGCACCGGGTGGAACACCGCCGCGGTGAAGAACGCGGTCGGCGAGATCCGCAAGCTGGCGCAGGCCGGTTACTTCATCCCGGGCTACGACGGCAGCAAGTTCCCGGCCGTGCAGGAGAAGTGGGCCCAGGGCGAGGCGGACTTCGTCAACTGCGGCAGCTGGATCCCCAGTGAGGTCGGCAAGAAGGCCAAGCCGGGCTTCCAGTTCAAGTTCATGCCGATGCCCTCGTTGAGCGGCAAGGTGAACGTGCCCGCCTCCACCATCGGCTTCGCCATCCCGCAGCGGGCCAAGAACCCGGAGAACGCGGAGAAGTTCATCGCGTTCTTCCTCGGTGACGAGCACCTGGGCAAGATCTCCAGCGTCGCCAAGAACCTCACGCCGAACGCGAAGCTGCCCGCACCGCCGGAGCTGGCCGAGGTTGGCAAGGCCCTCGCCGAGAACGAGTTGTCCCGCCCGCTCGACGGGGTGGACGCCGACTTCGTCAACTACAACATCGAGGTGTTCAACCCGGTCAACGACCAGCTCATCAAGGGCAAGATCGACGTTGAGCAGTTCCTGACCCAGCTGGCCACCGCGCAGGTCAACTACTGGAAGAAGAACGGCTGATGGCCGC
The DNA here is from genome assembly GCF_052078295.1 of Crossiella sp. CA198. NCBI lineage: Bacteria > Bacillati > Actinomycetota > Actinomycetes > Pseudonocardiales > Pseudonocardiaceae > Crossiella > Crossiella sp. CA198. The sequence goes on from NZ_JBQJIM010000011.1 coordinate 162,290, forward strand.
CCCCGCCGTGCCGGTGGCCGTAGCCGCGCCGGCACGGCGGGCCGGCGCCGGCGCGGCCGCGTCCGGACCGCTGGCCCGCCGCCGCCGTCAGATCTTCTGGCCGTTCCTGCTGCCCGCGCTGCTGCTGTACCTGGTCTTCTTCATCGGCCCGACGATCGCCTCGGTGTGGATCTCCTTCCATCGCTGGGACGGCGTCAGCGAGATGAAGCCGCGCGGCTTCGACAACTACCTGGTGCTGCTGGACGACGCCATCTTCCTGACCTCCTTCACCAACACCATGCTGATCCTGGTGGGGGTCGGGGTCACCACCTTCGCGGTCAGCTTCGCCTTCACCATGGTGCTACGGGAGATGCGCGGCCGGAAGTTCGTCCGCTCGGTGCTGTTCTTCCCCTACATCGTCGCGCCGCTGGTGCTCTCCATCCTGTGGGGCTTCCTGTTCTCCAGCGACGGCCTGGTGAACAAGGCGTGGCAGGCGATCCTGGGCGGCACCGGCCCGAACTGGATCGCCGACCACCTGTTCCTGATCGTGGCGATTGGGCTGGTGTGGATCAACACCGGCTTCTACACCACGGTGATCATGGCTGGGGTGGACCAGATCCCGACCGAGTTGTACGAGGACTGCTCGCTGGCCGGAGCCAACGCCTGGCAGCGGTTCCGGTTCGTCACGCTGCCGCTGTCCTGGGATGTGGTGGCCACCGCGGCGGTGATCTGGACCATCTCCTCGTTGAAGATCTTCGAGTTCATCTACGCCTTCGGCGGTACCAGCAACGACATGCCGACACCCGGCATCTGGAACAGCGCGTTGTTCGTCTACGGCCAGACTTTCGGTGGCCGGGTGCCGGCGTATCAGTTCGGCTACGCCTCGGCCGCCGCGGTGGCCACCTTGGCCGTGGTCATCGTGCTCGTGGTGTTGCTGCGCCGGTTGATGCGGCGCGAGGCCGTCCAGTTCTGAGCGGGAAGGGTCCGCCATGACATCGACCATGACTCCGGCCGAGGAGGCCGTGCCGAAGCTCCGCCGGGAACGGCAGCCGGCGCGCGCCGTCGGGCTCGCCCTGGCGTGGCTGCTGGTGGCCTTCAACATCGGCGTGCTGCTGTGGATGCTGCTGGCCGCGCTGCGCGAGCACACCTCGATCTTCCGGCAGCCCTGGGGCCTGGACACCTTCGGCGAGTTCGGCAACTTCGTCCGCGCCTGGGTGGACAGCAACTTCGGCCAGGCCGCGCTCAACACGATCATCGTGGTGGCCACGGCCTCGGTGGTGGTGGTCGCGGTGTGCGCGCCGGCCTCCTACGTGCTGGCCAAGACCCGCAGCCGGATCTCCAGCACGACCGCGGTGTTCTTCGCGATCGGCATCGGGATTCCGGTGCAGGTCATCGTGATCCCGCTGTACGTGCTCATGCAGGAGCTGGGGCTGATCAACAGCCTGTTCGGCCTGTTCGTGCTCTACGTGGCGCTGTCGGTGCCGTTCACCGTGTTCCTGCTGACCGGGTTCTTCGCCTCGCTGCCCGATGAGATCGAGGAGGCCGCGGCCATCGACGGCGCGGGATCGGTGCGCACGTTCGTGCGGATCGTGTTGCCGCTGGCGCGCAACGGGCTGCTGACCGCGTTGATGCTCAACGTGATCGGGCTGTGGAACGAGACCTTCATCGCGCTGGTGTTCATCCAGAACACCAGTAAGAACACGTTGTCGTTGTCGCTGCTGGGTTTCCTGCAGACGCAGCAGTACGCGGGCCTGGACTACGGCACGCTGTTCGCCGGGGTGAGCATCCTGGTGCTGCCGATGGTGGCGGTGTATGTGTGGCTGGGCAGGCGGATCATCGAGGGCCTCACCGTGGGGGCGGTCAAATGACATCCATCCAGCGGGGCAGCCTGACGCTGCCGATGTCGGCGGTCGGCCCGGAGAATCCGTTGCCGCCACTGGCCGGGCTGCCCGACGGCGCCGGTGCGGTGGACCTGTCCGAGGTGCCAGCGGACCTGGCCGCGGCCGCGCGCTACGGCCATGTCCGCAGCATGCTGCCCTACCTGACCCAGGACGACTACCGGCGTGCGCCGGAGGAGTCCACTGTGGACACGGTGGTGCTGGACAACGGTCTGCTGCGGGCGGTGTTCGTGCCCGCGCTGGGCGGCCGGTTGTGGTCGCTGACCGACCTGGTCGCCGCCCGCGAGCTGCTGCACGTGCCGACCCTGCTGCAACCGGCCAACCTGGCCCTGCGCAACGCCTGGTTCGCCGGTGGCGTGGAGTGGAACATCGGCACCCGCGGGCACAGCCCGTTCACCTGCGCGCCACTGCACGCCGCCCAGGTGCGCGGCCCCGGCGGGGTGCCCGCGTTGCGGTTGTGGGAGTGGGAACGGTTGCGCGGCCTGGTGTTCCAGGTGGACGCCTGGCTGGCCGAGGACTCGCCGGTGCTGCACGTGGGAGTGCGGGTGCACAACCCACAGCCGCGTGAGGTGCCGCTGTACTGGTGGTCCAACACCGCGGTCGCCGAGACCTCGCGCACCCGGGTGCTGGCCCCGTCCACCAGTGCCTTCCGCACGCACTACAGCGGCAAACTGTCCAGAGTGGACGTTCCGGTGCACCGTGAGCTGGAAACCACCTATCCGGCCGGGATCCCGGACGCGGCCGACTTCTTCCACGACCTGCCCGAGGACCTGGACGGCCGCCCGTGGATCGCCGCCCTGGACGAGACCGGCTACGGCCTGGCCCAGGCCTCCACCGGGCGGTTGCGTGGGCGGAAGCTGTTCTGCTGGGGTGAATCCGTCGGCGGGCGGCACTGGCAGGAGTGGCTGGGCGGTCCGGACACCGGGCCGTACTGCGAGATCCAGGCCGGACTGGCCCGCACCCAGTACGAGCACCTGCCGATGCCCGCGGGCGCGGACTGGACCTGGGTGGAGACCTACGGTCCACTCAGGACCGATCCGGCGCTCGTGCACGGTGACTGGCCGGCCGCGGTGGCCGAGGTGACCCGCGCCCTGGACCAGACCAGCCCGGCCGCCTGCCTGCACGCGGCCCTGCACGAGTACACCGAGGTGACCGCCACACTGCCCCCGGTCGCGTCGCTGTCCGCCGGAAGTGGCTGGGGCGCGGTGGAACGCCACCGCCGGGCGCTGGCCAAGGAGAACCCGCTGCCACCGGAGTCGACCCCGTTCGCCGAGGACACCCTCGGTCCGGACCAGGTCCCCTGGCTGCACCTGCTGCGCACCGGCGAACTACCCGAACCCGATCCCGCGCTGCCACCACTGTCTTATGTGGACGGTGCGGACTGGTCGGCGCGCCTGGCCGCCGCGCCGGAACACTGGGCCACCGCCTACCACCGCGGCGTGCTGGCCCACGGCGCGGGCGCCCTGGACGAGGCGGCCGACCACTATCGCCGCTCCCTCGCGCTGAACTCCTCGCCGTGGGCCTTGCGCGCCTTGGCTTTGGTGGCCGCGGAACAACAGGACCTGACCGCCGCGGCCCGGCTGCTCCGGCAGGCCCTGGCGGCCGCGCCGGAGGTGTGGCAGCTCGCGGTGGAGACCGTGGCCATCCTGCTCCAGGCCGGTGATCCCTGCCTGGCCCTGGAAGTGCTGGCCGGGTTGCCGCCGTCAGTGGCCGGGCACGGCCGGTTGCAGTTGCTGCGGGTGCAGGCGCACCTGGCGGCCGGGCAACCGGAACGGGCGGCCGAACTACTGCGCGCCGGGATCGAGGTGCCGGACCTGCGGGAGGGCGAGATCAGCCTGGACCACCTGTGGGCCCAGGCCTGCCCGGACACCCCGCTGCCAGCGCACTACGACTTCCGCATGCACGTTTAGGACGCGGTGGCGATCTTCCACAGGTAGCCGTCGGGGTCGGCGAAGTAGCCGGAGTAGCCACCCCAGCCGGCCGCCACCGCCGCGCTGACCACGGTGCCGCCCGCGGCCGCCGCGGCCTGCATGATCTCGTCCACCACCTCCCGCGAGCCGGCGAGGAAGTGGAACGAGGAACCCCGGAACCCGGAGCCCTCGGCGGAGACACCGGCGTCCTGGGCCGCGGCCGCCCACTCGTAGAGCGCCAGCGCCGGGGACCCCGCACCCAGGGCGATCTTGACGAATCCGCCGAAGTCCTGCTCGACCTCCCCGCCCAGCCCCTCGGCGTAGAACTTCTTCGCCCGGTCCATGTCCCGCACACCCAGCATGATGGCGCTCACCTGCAACTTCGTCGTCATGCCGGCAACGATAGGACCGGCCGCCGGGCTTCGCTTCTCGATTCCTGACCGGCTAGATCCGCAGTCGATCCAGCACCGGCAGCAGTGACTCCGGGGCCTCCACATGCGCGTTGTGACCCCGGCCCGGCAGCATCAGCGGCTCGATCACCAGGGCTCTGAGGTGCTCGGCCGGGCTCATCGGATCGTGCTCGCCGGCGGCCAGCACGGTCGGGCACTTGGCCGCGGCGAGCAGACCGGGCAAGTCGGGCGCGCCGACGCCGAAGGCCCGCTGGTCCAGGGCCAGCCGCCAGGAACCGTCGGATTGGACCAGGCCGGTGCTGACCGCGGCGGAGTCCTCGGCGACCAGGCCAAGCAGTCCGGAGACCTTGAGGTGCCGGTCGGCGGCCTCGGCGCGGGTAGCGAACTCGCGGGCGGGCTTGTCCGCCAGCGCGGCGGCCTTGGCCAGCTCTTCCTCGGTCCAGCGCACCTTGATGCCCAGCCCGGCCGCGGCGGTCACCTGGACGCCGAACCAGCCGGAGGCCAGGGTCAGCGCCAGCACCCCGCCCAGGGAGTGACCCAGCACGGCGATCGGGCGGCCGGTGGGCAGGTGGGCGGCGATCCTGGCGGCCAGGCCGCCGAAGGAGTACCGCGACAGCGGTGGCGCTGCCCCGTGTCCTCGCAGGTCAGGGGCCAGCCAGCCGCCCGGCCAGTGCGCGGGCAGCAGCTCGATCAGACCGTCCCAGACCGCGCCGGTCGCGCCGAGGCCGTGCAGCAGGACCAGCAGCGGGCCGTCCTCGGGACCGCCCTGCCGGAAACCCGGCGCCGAAGTGTCTCCCATGGCGATGATCCTGCCGTAACGGGCCGGGACGGGGTAAGAATCCATCCGTGGCAGACGCGACCGAGGTGATCTTCAACCCGGACACCTACCTGACCGGGGTGCCGCACGCCGAGCTGGCCGAGTTGCGCGAGCGGGCGGCCGTGGTGTGGATGCCCGAACCCGCGGTGGACACCTGGAACGCCGGACCTGGTTTCTGGGCGGTGTTGCGGCACGCCGAGGTCAAGGAGGTGCTGCGCACCCCGAAGATCTACTCCTCGCAACTGGGCGCCACCCAGATCCGCGATCCCGCCACCCCCGCCGACTTGGCCTACGTGCGGCGGATGATGCTCAACCTGGACCCGCCCGAACACGCCCGGCTACGCACCCTCCTCGCCAAGGCGTTCACCCCGCGCACCATCGCCCGCCTGGAGGACCGCATCCAGCAGTGGGCACACGACCTGGTCGCCGCCGTGGCCGGGCGCGGCGAATGCGATTTCGCCAAGGAGGTCGCCGCCGACCTGCCACTGCTCACCCTGGCCGAGGTGTTCGGGGTGCCACGCGAGGACCGCTGGCTGATGTTCGACTGGAGCAACCGGGCCATCGGCTACCAGGACCCCGAATACGCGGTGAGCAGCCAGGTCGACGGCAGCGGCTCCAGCCCGATGGCCCAGGCCGCGCTGGCCTTGCGACCGGCGCCCGATGAACACGGCCGGGTGCCGGATCCGCGGACCAGGGCCGGGATGCCGGACCTCTACGCCTACGCGCGGGCCCTCGGCGAGCACAAGCGGGCCCATCCCGGCGAGGACGTGATGAGCAACCTGATGCGGCAAGGCGAGGCCGTGAGCATCGAGGAGTTCGAGAACCTGTTCTGGCTGTTCTCGGTGGCGGGCAACGAAACCCTGCGCAACGGCATCCCCGGCGGACTCATCTCGCTCATGTCCACTGTGGACGACTATCGCCGGGTGCTGGCCGATCGGTCGCTGCTGCCGGGCATGGTGGAGGAGATGCTGCGCTGGTGGACGCCGGTGATGCACTTCCGGCGAACGGCCACAGTGGACACCCGGCTCGGCGGTGTGGACATCGCCGCCGGGGACAAGGTGGTGGTGTGGTTCAGCTCGGCCAACCGGGACGAACGCGCCTTCTCCGACCCGGACCGCTTCGACCCGGCCCGCCAGCCCAACGATCACCTCGGCTTCGGCCACGGCCCGCACTTCTGCCTGGGCGCGCACCTCGCGCGAGTGCAACTGCGGGCCATGTTCACCGCGGTCTTCGACCAGCTCGGCGAGGTCGAACCGAACGGTCCGGTGACCCGGCTGCGGTCCAACTTCCAGAACGGGGTGAAGCGGCTGCCGATCCGCTGGTCTAGTCGACCCGCTGGCTGACCGCGTTCGCCGCGCAGCTGTTCACCGACACCCGCGGCGTGTCCTTGGCCCCGGCCTGCACGCCGAGCTTGCAGCGCAACGCGCCGTCACCGGCCGGTAGCAGCTTGGCGTCGACCTGCAGCACGGTGCCGCTGGGCACCACCTGGGCGTGCTGGGCCTCACCGACCCGCAACGTTTCGGTCAGCCGGATCTCCACCTTGCCCTCGGTGGTCTGACCGGTCCGTTCGGCGTTGGCCTCGCCCTGGCGGATCGGCGCGCCGCTCAGCCCGGTCATGATGCCGTGGATGTACAGGCCCGCCGCGCCGATCGCGGCAACACAGCAGGTCAGCAGCAGGATGTCCCGAGTTCGTTTCCCCACGCCCTCCACCATGCGGCACCGGCGGCGCGGATGGCTCGGACTTTCGGCCAGGAAAACTCAGCCGAGTGGCCAAAGCCGTGCGCACCGCCGGTGCCCGGATGATCGCGCAGGGTCAGGACACGAACGCCGAACCCAGCCAGGCCTCGTCCACCCGCAGCCGCTTGTGCCGGGTGCCGTCACTGGCGGCGGCCCAGGTGCTGACCACCTCCAGGCGGACATGCCGGGCGGTGGTCTGCGGGATGTCCACAAAGGACACGCCGCGGTGGCTGGCCAGCTGACCGGAGGCCACCGGCGAACCCCAGTTGCCGCCGTCGTCGCTCACGTAGACCCGGTAGTCCTTGATCCGCGCGGACTGCTCGGTGCCGGAGCGGGCATAGCTCACCGAATCCTCCCGCTGGTTCACCGCCAGGTAGCGCACCGGCTTGGCCGAACCGAGGTCGAAGCGCAACGAGACCGGGGTGGACTTGTTGCTGTCCCAGTAGGTGGCGTGGTTGCCGTCGTTGACCGCGGCCGCGGCGTGCCCCGAGGCCGAGGCGGAGGCGGACACGGTGAAGGCCGAGGACGGGTAGACCCCGGCCCGGCCGTCGGTGTCCACCCGGAACACGGTGTCGTACTCGTTCCAGCCGGTCACCCCGGTCAGCGTCAGCGAACCGTTGGCCTGGCTGAAGGACACCGGGTTCCCGGTGCGCAGGTTGGTCACCTTGGCCACCTGGTACCCGTTGTCCCGCAGGCGAAGCGTGCTGCCGGATGGGCGGTTGAGCACGTGGATGTAGTGCCGGTTCGGATCGGCCTTAGCCACCGTGGTGACCCCGTGCGCGCCGTCGTTCCAGAAGCCCGGCTTGAGCCCGCCGTGCCCGTACCCGCCGCCGTGCACGCCGTAGATCGACTCCCGGATCTCGCCGAAGAAGTTCGCGGCGAAGTTGTTGAACGCCACCTGTTTCGACGGGAATTTCCCGTTCACCATGGCGGTCTCGGCCATCAGCGCCTTGACGTCGGAGCCCAGGTTGGTCAGATAGCGGCCGATAGTGAGCTTGTAGTCCACGGTCGAATCCGAGCCGGAGTACCACCAGGCGCCCGCGGAGGGCAGCTTGAAGCAGGCCTCGATCAGGCGCGGCGCGGCGGTGTAGACGGCCTGCGGGTAGTCGTAGTTCGGTGACATGCCGGTCTTCTGCTCATTGCTGATGGTGTCCATGATCGGCGTGTCTTCGTTGTTGTTGCTCAGCAGGAAATGCGGCCGCTCCTTGCGGATGCGCTCGTAGAGGCCGGTGCGCTCCCAGTAGGCGTTGTCGTTGTCGATCCAGAACCCGGACAGCTCCGGATACCGTTGCGCCACTTCGACAATGCTGTCCGAGCTGAACTCGCCGAACCCGTCCCGGGTGGTGATGTCGACATTCCGGCCCTTGTACCTGGAATATGCCGCCGAGTCCAGCCAACTGCCACTGGGCCGGCCTTCCTGGTGCCACTGCGGGTCGTCGGTCATGTACATGATGACCTTCATGTCCCGCTTGTTCGCCGCGTCCAGGAGTTCCCGGACGAAGTCCCGCTTGGTGGAGCAGCTGCCGGGCACCTTGGACGGCCAGGCCTTGCTGTAGCCCAGCCTGCTGTGGAAGGAGGCCAGCACCAGATACTGCGCGTGCAGCTTCTGCGCCTCGGTGATCCAGTAGTCCGGGCTCCAGCCGCCGGAGGTGATCGCGTTCTCCCAGGCGGAGCAGCTGGTGTAGCCGGGCGAGGTGCGCATGCCCCAGTGCAGGAACAGCCCCGCGGTGGAGGCTCGCAACCAGTCCTGGCGGGGGTGCTGTACCTCCGCGGTGGCCGGGGTCACGCCCAGGCCGAGCAGAGCGAGAACGGAAAACAGGACGACGATGGCGGAACGTCGCCGACCGGGTGCGGACATCAGAATGCCTCCTCGACGCGGCGGGTGCGCCCCAGGATCTACCGCCGAGGGTGGGCGGCGGCAAGAGGTCATCGGAGGTCTGGCGGCAGACGGCCGCCATTTGGATCGATCCAGTCCACTCGGCCCCACCCGGACAGCCGAGGTCTACCCCACCCCCACACCGAGTGTTGGCCGATCTGGTACGCCGAGTTGGCCGAAGTGGTACGGGTCGTTGGCCCAAGTGGGACGCCGACTTGGGCCAAGTGGGACGTCGGGTTGGCCCAAGTGGGACGGCGGGTTGGCCCAAGTTGGCGGGGATCGGTCCGTAACGGCCAACTCGGCGTACGACAACGGCCAACACGCCGTCTATTTCGGCCAACACTCGGGGTGGGGGAATGTGGTTGGTGTGGGTGGGGGTGGTGGGGCATTCTTGGGGTATGGCCGAGGACCTGCGGGTTAACGCCGCGCTGGTGATCCCCGGCGCGGAGCTGAGTGAACGGTTCTCCAGGTCCTCCGGGCCTGGTGGACAGGGGGTCAACACGGCGGACAGCCGGGTGGAGTTGTCCTTTGACGTCGCCGGGTCCCGGGTGCTGGCCGAGCATGTGCGGCGGCGGGCGCTGGCGCGGCTGGCGCCTCGGCTGATCGACGGCGTGGTGACGATCGCGGCTTCGGAGTATCGGACGCAGCTGGCCAATCGCAAGGCCGCGCGGGAACGCCTGGCCAGCCTGTTGCGGGACGCGGTGTTGCCGCCCGCGCCGCCGCGGCGGGCGACCAAGCCGAGCCGGGGAGCCCGGGAGCGGCGGCTGACGGCCAAGCATCAGCGGGGCGCGTTGAAGCGGGATCGGCGTAGTACCGACGACTAGGTTCCCGCTTTTTGGCATACAATATGCAGATGACCGGTCTTGGGCTGCTGGACTCGTTCGGCCGGGTGGCGACGGACCTGCGGGTCTCGCTGCTCGACCGGTGCAATCTGCGCTGCACCTACTGTATGCCCGAGCAGGGTCTGGACTGGCTGGCGAAGCCGGATTTGTTGACTGGCGCGGAGTTCGTCCGGTTGATCGGCATCGCGGTGCGTGAGCTGGGTGTCCGGGATGTGCGGTTCACCGGTGGCGAACCGTTGCTGCGGCGGGATCTGGCCGACATCGTGCGTGGCGTGGCTGCACTGGAACCTCGGCCGCGGATCGCGTTGACCACCAATGGGATTGGACTGGTGCGCGCTGCTGACGCACTGGCCGCGGCGGGGTTGGACCGGGTGAACGTCTCCCTGGACACGTTGCGGGCGCCGCGATTCCTGCGGATCACCCGGCGGGATCGGCTTGATCAGGTACTGGCCGGGTTGCGGGCGGCGCGGCGCGCCGGGCTGGGACCGGTCAAGGTGAACGCGGTGTTGTTGCGTGGGATCAATGAGGATGAGGCGGCGCCGTTGCTGCGGTTCTGCCTGGCGGCCGGGTACCAGTTGCGGTTCATCGAGCAGATGCCCCTGGATCCGCAGCACGGGTGGGACCGGGACGCGATGGTGTCCGCGGCGGAAATCCTGGCGATGCTGCGACGGGAGTTCGAGTTGACGCCGGAGCCGGGGGAGCGCGGCTCGGCGCCAGCCGAGCGGTGGCTGGTCGACGGGGGACCGGCGACCGTGGGCGTGATCGGCTCGGTCACCCGGCCGTTCTGCGCGGACTGCGCGCGGACCCGGCTCACCGCGGACGGGCAGGTGCGATCCTGTCTGTTCGCGCACACCGAGACCGACCTGCGGGCCGCCCTGCGCGGTGGCGCGAGTGACGCTGAACTGGCCGGGCTGTGGCGGGCGGCCATGTGGGCCAAGCCCGCCGGACACGGGATCGACCGGCCCGGATTCGCGCAGCCGGACCGGCCGATGAGCGCCATCGGCGGCTGACCCGCCGGCTCAGCGATCCCGCTCCTCATCCAGCAGCACCACCGAACCCGGACCGGCCGCGGGCAGCGGGCGATCCAGGTGCAGCGGACGGGTGAGGGTGCCGTTGATCAGCGCGGCGCGGGGCGTGCGGCCGGTCAACGCGCCGCCCGCCGCGGCCAGCAGGCGGCTCAGCGTGGTGCCGCGCGGCAACTCGTACACGCCGGGGCGGCGGAAGATGCCGGAGGCGCTGTACAGGCGGGAGCCCGTGGGCAGCCCGGTGATCACCGGCGGGACGGCGATCAGGGTCTCCACCGAGTGCACGATCACCGGTTTGCCCGCCAGCACCGGTTCGGCCGGGAACGGCGGCATGCCACGGGACTCGCCGCGGCGGCCGGGATAGGCGCCGCCACCGCGGCGGATCTCCAGGTCGAAACTGTGACCGGAGCCGAGGATGTTGCGGCCCAGCAACCCTTTCTCCCGGGCCTGGGCGACCGCTTCGGTGATCGCCTGGCGGGCGCGCGGGTACTCGCCGCGCAGGTGCAGGTAGCCGTGGCGGCTGCCGGTGGCGATGGCGGCGATGGTCATCGCCTCCACCACCGCGAACGGATCGCCCTCCAGGAGCACCCGGTCGGCGAAGGCGGCCGGGTGGCTCTCGTCGGCGTCGCACACCAGGTAGTGCGGGCTTTCCTGTTGTCCGGCAAGCACTTCCCAGCTCCGCGCGACCGGCACGCCCGCGCCGTCCCGGCTGGGCAGACCGGATTCCCGGACCAGGCGCAGGATCTCCGCCGGGCCCATCCGCAGCGCGTGGTGCAGGGCGGTGTAGCCGCCGGTGTTGAGGTAGTCGGACAGACTGGCCGGGTCGACCTGGCCGATCCGGCGCAGCAGCACCAGGTTCTCGCCACCGGACTGGGGCGCGGCGGCCGCGGCCGGGGGTTCCGGCCGGGCGCGGCGCAGGTCCAGCGCGGCGGAAATCGTGGCGTCCACAGTGGATGGTGCGGAGACGGCGGTGCGCGGTGGCTCGCCCGCCTCCAGGATCAGGGCGGCCGGGGCGCGTTCGCACAGGCCGAGGCAGGGCGAACGCTGCCAGATCACCCCGCCCGCGGGGCGGTCGGCCGGACCCAGGCGACGTTCCAGGGTCCGGCACAGGGTGGTGGATCCCGTTGCGCGGCAAGCGGGTCCGGCGCACACGTGCAGCACCCGGCGCGGCCGGGGCCGCAGCGAGAACAGGGCGCACGAGGAAGCGACGCCGAAGACCTCGGCCGCCGAGAGGGTGAGCCGGCGGGACAGGTAGTCCAGTGCCGCCTCGCTGATCCAGCCCACCCGGTCGTTGAGCGCGTGCAGGGCGGGCAACAGCAGGTCGTGCGGACTGGCGGGGAGCCCGCCGTCACTCCGACCGGAGGACGACGGGGCCAGCACGACATCGATCGCCGCACGTTCCTCAGTGGACGGTGCGGTGTCACGAGAACGGGAATCCATGAGCTGCCCCCGGGAGGTCAGGCAGGAGGGAGGGAGAGGGCCTGGCGGAGCAGGCCGTTAAGAAGCGACCGCGGTGGGCAGCCGGGTGACCGAATCGTTGAGCAGATCGGCCACCGCGTGGATCGCCTTGAGCGTGGGCACCTCGGCGCCGGTCAGCGCGGCCAGTTCGACCACCGCCGCCAGGATCACGTCCAGTTCCAGGGGTTTGCCCTTCTCCAGGTCCTGGAGCGTGGACGTCTTGTGCTCACCGGCACGTTCGGCCCCGGCCAGCCGTCGTTCGATGGAGATCTCGGGGTGGGACCCCAGCCGTCGCGCGACCTCCAGGGTCTCCCGCATCATCGACACCACCAGTTCCCTGGTACTGCGGTGCTTGCAGATGGCGGCCATGGTGGAACGGGTCAGCGCGGAGATCGGGTTGAACGCGATGTTGCCCATCAGCTTGAGCCAGATGTCCTTGCGGAGATCGGCTTCCACCGGACACTTGAGCCCACCTTCGATCATGGCCGTGGAGAAGTCCAGGCAGCGGGCGGAGATCGACTGGTCCGGCTCGCCGATGGAGAAGCGGGTGCCCTCCAGGTGGCGGATGACGCCGGGAGCCTCGATCTCGGTGGCCGCGTAGACCACGCAGCCGATGGCCCGCTGGACCGGGAGTGCGGCGCTGACCGCGCCGTCGGGGTCCACGCTGTTGATCCGGTGGTTGTGGAAAGGGCCGGGCAGACCGTGGAAGTACCACCACGGAATCCCGTTCTGCGCAGCGATGATGGTGGTGCGCTCGTGTAACAGCGGCTCGATCATCCGGCCCGCGGCGGCGTACGAGTTCGCCTTGAGGCCAAGGAAGATGTGGTCCACCGGGCCGACCTCGGCCGGGTCATCGGTTGCGTGTGGGCGGGCATGGAAGTCGCCGCGGTCGGAGAGCACCCGAACCCCGGCTTCGCGGATGGCCGATAGATGCGCACCGCGGGCGATGAGATGAACCTGCGCTCCGGCACGGTGTAGGGCTGCACCCACGTACGCGCCGATGGCGCCGGCACCAAGAACAGCGATTCGCACATCACTCTCCTGTTCTTGTGTCGACAACTCATTCAGCATACAGTATGGAGTAGCCCGGTCAACGGGCCGCACGCGGCAGCGACCGCGTGGGTGAGGAGGCGTTGCGGTGCCTGAAGGGTTCGGGTTCCAGTCGCTCCCGCCGATGCGCGTGGTCGCCACTGCTGGAAGCGCCGGAGCCGGCACATCCACCCTGGTGCGAGCGCTCACCGGACGGGATCCGTGGGCACGTCTGCCCTCGGGGCGGGTACTGGCATTGGTCGATCGCGCACCCGGCGCGGTCCAGGCGAGCGTGGCCACCGCCGAGGCGGTGGTGGTCGTGGTCGCGGCCGACCAGGAGTTCTCCGCCGAGCTGGCGAGGCAACTGGATGTGTTGCACGCCTTGGACATCCGGCACGGGTTGCTGGTGGTGACCCGGTCCGACCTGGCCGATCCTGGCCCGGTGCTGCGGCGGAGCAGGCGCGCGCTGGCCACCGGCGCGCTCGGCCGGATCGAGTGCGCGGTGGTGAGCGCGCGCACCGGCGCGGGCATCGACCGGTTGCGCTCGCTGCTGGACCGGCTGGCCGCCGCGCTGCCCCCGCCGCCGGAGGTCCCGGTGCGGCTGTGGCTGGACGAGGTCGCCGAAGCGGCGGCGGAGGAGGAGAAGGGGGCGCTGGTCACCGGCACCCTGACCGCCGGATCGATCGAGACCGGCGCCGAACTCGCCCTCGGACCCGAGGACCGGCGGGTGCGGGTCGGCGGCCTCGAATCGTTGCGGTGTCAGGTGTCCGCCTTGTCCGGTCCGGCCCGGATCACGGTGCACCTGCCCGAGGCGCGACCGGAGGAACTACCCGTGGGCGCCGCGCTGGTGACCCCGGGCCGGTGGCGGCACGTCAGCGTGCTCGACGTGCGGCTGCGCCCGCTGCCCGGCCGCAAACTGGACGGGGTCGCCGGCGATCTGGAGCTGGGCTGCGGTTCGGCCCGGCAACCGGTGTTCACCAGGGTCCTGGACGGCGATATCGCGCGACTGCGGCTCAGTGAGCCGCTGCCGCTGCGCATCGGCGACCGCGGCCTGCTGCGCGGCGGCGAGGAGATCCTGGCCGGGTTCACCGTGCTGGACATCCTGCCGCCCGAACTGGGCAGCGAGGCGGAGCTGATCGCACGCGGAAACGAACTGATGAGTCGGTCAGGGATTCCCAACGGCCAGGACGAACTGCGCAGGCGTGGTCTGGTCCGGGCAGGCGACCTGCTCGCCATGGGCGCGGGCCTGCCACTGGCGCCCAGGGCGGGGGACTGGCTGATCGACCCGGCCCGGCTGGACGAACTGTGCGGGCAACTGGCCGAACTAGTGCGCGCCCGCGCGCGCGAACAACCCTATGACCCCGGCGTGCCCAAGGCGGAAGCGGTGGCACTGCTGGCTTTGCCACACCGAAGACTGCTCGAACCGGTGGCGAGAGCGGCTCGTGACCTCGGTGTGCGGATCAACCAGGGCCGGCTGGTGCTGGCCGAGAACGGGAGCGAACTCCCGCTGCCGGTGCGGCAGGCGATCGAGGCGTTGCGGGCCGAGCTGGCGCGCACTCCTTTTCTCGCACCGGAAGCCGATCAGCTGACCGCGCTGCGACTGACCCCCAAGTCACTCGCGGCGGCCGTGCGCACCGGATTGCTGCTGCGCCTGGCCGACGGCGTCTACCTGGGACCGGACGCGGTGGAACGGGCGGTGGCGGTGCTGTGCGCGCTCCCACAACCCTTCACCGTGGCCGCGGCCCGAACCGCGCTCGGCACCTCCCGCCGGGTCGCGGTGCCCCTGCTGGAACTGCTCGACACCAAGCGGATCACCCTCCGGCTGCCCGACAGCCGGCGTCGGATTCGCCCGGAACACGACTGATGAAGGGCCCTCGATGGGTGGAATTCCGTCGAGCGGCTGACCTGTGGACCCTGGACAACGTTTGCTCGACGGAGTATCACTAAACCACCATACGGTATGCAGTATGGGGATCGAGTGGTGTGCGGTCCGCGCAACGTCGGCCTTCACCAGTCACCACCAAACCAGCCCGGCTCGCCCAGAGCAGACGAGTGGGCAGCGACGTGAGGAGATGACGCACCTATGGCGCAGACTGCCGAGGCACCCCCCAGCGCCAGTCAGGTCGAGGTGAAGGAGACCGGAGCAGGTCTCATCTCGGGCGGCCACCTGGTGGCGAAGGCACTCAAGGCCGAAGGCGTCGACGTGGTGTTCACTCTGTGTGGCGGCCACATCATCGACATCTACGACGGCTGTGTCGACGAGGGCATCGAGGTCATCGACGTCCGGCACGAGCAGGTCGCCGCGCACGCGGCCGACGGCTACGCCCGGATCACCGGCAAACCGGGTTGCGCGGTAGTCACCGCGGGACCCGGCACCACCGACGCGGTCACCGGCGTGGCCAACGCGCTGCGCGCGGAGAGCCCGATGCTGCTCATCGGCGGCCAGGGCGCGCTGAGCCAGCACAAGATGGGCTCACTGCAGGACCTGCCGCACGTGGACATGATGGCCCCGATCACCAAGTTCTCCGCCACCGTGCCGGACACCGCCCGCGCGGCCGACATGGTCTCGATGGCCTTCCGCGAGTGCTACCACGGCGCGCCCGGCCCGTCCTTCCTGGAAATCCCCAGGGACGTGCTGGACGCCTCGGTGCCGCTGGAGAAGGCCAGGATCCCCAAGGCAGGCGCCTACCGGGCCTCCACCCGTTCAGCCGGTGACCCCGAGGCGATCGAGAAGCTGGCCGACCTGCTGACCCAGGCCGAGAAGCCGTGCATCCTGCTCGGCAGCCAGGTCTGGACCACCCGGGGCACCGACGCGGCGATCGACCTGGTCCGCGGCCTCAACATCCCCGCCTACATGAACGGCGCCGCCCGCGGCACCCTGCCGCCCGGCGACCCGCACCACTACCAGCTCTCCCGCCGCTACGCCTTCACCAACGCCGACCTGATCATCATCGTCGGCACCCCGTTCGACTTCCGGATGGGTTACGGCAAGCGGCTTTCCGCCGACGCCACCGTGGTCCAGATCGACCTGGACTACCGCACCGTCGGCAAGAACCGGGACATCGACCTGGGCATCGTCGGCGACGCGGGCCTGGTGCTCTCCCAGGTCCTGGCCGCCACCACCGGCCGGATCAGCAACGGCGCCACCAGTCGCAAGGCCTGGCTGGAGGAGCTGCGGGCGGTGGAGGAGCAGTCACTCGGCAAGCGGATGGCGCGGCAGCTGTCCAATGCCAACCCGATCGACCCCTACCGCCTGGTGCACGAGATCAACGAGTTCCTCACCGAGGACTCCATCTACATCGGCGACGGCGGCGACATCGTCACCTTCTCCGGCCAGGTGGTCCAGCCCAAATCGCCGGGTCACTGGATGGACCCGGGGCCCCTGGGCACCCTCGGCGTCGGCATCCCGTTCGTGCTGGCCGCCAAGTACGCCCGCCCGGACAAGGAGGTCGTCGCGCTCTTCGGCGACGGCGCGTTCTCCCTGACTGGCTGGGACTTCGAGACCCTGGTCCGGTACAACCTGCCGTTCGTGGGCATCGTGGGCAACAACTCCTCGATGAACCAGATCCGCTACGGCCAGGCCGTCAAGTACGGCGAGGACCGCGGCCGGATCGGCAACACCCTCGGCGATGTGCCGTATGACCAGTTCGCCAAGATCCTCGGCGGCTACGGCGAGGAAGTCCGCGACCCCGCCGACATCACACCCGCCCTGCAGCGTGCCCGCGAGTCCGGGCTGCCCTCGCTGATCAACGTGTGGGTGGACCCCGACGTGTACGCGCCGGGCACCATGAACCAGACCATGTACAAGTAGGTCCGGAGGGGGAAAGCCGTTATGGGACAAGCACTCGAAGGTGTTCGCGTCCTCGACATGACGCACGTCCAGTCCGGGCCGTCGGCCACCCAGATCCTGGCCTGGCTGGGCGCGGACGTGGTCAAGCTGGAGGCGCCCAGCGGGGACATCACCCGCAAGCAGCTGCGCGACATCCCCGATGTCGACAGCCTCTACTTCACCATGCTCAACTGCAACAAGCGCAGCATCACGCTGAACATGAAGAGCGACAAGGGCAAGGAGCTGTTCACCAAGCTCGTGTCCGATGTGGACATCCTGGTGGAGAACTTCGGTCCAGGCGCGGTGGACCGGATGGGCTTCACCTGGGAGAAACTCCAGGAGATCAACCCGAGGCTGATCTACGCCTCCATCAAGGGTTTCGGCGACGGCCCCTACACGCACTACAAGGCGTATGAGGTCGTGGCCCAGGCCATGGGCGGCTCGATGACCAGCACCGGCTTCGAGGACGGCCCGCCGCTGGCCACCGGAGCGCAGATCGGCGACTCCGGCACCGGCATCCACACCGTGGCGGGCATCCTGGCCGCGCTGTACCAGCGGGAGTCCACCGACCGCGGCCAGCGGGTCACCGTGGCCATGCAGCACGCGGTGCTCAACCTGTGCCGGGTCAAGCTGCGCGACCAGCAGCGCCTGGCGCACGGACCCCTGGCCGAGTACCCGAACGAGGAGTTCACCGACGAGGTGCCGCGTTCGGGCAACGCCTCCGGCGGCGGACAGCCCGGCTGGGCGGTCAAGTGCAGTCCCGGCGGGCCCAACGACTACGTCTACGTGATCGTGCAGCCCGTGGGCTGGCAGCCCATCGCCGAGCTGATCGGGCGGCCGGAACTCGCCGAGGACCCCGAGTGGGCCACCCCGGAGGCCCGGCTGCCCAAGCTGGACAAGATGTTCCAGCTCATCGAGGAGTGGACGGTCCACCACACCAAGCGCGAAGTCCTGGCGATGCTCAATGCCAAGAACGTCCCCTGTGGACCGATTCTGTCCACAAAGGAACTGATCGAGGACGAATCGCTGGTGGCCAACGAGATGGTGGTCACGGTGGACCACCCCGAACGCGGCGCGTTCAAGACCGTGGGCATGCCGCTCAAGCTGTCGGACTCCCCGGCCAAGGTCGAGCGCTCCCCGCTGCTCGGCGAGCACAACGAGGACGTGTACGTGAAGGAGCTGGGCGTCTCCGTCCCGGAACTGGCCCAGCTCAAGGCGAACGGAGTGATCTGAGCCATGGTGGCTTACGACAAGGCCGCGGTTCGCGAAGTCCTGGACAAAGCGCGCGCCGAGGGCCGCGAGTCGCTCAGCGCCCCCGAGGGCAAGCGGCTCTGCGACGCCTACGGCATCCCGACGCCTGGCGAGGGACTCGCGGCCACCGCCGACGAAGCGGTGGCCCTGGCCGGTGAGATCGGCTTCCCGGTGGTGATGAAGATCGTCTCACCGGACATCCTGCACAAGACCGAGGCGGGCGGCGTCATCGTCGGCGTCACCGACGAGGCAGGCGCCCGCGCCTCCTACGAGAAGATCATCGCCAACGCCAAGGCGTACAAGGCGGACGCGGACATCACCGGTGTCCAGGTGCAGAAGCTGCTCGCCGAAGGGCAGGAGGTGATCATCGGCGCGACCACCGACGACACCTTCGGCAAGATCGTGGTCTTCGGCCTCGGCGGCGTGCTGGTGGAGGTCCTCAAGGACGTCACCTTCCGGCTGGCCCCCCTGGAACAGGGCGAGGCCCGCGCCATGGTGGAGGACATCAAGGCGGTGGAGATCCTGCGCGGGGTGCGCGGGGCCGACCCGGTGGACCTCGACGCACTGGCCGAGGTGGTCAAACGGCTCTCCGACCTGGTCACCGACTTCCCGGAGATCCGCGAACTCGACCTCAACCCGGTCTTCGCGGCCAAGGACTCCGCGATCGCCGCGGACGTCCGGGTGCTGGTGGAGACCGGCGAGATCACCGAGAAACACGTCTACTCCGACGAGGACATCATCATCGCGATGAACCGGCTGATGAAGCCGAAGAACATCGCGGTGATCGGCGCCTCCGCCGAGGACGGCAAGATCGGCAACTCGGTGATGAAGAACCTGGTCAACGGCGGTTACCAGGGCGGGATCTACCCGATCAACCCCAAGGCCGACGAGATCCTGGGGCGCAAGGCCTACAAGGCGGTCGGCGATGTCCCCGCCGACGTCGACGTCGCGGTCTTCGCCATCCCGGCCAAGTTCGTCGCCGGGGCGCTGGAGGAATGCGGCAAGAAGGGCATCCCGGCCGCGGTGCTCATCCCCTCCGGGTTCGCCGAGACCGGCAACCAGGAGTTGCAGGACGAGGTCGTGGCGATCGCGCACAAGTACAAGATCCGGCTGCTCGGACCCAATATCTACGGCTACTACTACACGCCGGAGAACCTCTGCGCGACCTTCTGCACGCCCTATGACGTCAAGGGCGGGGTGGCGCTGACCTCCCAGTCCGGCGGCATCGGGATGGCCATCCTCGGCTTCTCCCGCACCACCAAGATGGGTGTCTCGGCCATCGTCGGCCTCGGCAACAAGTCCGATGTGGACGAAGACGATCTGCTCACCTTCTTCGAGCAGGACGAGAACACCCAGTGCGTGGCCATGCACCTGGAGGACCTGAAGAACGGCCGTGCCTTCGTGCACGCGGCCAAGCGGATCACCAAGAAGAAGCCGGTGGTGGTGCTCAAGGCCGGGCGCACCTCGGCCGGGGCCAAGGCGGCCAGCTCGCACACCGGCGCGCTGGCCGGTGACGACAAGGTCTACGACGACATCCTGCGCCAGGCCGGGGTCGTGCGCGCCCCCGGGCTGAACGAGATGCTGGAATATGCCCGCGGGCTGCCGCTGCTGCCCACGCCCAAGGGCGAGAACGTCGTGATCATCACCGGCGCCGGTGGCTCCGGCGTGCTGCTGTCGGACGCCTGTGTCGACAATGGACTGTCCATGATGGAGATTCCACCCGACCTGGACGAGGCGTTCCGCAAGTTCATCCCGCCCTTCGGCGCGGCGGGCAACCCGATCGACATCACCGGCGGCGAACCGCCCTCCACCTACGAGGCCACCATCCGGCTCGGGCTGGAGGACCCGCGGATCCACGCGCTCATCCTCGGTTACTGGCACACCATCGTCACCCCGCCGATGGTCTTCGCCGAGGTGACCGCGCGAGTGGTCAACGAGGCGCGCGCGAAGGGCATCGACAAGCCGGTCGTGGCCTCACTCGCGGGTGACACCGAGGTCGAGCGGGCTAGTGAATACCTGTTCGACCATCGTATTGTCGCCTATCCCTACACCACGGAGCTGCCGGTCGCGGTGCTGGGAGCCAAGTACCGCTGGGCACGTGCGGCGGGACTGATCGAACAGTAAGGCGACGGCCGACCAGTGTGGTGGGGGTCCCGTCGGCCAGGCGGGACCCCCACCACACCAGGCCAGGGAGGTCAACGGGCGGAGTCCGAGAGTTCTCGTGAAAGAGGTTTCTCATCATGGATCCTTCGAACACCCCGAGCGCGGGGCCGACCACCAGCGGGGGCAATGACCTCGCCGGCGGCGGCTCGGAACGCGTGTGGCGGGCCGGTCGGCTCGATCCGATGCCCATCCGGAAGTTGCCCGACGCGCCACCGTCGGTGCACCTGATCGGTCCCACGGTGTTCCTGGTGGCACTCGGGGTCGGCATGGGCGAGTCGTACATGTGGCCCCGCCTGGTCCTGGTCTTCGGACCGGAGATCCGGTGGTTGTTCCTCATCGGCGTCACCCTGCAGGCCGTGGTGATGCTGGAAATGGCCCGTTACGCCATGGCCACCGGCGAGAGCATCTTCGCCGGCGCGGCCCGGGTCTTCAAACCCATCATGTGGTTCTTCTTCTTCGTCGCGATAGCCGTCTACATCTGGCCCGGCCACCTCTCGGCCGGCATGTCGGCGCTGGAGAAAATCAGCGGAATACCTTGGCAGGTCAGCGCGATCGTCGGCCTGGTACTGGTCGGCGTGCTGTTCAGCCTGGCCAAGGTGATCTACAACCTGCTGGAGAACGTCCTAGCGATCCTCATTGGACTGCTCGTGGTCAGTACCGCGGTGGTGGCGGCACTGGTCGGCACGTGGGCAGACCTGTCCAGCACGATCAGCGGCATGTTCCAGTTCGGCTATCTACCGACCGAGATGTTCTCCCAGACGTGGTTCCCGATCGTCGTGGGCTCGATCGCCTTCGCCGGACCCTCTGGCATGCAACAGATGTGGTACACGCTGCACCTGCGTGACTCCGGCGCCGGCATGGGCGCGCACATCCCGCAGATCAAGGGATTGCGAGCCTCCGAATCCGGTGCGGCCGAACAGATGCCCGCCCGCGGGTTCATGTTCGACACCGCCGATCCGGCGGAGATGGCCAAGTGGAAGGGCTGGCGGCGCTGGGTCACCTTCGACGCGCTGCTGTTGTTCTGGGGCGTGACCATGCTGGTCACCGTCTCCTTCACGGTGCTGGCCCAGACCGCGGCCAGGCAGAACCCCAACGTGAAGGACCTCATCGCGGGCGGTGACCGCAACGCGGCGCTGGACGCGATGGCCGACGCCTTCTCCTCCCTCGGCGGACCCGCGCTGGGCACGGTGTTCTTCGGGTTCATCGCGCTGATCGGGTTGAACGCCACCCTGGGCCTGTTCGACTCCTTCTCCCGCGGTCAGGCCGACATGACCTACTTCTTCGTGCCCGGCGCCAAGAAGATCGGCATGTCCCGGCTCTACGCGGGCTTCCTGTGGGGCCTGATCCTGTTCGGCATCGTGATCCTGTTGTGGGGCCCGGCCAAGGGCCCGGCGGCGATCCTGGACGTGCTGGCGTTCCTCTCCGCCTTCGCCATGGGCGCCTACTGCGTGGTGCTGTTGCTGGTGAACAACAAGATGCTGCCCAAACCGATCCGGCCGAAATGGTGGACCAACGTCATCATCGGCTTCGGCGCGGTGTTCTACCTGGGCATGCTGTTCTACTCCCTGATCGCCTACGGCGTGGTATTGGACTGATCATCATGAGTGAACCGCTGCAACCGCCACGAATCAGCGCCTTCGCTCAACTGGCCGCCCCCGGCGCGCTGGTGGGTGTGCTGGCCGGCTCGGTCGCCGGTCTGCTGGCCTTGCTGGTCGGCCAGCCGCTGGGCTGGGCGCTGACCACCGCGCTCGGACTCGGGGTGCCACTGGCCCTGCTGGGCGGGCTGTACGGGATCGGCGCGGCCACCGGTCACATCCGGCTCGGCGTGTTCGCGCCTGCCGCGGTGTTCTGGCTCATCGGATTCCCGTTGAGCAGGCTGACCCAGGAGATCGTGGTCCACCTGGTGATCGCGGGCAACCTGCGAGTGCCCGACGATCTGCTCGGATTCCTGGCCTACCAGGGAATCGTGAGCGCCGGATTCGCGATCGGCTTCATCTGGCTGCACGAACGCCTTGCCCCACAGCTGTTCCGGCGGTTCGCTCCGCGCAACCCGCTGGCCGCTCAGGCATTCGCCCGTTACGCCTCCCACGCGGAAACGGTGTGGGCGGCCAAGACCCGTGCCCGAGCCGCGCGAGCGGCTGTGAGGGGCCGCTCCGGGAGTGCCACACGGAATAGCCGCGCCGAGGCGGCCCCTGGCGGCACGGCCGGACCACCCGAATACGCCCGGTATGAGGGCGGCCCGGCCGCACCGCCAGAAACCACCTCGATCACGCCTCTCCCGCACGGCACTCCCAGAGCGGCCCCTGAAGGAGCCTGATGACCTTCTCCATGTGGGTCTGGATCGCCACGGTGGGTGGTCTGGGCGCGATCGTCGCGTTCGACTTCTACCTGGCGGCCCGCAACCCGAGGGATCCCTCGTTCTCCGAATGTGTGGGCTGGACCGTCGCCTACGTCACCCTAGCCGTCCTTTTCGGACTCGGGGTGCTGTGGCTGGCCGGTCCGCGCTACGGCGGGGAGTTCTTCGCCGGCTGGATCACCGAGTACTCGCTGTCGGTGGACAACCTGTTCGTGTTCATGCTGATCATGAGCAGGTTCGCGGTGCCCAAGCTGTACCGGCAGAAGGTGTTGCTGGTGGGCATCGTGATCGCGTTGCTGATGCGCGCGGTGTTCATCGCGGTGGGCGCGGAAGCGGTGTCCCGGTTCAACTGGCTGTTCTACGTCTTCGGCGCCTTCCTGATCTTCACGGCGTGGAAGCTGCTCCGGCAGGACCCGAACGCGGAGGAGGAATTCGCCGAGAACGTCGTCCTGCGCACGGTGAAGAAGTTCGCGCCCACCACCGAGGACTACGTGGGCGCGAAGATGGTGACCCGGATCGACGGGCGGCGGATGGTGACGCCGATGCTCATCGTGATGGTCGCGATCGGCACCACCGACCTGTTGTTCGCACTGGACTCGATCCCGGCGATCTTCGGGCTGACCAAGGAGCCGTACCTGGTCTTCACCGCCAACGCGTTCGCGCTGATGGGGTTGCGCCAGTTGTTCTTCCTGATCGGCGGCCTGCTCGACCGGCTGGTCTACCTCTCGGTGGGCCTGGCCGTGATCCTGGCGTTCATCGGGGTGAAACTGGTGCTGGAGGCCATGCACGGCTCCGGTGTCCCGTGGGCGCCGACCATCTCCATCCAGCTGTCCCTGTCCTTCATTGTGGGGACACTGGCGGTGACCATCATTGCTAGTGTGATCAAATCCAAGCGGACCGAACGAGCCGCTGCCGCCGCTGCGGCACCGGAACCCGTGCGGACCGCTCAGGCCTCGTCCAGCACAGCGGCGCTGGACGAGACCGGGACCGGATGAGCCCGGCGCACTGGAGCTATCCCTGGACCCAGTGACCGGTTGTGCGGTTCTCGGCAAACCATGAGGTGGCCGGGGTCAGGAGGAGGCAACCTCCTGGCCCTGGCCATGCCGCGTGGTGCTGGCCTGGCCTCGCAGGTAGTTCTCCACACCCGCGGTGGGGTTCTTCTTCGCTTCCGCCATGGCCGTGGCCAGGCCAAGGCCCATCGGGCGGTCGCCGCGCATGCCCAGCGGTTCCTGGGTGAGCGAACGCAGCAGCTGCTTGAACTTGCTCATCATCGATACACCTCCTCACATCAGGGGATACCCGAGCGGCGACGGTGCCATTCGGGAGTGTGTCGCAGTGAACTCCGGGAAATCCCGGAGTGTGGCGGGTCCTAGGGCTTGACGGGCGCGGTGCGGGCCACCGTGCGGCGGCGGCGCCGCAACGGCACCTCCGGCGCGGGCGGCTGCGCCGGCGCGCTCTGCCGGGCCTCCAGGTAGGACTGCCGGGTGCGGTCGGTGTGCTCACGCATGATCTCCGCGGCCCGCTCGGCGTCGCCGGTGGAGATCGCGCTGATCAGCTTGCGGTGCTCGCGCCAGGACTGCTTGCCGCGCTGGCGGGCGACCGGGGTGTAGAACCAGCGCACCCTGCGGTCGACCTGGGCGGCCAGTTCGAGCAGCACCTTGTTGCCGGAGAGTTCGGTGACGTAGCGGTGCAGGGCCGCGTTGGCGGCCACCGCCCCGTCCACGTCGTCGGCCATGACCGCGGCCTCGCCCTGCTGGCAGATCTCGCGCAGCCGGGCCACCCCGTCCTTGTCCGCGTTCAGCGCGGCCAGCCGCGCCGACTCGGTCTCCAGCAGGGTGCGCACGGCGAGCAGCTGGTCCGCCTCCTGCTCGGTCGGCACGTGCACGAACGCGCCGTATCCGGGTACCAGATCGACCCAGCCCTCGTTGTTGAGCCACTGGAGCGCCTCGCGCACCGGCTGCCGGGAGACACCCAGCATCTCCGCCAGCTCGCCCTCGACCAGGTGCTGACCCGGGGCGAGACTGCCGGTGATGATGAGGTCGAGCAGGGCCTCGAAGACCCGCTCCCGCAAGGGGACCGGCCGATCGATCCGGCGTGCGGCCGTGCCCTGCGCCAACTCCGACATCGTGTGCTCCATGAGGTGAGGTGGGCGCTTTCGCCCGGTGTGCCGATCTTGACTCTATTGTGCCTGGTCGACTGCCTACAGCATACAGTGTTCCAAATGCCTGAATTGCGTGAGCACGGCCACAAGCGGCAGACCACCCATACCGCGTACTCGATTCGGAAAGAAACACACCGATTGCGAGCAGTGCATCACCTTCCGCCACCAATCCGCATCTCATGATGCCCCAAATGGACGCTCGATCTCAGTGGACACGCTGGGTTGTCCAGAGCAATGGGATTCGGCCGGGTTGCCGCAGTGACCTGCACAACAGCGCCGAACCCAAGGCCAGGGCTCCTGCCAGCAAGAACAGTGCCGGGTACCCCATTGTGGGGACGGCGGCGGCGGTGAGACCGACCCCGGCGATTCCGCCGAATGCCTTGGCGCTGTAGACCACTGCATGTATCTCGCCGTGCCGCCGGTCCCCGAAGTACTCCCGGACCAGGCTGGCCACCAGCGGATAACACGCCCCGCCCGCGCCCGCGAGTACCGCCGCGGCCAGTAGCAATGGCAGGGATCGATCGGTGGCACTGGCGGCCAGTGCGGCCTGGGACAATGCCAGCACGGTGAGGGTGGCGGCCAGGGTGCGGGCCCGGCCGAGCCGGTCGGAGACCCGCAGCACCACCGCCCGCGCCACCCCGTTGCTCGCCACCAGCAGGGCGGTGGCCGCGCCGATCACCGGCGGGCTCAGTTCCAGCCGGGCGGCGAAGCCGGCGAAGGCGGCCACGGTGAACAGGGTGACCGCGCTGGCGCAGAACAGGATCACCGCGAGCGCGGGCAACGCGCCGATGCGCACCGCCTCTCCCGGTGAGTAGTCGCGGACCGCAGGGAGGTTGGCCGAGCCGGGGCCGCGGCGGCGGGACAGCGCCCACACCCGCGGATCCACCTGCGGCGGCCACCAGTTCGACGGCGGGTCCCGGAAGAGCACCCCGGCCACGGCGATCACCAGGCCCAGCACCAGGCCGGTGCGGTCCAGGGCGGGCACCAGGTTCGCCACGGAGACCGCGGGGAAGACGAAGAGCAGGAACGGGATGGCGCCGCAGGCGAACGCGCCGGTGACCAGGCTGACCCGCACGGCCGAGCGGTCCGGGAACCACTTGGCCACCGTGGACGCGCTCACCGCGTAGACCAGCCCGGCCCCCGCGCCGCCGAGCAGCGAGAAGCCCAGCAGGGCGCCGGCGAAGCCGGGTGCGCGACCGAGGGCCACTGGACCCAGCAGACACATCGCCGCGCCCAGCCAGAGTAAGGCCCGGGGACCGAGGACACCCCGTTCGCGCAGGTAAGCAACAGGTAAACCCACTCCGGCCTGGGCCACGATCCACAGCGCCAGCAACCAGAAGGTCTGGCTGACCGACCAGCCGTGCAGGGTGGACAGGGCGGGCGCGAGCGCGCCGAAGGAGTACTGGAACACCCCCGCGGCGGCCATCGCGGCCAGTGGCGGCAGCAGTTGCCAGGAGCGGGAATGGCCGGTCAGCAGCTCCGCGCTGGGGCCGACCCGGTAGTCGCGGCCGAAGCAGTCACGCAGCTCGGCGGGTGGGGGAGTGGTCATCGGTCCTCCCTCTACTAGATACTGTATGCAGTATACACAGAGTAGCAATGCTGGGGACCTGCTGAAATCATGCGGCTTGGCTCTGGTGCTCGGTCTCACATACTGTATACAGTAGGCGGCGTGGATCTGTACGAGTACCAGGCGAAGGATCTCTTCGCACAGCACGGGGTCCCGGTGGGTCCGCCGCAGCGGGTCGTCGAGGATCCGGCCGACGCCCGCGCGGCGGCGGCCGAGTGGGGCAGCCGGGTGGTGGTCAAGGCGCAGGTGAAAACCGGCGGCCGTGGCAAGGCGGGCGGAGTCAAGCTCGCCGTCGACCCGGAGGACGCGGAACGCAAGGCCGGAGCCATTCTGGGGCTGGACATCAAGGGGCACGTGGTGCGCCGGGTGCTGGTGACCCCCGCTTCGGAGATCGCCGAGGAGTACTACGTCTCCTTCTTGCTCGACCGGACCCAGCGCACGTTCCTGGCGATGGCCTCGGTCGAGGGCGGGATGGACATCGAGGAGGTCGCTGCCACCAATCCGGCGGCCCTCGCCAAGGTGCCCGTTGACGCCCTGCGTGGCGTCGACCTGGCCAAGGCCAGGGAGATCGTCGCAGCCGCCGCGTTCCCGGCCGAGGTGGCCGAGGAAGTAGCCGCGGTGCTGGTGAAGCTGTGGAACACCTTTGTAGCCGAGGACGCCACCCTGGTGGAGGTCAATCCACTGGTCCGTGACCCGCGGGGCAACATTCTCGCCCTCGACGGCAAGGTGACCCTCGATGAGAACGCCGATTTCCGGCATCCCGGACACGGCGACCTGGTCGATCAGGCCGCGGAGAACGAGCTGGAGGCCAGGGCGAAGGCCAAGGGCCTCAACTACGTCAAGCTGGACGGGCAGGTCGGCGTGATCGGCAACGGCGCGGGCCTGGTGATGTCCACATTGGACGTGGTGGCCTACGCGGGCGAACGGCACCGCGGGGTGAAACCGGCCAACTTCCTCGACATCGGCGGCGGCGCCTCCGCCCAGGTGATGGCCGACGGCCTGGAGATCATCCTGGGTGATCCGGACGTGCGCTCGGTCTTCGTCAACGTCTTCGGCGGCATCACCGCCTGCGACGCGGTCGCCAACGGCATCGTCGCGGCGCTGGAGATCCTGGGCGCGGACGCGGCGAAACCGTTGGTGGTGCGCCTGGACGGCAACAACGTCGAGGAAGGCCGCCGGATCCTGGCCGAGGCGGACCACCCGCTGGTGACAGTGGTGGACACGATGGACAACGCGGCCGACAAGGCCGCCGAACTGGCAGCCGCGGGGGTATGAGTCGATGGCGATCTTCCTGACCGAGCACAGCCGGGTCATCGTGCAGGGCATGACCGGCGCCGAAGGTGTCAAGCACACCAGGCGGATGCTGGCCGCGGGCACCACCGTGGTCGGCGGTGTCACCCCGGGCAAGGGCGGCCAGTCCGTGGACTTCGACGGGGTGGCCGTGCCGGTGTTCGGCTCGGTGGCCGAGGCGATGACCGCGACCGGCGCGGACGTGACGGTGGTCTTCGTGCCGCCGCGCTTCGCCAAGGCCGCGGTGATCGAGGCCGTCGACGCCGGCATCGGCCTGGCGGTGGTGATCACCGAGGGCGTGCCCGTGCACGACACCGCCTACTTCTGGGCCCATGCCTGCGCCGCGGGCAACAAGACCCGGATCATCGGCCCCAACTGCCCGGGGATCATCTCGCCCGGCAAGTCCAACGCGGGCATCATCCCGGCCGACATCTCCGGGCCGGGCAAGATCGGCCTGGTGTCCAAGTCGGGCACCCTGACCTACCAGATGATGTACGAGCTGCGGGACTTCGGTTTCTCCACCGCGGTCGGCATCGGTGGCGACCCGATCATCGGCACCACCCACATCGACGCCCTCCAGGCCTTCCAGGACGACCCGGAGACCGCGGCGATCGTGATGATCGGTGAGATCGGCGGCGACGCCGAGGAGCGCGCGGCGGCCTACATCGCCGAGCACATCACCAAGCCGGTGGTCGGCTACGTCGCGGGCTTCACCGCCCCCGAAGGCAAGACCATGGGCCACGCGGGCGCCATCGTCTCCGGCTCCTCGGGCACCGCCGCGGCCAAGCAGGAGGCCCTGGAGGCCGCGGGCGTCAAGGTCGGCAAGACCCCCAGCGAGGCGGCCCGTCTGATGCGGGAGTGCCTCAACCCGATCACCGTGTGACGAGAAGCCTGAATGGAGCCGTCTTGACCAGTCCGAACCTGCGTTTCGACGTCAACCTCTCCATCCTGTTCACCGAGCTGCCGCTGCTCGAACGCTTCGCCGCGGCAAGGGCCGCCGGGTTCGACGCGGTGGAACTGTGGTGGCCGTTGCCCGAAGCCGTGCCACTGCAACGGGAACTGGACGCGGTGCGGCGCGCGATCGAGGACGCGGGCGTGCGCCTGCTCGGACTCAACTTCGCCGCCGGGGACATGGCGGCGGGAGAGCGCGGACTGCTCTCCCGCCCCACCGACGTGCACCTGTTCCGGGAGAACGTGCACGTGGCCGTCGAGTTCGCCGGCCAGCTGGGCTGCAAGACCCTCAACGCCCTCTACGGCAACCGGGAACCCGGGCTGTGGCCACAGGAACAGGACGAGCTGGCCGTGGCCAACCTGACCTACGCCGCCCAGGCCGCGGGCCGGATCGGCGCGACCGTGGTGGTCGAGGCGCTGAACTCGCACGAGAACCCGATCTACCCCATCATCTCGCTCGCCTCCGCCTACCACGTGCTGGACCTGGTGCGCGCGAACGGGCCATCCAACGTGGCCTTCCTGGCCGACCTCTACCACCTGAGCCGGATGGGTGAGGACCTCGACACCCAGATCGACCGGCGGGGCGCGGAGTTCGGCCATGTGCAGATCGCCGACACCCCTGGCCGCGGCCAGCCCGGCACCGGCGGCATCGACTACGAGAAGGTGCTCGCCCGCCTGCTGCTCGCGGGTTATGACGGCCACATCGGCCTGGAGTACCGCCCCGTCGGCCCCAGCGCGGACAGCTTCGGCTGGCTGCCCAAGCTGAAGGCATGCGTGGAAGTTCAGGTGAAGGACGCTGTGGAGGGATCGGCATGACCGCTGTCGGATTCATCGGCCTGGGCATCATGGGCGCCCCGATGGCCGTCAACCTGGTGCGCGCGGGCCACCAGGTGATCGGCCACGACGTGTTCGGCGCCGGGCCCGCCCGGCTGGCCGAGGCGGGTGGACAGACCGCGGACAGCATCGCCGAGGTGCTGGCCACCGCCGAGGTGCTGATCACCATGCTGCCGGACTCCCCACAGGTGGAGCAGGTGGTCCTCGGCGAGGGCGGGGTGTTCGAGCACGCCAGACCCGGACTGCTCTACGCCGACATGAGTTCCATCCGGCCAGCGACCTCGCGCCGGATCGGCGAACTCGGCGCTGCCGCCGGGATCCGGGTGCTCGACGCCCCGGTCAGCGGCGGCGAGAAGGGCGCGCTGGACGGCACGCTGTCCATCATGGCCGGCGGCGCGGCCGAGGACTTCGCCGCGGCCCGGCCGCTGTTCGAGGTCCTCGGCGGCACCATCGTCCACGTAGGACAGTCCGGCGCCGGGCAGACGGTGAAGGCGGCCAACCAGCTGGTGGTCGGCGGCACCTATGCCCTGGTGGCCGAGGCCATCGTGCTGCTGGAGGCCGCGGGCGTGGACGCGAACCTCGGCCTGGACGTGCTGGCAGGCGGACTCGCGGGCAGCCGGATCCTGGAGATCAAACGCAAGTCCATGGTGGCCAGGGAGTTCACCCCCGGCTTCCGGATCGACCTGCACCACAAGGACATGGGCATCGTGCTCGCCGAAGCGCGCGCCGCCGAGGTGGCCCTGCCGGTCACCGGGGTCACCGCGGCGCTGATCGCGGCGGCCAGGGCCCAGGGCCACGGCGCCCTGGACCACTCGGCTCTGTTGAAGGTGATCGAGAACCTCTCCGGACGAGGGAGCACGACATCATGAAGAGCATTCCCTGCATGGAGGCCGTGGTCCGGGTGCTGGAATCCGAGGGCGTGGACACCGTCTTCGGCATCCCCGGCGCCGCGATCCTGCCCCTCTACGCCGCGTTGCGGCACAGCACGATCCGGCACATCACCGTGCGCCACGAGGAAGGCGGCACGCACTCCGCCGACGGCTGGGCCAGGGTCACCGGCAACGTCGGGGTGTGCATCGGCACCTCCGGCCCGGCGGGCACCAACATGATCACCGGGTTGTACACCGCGCTGGCCGACTCGATCCCGATCATCTGCATCACCGGCCAGGCGGCCAAAGCCAAGCTGCACCAGGAATCCTTCCAGGCCGTGGACATCGTGGAGATCGCCAAACCGGTCACCAAATGGGCGGTGCAGCTCAAGGAACCGGCCCAGGCGGCCTGGGTGTTCCGGGAGGCCTTCCGGATCGCCCGCTCCGGGCGGCCGGGCCCGGTGCTGATCGACTTGCCCATTGATGTCCAAAGAGGACTGTGCAACTACGACCCTGCCCTGGACGCGGCGCTGCCGGTGGAGGTGCCGCAACCCAGGGCCGAGCCGGTGCGCGCCGCCATCGAGATGCTCCTGGCCGCCGAGCGCCCGCTGATCCTGGCCGGTGGCGGGGTGATCGTGGGCGACGCCACCGACGAGTTGCGTGGCCTGGCCGAGCACCTGGGCATCCCGGTGCAGGTCACCCTGATGGGCAAGGGCGCCTTCCCCGAGGACCACGACCTGTTCGCCGGGATGGCCGGATTGCAGACCCAGACCCGGTGGGGCAACGCGGCCTTCCTGGAAAGCGACTGCGTCCTGGCGGTCGGCGCCCGCTTCGGCGACCGGCACACCGGCGACCTGGAGACCTACCGGCGCGGCCGCAAGTTCATCCACGTCGACATCGAGCCCACCCAGCTGGGCAAGGTCTTCGAACCCGACCTCGGCATCGTCGGCCACGCCCGCCCCACCCTGGCCGCGCTGGCCTACCAGGCCAAGGAACGCACCCGCCCGCGCACACCGGGCGACTGGCCCAAGCGGATCGGCGAACTCCGGGAGACCCTGCCCCGGCGCGACGACTTCGACGACGTGCCGATCAAACCACCGAGGGTGTACCGGGAACTCAACGAGTTCTACCCGCCGGACACCACCTTCGTCACCGCGATCGGGCTTTACCAGATCTGGTCCGGCCAGTTCCAGCGCACCTACCTGCCGCGCCGCTACCTGGTCTGCGGCCAGGCCGGGCCGCTGGGCTGGGAGATCCCGGCCGCGATCGGCGTCAAATGCGCCTACCCGGAGCGCACCGTGGTCGCGGTCTGCGGCGACTACTCCTTCCAGTTCCTGATGGAGGAGGTCGCGGTCGCCGCCCAGTACGAGATCCCGTTCGTCATCGTCATGATCAACAACGAGTATCTCGGGCTGATCCGCCAGGCCGAGATCCCCTACGACATGAACTTCGCCGTCGACCTGCACTACGGCAGCAGCGGCATCGACCACGTCAAGGTGATGGACGCCTTCGGCTGCCCAGCGGTCCGGGTGGAGGAGCCCGGCAAGATCCGCGAGGCCCTGGCCTGGGCCACCGAGGAGGCCGAGCGGGTGCGCAAGCCGGTGCTGGTGGAGGTCATGGTCGAACGCGAGGCCAACGCCGCCATGGGCGCTTCCCTGGACGCGATCAAGGAGTTCGAGCCCGCGCCCGAACTGGCCCCGGCGGCCGACTGAGCACTTAGGCGTCTCCGCGGGGAACCTCAGCCCCCCTTACCCCCGAATCTGGGCGGGTAAGGGGGGCTGAGGGGTCCCGGGTAAGGCATATCCCGTCCACAACCGGGGCGATCTTCCGACGCGGCCCCCCGGCCCTCAGCAGCAGTCTTCACCTCACAACGACACGAGTCGAACCGAGGAGAAGACGATGATCACCTGGACTGACCAGGCACTGCGGGCAGAGGTCGACTACCGGACCGACCGCGCCCAGGCCGCGATGGGCCACGGCGACCGCAAGGAGCGGATCGCCCGCCGCTGGCTCGGCCTGGTCCGCAAGGACGCGGACACCCAGCCCGAGAAGGACCCGGAAGAGCCCTCAGAGGAGTATCGGACCGCCGCCTGAACAGGGAATTCGAGCCGAGAATGTCAGGCGGGTATGCCACGATGCAGGACGTGGCACGGTTGGGTTCAGGAATTCCGCTCGTCGCGCGGGGCGCGCAGTTGCGCCAGCTCCGCGCGGCGTTGCGGCAGGCGTCCAAGGGCGCGGCGAGCGCGGTGCTGGTGGCCGGGGACGCCGGGGTCGGCAAGTCCCGGCTGCTGGCCGAGCTGAGTGAGCTGGCCGCGGCCGAGGGCGCGCTGATGCTCACCGGCCGCTGCCTGGACGTCGGGGAGGGCGGTCTGCCCTACCTGCCGTTCGTGGAGGCCCTCGGCCTGCTCCGGGAGGGCCACCTGGACGCGCTGCGCGCGCATCCCGCGCTGGCCAAACTGCTGCCCGAGGTGCTGCCCGAGCACGTGGTGCCCTTCGACCCCCGGCGCACCGAGCTGGACATGAGCCAGCTGCAGATGTTCGACGCGGTGCACGCGCTGCTGGCCGAACTCGCCGCCGACCGCACCGTGGTGCTGGCCATGGAGGACCTGCACTGGGCCGATGGCTCCACCCGGCACCTGCTCTCCTTCCTGCTCTCCCGGCTGCGTGCCGGGCGGCTGCTGGTGGTGGCCACCTACCGCAGCGACGACCTGCACCGCCGCCACCCGCTGCGCCCGGTGCTGGCCGAACTGGTCCGGCTGCCCGCGGTGGAACGCCTCGAACTGAGCCCGTTCACCAACACCGACGCCCGCACCTTCGTCCGCCGCCTCTCCGACGGCACCTTGGCCGAGGACAAGATCGCCCAGATCGCCGAGCGTTCCGAGGGCAACGCTTTCTTCGCCGAGGAACTGATCGCCGCCTGCGCCGACCGGGACGACCGGATGCCGATCGGCCTGGCCGACGTGCTGCTGGCCCGGATCGAACGACTCGCCCAGGCCACTCAGCAGATCATCCGGGTCGCCTCGGTCTCCGGCCGCCGGGTCACCGACGCCCGGCTGCGCACCGTCAGCGGCCTGCCCGACGCCGAGATCGAGGCCGCGCTGCGCGAGGCGGTCACCCACCACGTGCTGCTGTACAAGGACGACAACCACGCCTACGTCTTCCGGCACGCCCTGCTGCGCGAGGCCGTCTACGCCGACCTGCTGCCCGGCGAACGGGTCCGGCTGCACGCCGGGTACGCCCGGTTCCTGGCGGCCAAGGACGGCAAACGCGGGGTGGCCGCCGAACTGGCCCACCACAGCCTGGAGAGCCACGCGCTGCCGCAGGCGCTGGCCGCCTCGGTCGCGGCCGCCAGGGAGGCCATGGAGGCCCGCGCGCCGGCCAAGGCGTTGCGGCACCTGGAACAGGCCATGAAGCTGTGGGGCGCGGTGCCCGATCCGGAGCAGGTCAGCGGCGGCGACGAGCTGCGGCTGGTGCACAAGGCCATGTACACCGCCGGCCTGGCCGGTGAGGACGACCGGGCGCTGGCCTACGGGCGCACCGCGGTGCAGATGGCCGAACAGATCGGCGACCCGGTGCGCTCGGCCGAGGTGCAGCGCAAGTACGTGCAGACCCTGCTGGCCCTGGAAGGCAAGCGGGACAAGGCGGTGCAGGTGATCGAACGCGCCTGGCAGCTGGTCGCCGACCAGCCGGCCAGCCCCACCCGCGCCTGGGTGCAGGCCATGCGGGCCAGGGTGGCGATGAGCGCGGACGAGCAGAGCTACGGGCTGGCCCGCGAGTACGCCGAGGGCGCGCTGGCCGACGCCAAGGCCAGCGGTTCGACCGGGGCCGAGATGGACGCGCTGATCTCGCTGTCGGTGATCCTGGAACGCGGCGGCCACCCCGAGGAGGCGGTGCGGCGGCTGCACGAGGCGGTGGACCGGGCCGCGGCCGCGGGCGCGCACAGCGTGGAGCTGCGGGCCTGGTTCAACCTGGCCGTCTCGCACTACGAACGCGGCCTGCTCGACCAGGCCCTGGACGCCGCCGCCAGCGGCCGCGGCCGGGCCGGGGCCACCGGACTGGAGTGGAGCCCGTACGGCACCGAACTGCGAGTGCTCAACATCCTGCTGCACTACGTCGCAGGCGACTGGGACGCCGCGACCGAGGCCGCCGACCAGGGCGCCTGCTCGGTGCCCGATATCGCCAGCGCCCGGCTCACCGCGATCTCGCTGTTCACCCTGGCCGGCCGCGGCGCGTACGACACGGTCGCCGAACTGGTCGCCCGGCTGCGCCCGGAATGGCACAAGGACTGGGACATCGCGGTGATGGCCGCGGCCTGCGCCGCCGACGCCCAGCTCTGGCACGGCCGCCCGGACAAGGCCCTGGAGTGGATCGACGAGGCGCTGTCGGTGGCCGAACGGCACCGCGAGCTGGCGGTGATCCGGATCGGCGCGCTCGGCCTGGCCGCGCACGCCGAACTGGCCGCCAAGGCCCGGCACAAGAAGGACGCCGCCACCGAGACCCGGCACCTGGACGCGGGGGAGCGGCTGCTCGCCAAGATCCGCCGGGCCGCCACCAGCGCCCGCCCGCGCACCGGCGAACTCGGCCCCGAGGGCCTGGCCTGGCTGGCTCGCGCCGAGGCCGAGGCCGCCCGCGTGCGCGCCGAGGACACCCCGGAGCACTGGCACCGGGTGGTCGAGGCCTTCGGCTACGGCCACACCTACGAGCAGACCCTGGCCCGCCTCCGCCTGGCCGCCACCCAGCTCACCGCGGGCGACAAACCCGCGGCCGAGGTCACCCTGTCCCAGGCCACCGAGGCCGCCGC
Organism: Crossiella sp. CA198; assembly: GCF_052078295.1. Taxonomy (NCBI): domain Bacteria; kingdom Bacillati; phylum Actinomycetota; class Actinomycetes; order Pseudonocardiales; family Pseudonocardiaceae; genus Crossiella; species Crossiella sp. CA198. The sequence continues at coordinate 197,343 of NZ_JBQJIM010000011.1, forward strand.
CGCCCTGGGCGCCACCCCGCTGCAGGACGCCCTGGCCGCGCTGGCCCGCCGCGCCCGCCTCAACCTGGCCACCCCGGCCACCACCCGGGACACCATCGACCCGTTCACCCCGCGTGAGCGCGCGGTGCTGTCCCTGGTCGCCAGGGGGCACACCAACCGGCAGGTCGGCGCGGAGCTGTACATCAGCGAGAAGACGGTCAGCGTGCACCTGAGCCGGGTGATGGCCAAACTCGGCGCCGCCAGCCGCACCGAGGCGGTCACCAAAGCGCACGAACGCGCGTTGCTGTGACGCCCCGGCGCGGGATCAGCGCAGCGAACCGGCCTGGTGCAACTCGTCGAAGATGATCTTGTCGACCGGCGCCACCCGCTCCCGGTCGGCGTAGCCCAGCCACACCACCTCGGCGATCTCGTTGCTGGCCACCGGTGTGCCCGCGTACTCCGCCGAATAACAGGTCATCCGCACCAGCACCCCCTCGGCCTGTCCGTGCGCCTGCGCCTCGAAGGTGCCCACGTGCACCGCGGTCCCGGCCGCGACCGCCACGCCCAGCTCCTCGGCGATCTCCCGGACCAGGGTCTGCACGTCGGTCTCGCCGGGTTCGCGCTTGCCGCCGGGCAGGTAGTAGGCGTCCTTGCCGTGCGAGCGGGTGCTCAGGATCCGGCCGTCGGCCAGGTCGATCAGCGCGATCTTGTCGATGACGGTCATGCGGACATTCTCCGCCGCCGCAAATGCGCCCCCGGCGACCGGTCACCCCCTACCATGTGCGCGTGATGCCGGAACTGGTGCGGAAGCTCGAACACTCCTTCGCCGCCTTCGACGAGGACAACGACGGCTACATCCAGCTCACCGACCTGGAGGAGCGCAGCAAGCGCTTCTGCGTGCGGTTCAACGAGACCGACTCGCTCAAGGGCATCGCCGCCCTGGAGGGCATGCGGGAGCACTGGCGGGCGCTGGTCGAGCTGACCGACACCGACAACGACGGCCAGATCAGCAAGGCCGAGTTCGTCGCCGCGGTGGGCGCCGCGCTGGCCGAGTCCGACGCCGGCTTCGACCGGGTGTTCCGCCCGGCCCTGGCCGCCGGGTTCGCGCTGGCCGACACCAACGACGACGGGCACATCGGGGTGGAGGAGTTCGTCGCCTTCATGTACCTGGCCGGGTTCTCCCTGGCCAAGGCGCCGCGGCTGTTCGCGCTGCTGGACGCCAACGGCGACGGCAAGGTCAGCGTGGACGAGTGGCTCACCGCGTTCAAGACCCACTACACCGAGGCCACCGCGGATCTCGACCTCCCGGCGAACGCCTTCTTCGGCAGCACCTGAGATCTGAGAGATCGGTCGCATACACACCGTCCACACGCGACCCTGATTACCATTGCCCGGTGATTTCCGGGCCAGCCAGCACCCTCCAGGGCCATGACGGCGACGCCGTCCTGCACCAGGACGCCGTCGAGTTGCGTTTCCCGGTGCGGCTGAGCACGCGTGCGGTCAAGAGCGCGCGCGGTCCGCGGCGGGTGCCGTTGTCCGCGATCACCGACGTCGAGTACGAGGCCGCCGGCCGTCGGCCATACCTGCGGTTGCGGCTGGCCGGGGAACTGCCGGGGCACGAGCCGCGGCAGCCCGAACTGGACGTGGACGCGCTGGTGCTGCACTCGAATCGGCGGGCCGACAACGACGCGTTCGTGGCCGAGTTACGTTCGCGGCTCTCCGCCGACCCGGTGCCGGACCCGCGGTTGCTCGCCCCGGACGCGCACGCGCCCGGCCTGGCCCCGGTCACCGACCCGGTGCGGCTGCGGGTGTCCACTCTGGACGGTGTGGTCAGCCTGGACGAGCGGCGCCTGGTGATCGAGTTCAACTCGGGCATGCGCAAGCCGCGGCGGCACGAACTCGCCATCGCCGAGCTGCAGGGCGTGGAGTTCATCCCGGCCAAACCGCACCGCTGCGGGCTGGTCCGGTTCCTGGTGCCGGGCGCGGAACTGCGGCCGGATCCACGCCGTGATCCGCACACGGTCCGGTTCATGGCCGGCGCCGAGGAGGGCCGGATGGCCGACCTGGCCGCGGAACTGGCCGCCCGCCTGACCCCAGCCACCGAACCCGCACTGGTGTCCCAGACCTAGACCGCCAGGGGCGGGCAGACCAGCATGGCCGCGTCGAGTTCGGCGTGTGCCTCGGGATGGTCGGCCCACCACTGGGCGAAGGTCGGGTTTCTGTCCACAATGGACCGATAGGCGTAGGCGGCGCTGGCGAAGACCTCGTGCGCCCGGCCGGCCAGGGCGCCGTCGGTGCGCACCCCCACCATGATCGGCACCTGTAGCGGGTCGCCGAGCAGTGGCCGGACCGCTATTCCGTTGCCACTGCGCGAAGCCGGGGCGGCCAGGGACACCGCGCCGTTCTCCACCAGCACCCGCGCCATGCCGGCTTCCCAGGTGTGGTGCCGGATCCGCGGGGTGAAACCGGCGGTGGCGCAGGCGGTGTGCAGCTGCATGCGCAGGCTGTTGGCCTCCGGCGGCGGCACCACCCAGTCGCAGTCGGCCAGCTCCGCCAGCGAGATCACCTCGCGCACGGCCAGGGGATGGTCCTCGGCGACGGCGACGAACTGGGGTTCCAGGACCAGGGTGCGGATCTCCACACCGCTGAGTTTGCGGCGCTCCAGGCCGTCGAAGCGCTCGAACACGGCCAGGTGCAGCCGCGCGCTGTTGAGCATCTCGACCAGGGTGTGCCCGACCGGTTCGATCTCGGTGCGCACCTCCGAGCAGGGCAACCGGTTGCTCAACTCGGCTACCAGCCGGGCCAGGAACAGCATCGGCATGCATCCGGCCAGCAGCGGCTGCGGGGTGAAGGTGCGCGCCCGGTCCTGCGCGGAGGCCAGTAGATGATCTAAGTCGTCCAGCACCAGGCGCGCGGTGTTGACCACGTATCGGCCCAGTTCGGTGGGGGTGCTGCCGGTGGGGCTGCGGTCGAACAACCGCCCGCCCACCAGGCGTTCCACCCGCTGCAGCTGCGCGGTGAGCGCGGGCTGGGTGAGGCCGAGCCGGATGGCCGCCTTGCTCATGCTGCCGGTCTCGACGATGGCGCAGACCGCACGGAGATGCCGTAGCTCCAGGTCAGCCATAAACCGAAGTTATCGCCAATTCCGATGACCGGACACCCGACGTTCGGACGATATTTCAGTGCATCCGCCGGAGCCCCTGCCCTGCTTTTCCGGCGGCCCTGTGGAAAGGACAAGACATGTGGTCAAGCTGGCGGGGATGGGGTGCGGCGCTGGTCGCAGCCCTGGCCCTGACGACGGGCTTCGCCTCCTCGGTAAATGCTGCGACAACCAACAATGACGATGTTCAACCGTTGATCGTCGGTGGCCGCCCGGCCAGCGAGGTGTATTCGTTCATGGCCTCGCTGCAAGGCGGTCAGGGACATTTCTGCGGTGGTTCGCTGATCACCCCGACCTGGGTGGTGACCGCGAAACACTGTGTCCAGGGCCAGAGCCCCGGCGGGTTCCGGATCCGGGTCGGCAGCACCACCTGGAACGCGGGCGGCACCCTGGCCCAGACCGCGCAGATCGTGCAGGGCCAGGGTGACATCGCGCTGGTCCGGCTCAGTGCCGCGGTGCCGCAGGCGCCGATCGCGCTCGCCGCCGACGGTGGCGCGGCGGGCACGGAGACCCGGCTGATCGGCTGGGGCCAGACCTGTCCGACCCGCGGTTGTGGTGGCGCGCCGGTCCAGCTGCAGGAGGTCGATGTGCGGGTGCAGGCCAGCGGCTGCACCGACAACTTCAACCCGCAGACCGAACTGTGTCTGGGCGGCCTGCCCAGCGCGGGCGCCTGCTACGGCGACTCCGGTGGTCCCTCGGTCCGCCAGGGCAACGGGCGCTGGGAGCTGACCGGCGCGACCAGCCGGGCCGGCCGCGGGCAGCCGACCTGCGGGCAGGCCCCGGCGATCTACATGAACGTGCCGGCGCACAAGCAGTGGATCGACCAGGTCACCGGCGGCGATCCCGGCACGGGCTGTGGCAGCACCGCGGCCTGGACCGGCGATCAGCTGTACCCGCCGGAGACCGAGGTCGCGCACAACGGGCGGCGCTGGCGCTCGATCTGGTGGAACCGGGCCCAGGAACCCGGCGCCGGACCCTGGTACTGGCAGGACCTGGGGGCCTGCAACTCCTGACCGGACCCTATTTCGCGCACTATTTGCCACGGGCCCGCGGATCACCGCCGAAGGCTCGCGGGCCCGTGGCAGCCTCGCGCCTGTGGCCGACTACTTGATCTCGCACCGCGACCAGCGCGCGGACCGGGCCGACCAGGTGGCCGCCGTCCGCGCCACCTACCGGTACAACCTGGAACTCGGTTTCCCGGTGGCCGCGGGGGGCGGCGAGCAGGACGCGCCGTCCTCCCGGTGGCGGTTACGGGCCCTGGAGCAGCAGGAACGTCTGCGGCTGAACCTGCGGATGCTGCGTCGGCAGGGCAAGTGGAACTTCGTCAACGACCTGCGGCCGCTCGCGCCGCTGAAGCTGGCCGCGATGGTCAGGGAAGATGACATGGCCGGGATCGTGGACTACTTCATGCCGCTGCCCGGCGGCGTCACCGGCGATGTCCGGGAGAAGAGCCTGCAGGATTTCCGCGATGTCTTCGCGCTGTCGCAACCACCCTCGGTGATGGAGCGGTTCCGGAGTGACGACTACTTCGCCGAGTGCTTCGTGGCCGGGCCGGACCCGACCCGGCTCACCCGGATGACACACATCCCGGCGAAGTTCCCGATCAGCACCGAACACCTCGACCAGGTGCCCCAGCTCGGCGCCGACGACCTGGCCACCGCGATCGCCGCCGGCCGGGTGTACTGGGTGGACTACGAGTCCATGGCCGAACTGGACAACGGCGCCCACCCGCAGGCACCCAAGTACATGTACGCGCCGATGGTGGCCTTCTGCGTGCCCCGCAACGGCGATCAGCTCCGGCCCTTCGCCATCCAGTGCGGCCAGGACCCGGCCGGGCGGGAGATCTACACCCCGGCCGACGGGCACTCCTGGAACCTGGCCAAGAACTGCGTGCTGGCCGCGCACAACACCTACCACGAGGTGTTGACCCACCTGGGTTTCACCCATCTGATGAGCGAACCGGTGCTGCTGGCCGGGGTGCGCAACTTCGCCGCCAATCACCCGGTGTGGGTACTGCTGCGCAGGCACTTCGAGGGCACCTTCTCGATCAACAAGCTCGCGGTGGAACTGTTGATCCAGCCGGGCAAGGCGGTGGAGTACCTGATCGGCTCGGACCTGAAGAGCACCTACCCGTGGCTGGCCAAGCATCGCGCCGGCCACTCCTTCCGGGACAACTACCTGCCGAGGCGGCTGGCCGGGCATGGCACCGGCGGCCGGTCGCTGCCGCACTACCCCTACCGCGACGACGGCCTGCTGGTCTGGCAGGCCATCCAGGACTGGGTGCAGGAGTTCGTCGCGCTGTACTACCGCGATGACGCCGACGTGCGCGCCGACCACGAACTCCAGTCCTGGGCGGCCGAGGTAGCCACCGACGGCCAGGTCCGCGATTTTGGCGCCACGCCAGGGAAAATCGCCGACCAGGCCGATCTCGCCGAGATCCTGACCATGGTCATCTGGACCGCGGGCCCGCAGCACGCCGCGGTGAACTTCGCGCAAAAGGACCACCTGGCCTTCCTGCCCGCCAACCCCCTGGCCGGGTACACGCCGGAGCCTCGGGGCAAGGGGCACAGCGAGGCGGACTGGCTGGCCAACCTGCCCCCGCTGGACGTGGCGGTGCAGCAGTTCTGCGTGATGACCTTCCTCGGCTCGGTCCACCACACCACGCTCGGCGACTACGGCCGCGACTTCGCCACCGGCCCGGCCGCGGCCGCGCACCGGCGGTTCCAGGCCCAGCTCGGCGGCGTAGAGGACGCCATCGCCGCCCGCAATCAGCGGCGCGCGGTGCCGTATGAGTACCTGCAGCCCTCGCTGATTCCCAACAGCACCAACATCTAGAGCCCGCTGACCAGTATCGCGGTGATCACCCGCGCCGCTGCCTCCGGATCGGTGCCGACCGCCGGGGGCAGCGCGCCGGTGAGCCACAGCGTGGCGAACCCGTGCACCAGGGACCAGGCCGCGATCTCACCCAGTTCCGGCCCGGCCCTGCGCACCGACCGCACCCCGCTGACCAGCGGCGCGTTCGCCCGCTCGCGGGCGGCCAGCACCGCCGGATCCTCGGCGCGGTACAGCTCCGGGCGGAACATCACCTCGAAGTGCGCCCGGTGCCCGACCGCGAACCGCACATAGGCCACGCCCACCTCGGCGAAGCTGCCGGTCCGCTCGGCCACCTCGGTCAGCGCGTCCGCCAACAGCTCGAAACCCTCGGCGGCCAGCGCGGTGAACACCCCCGCCTTGTCGCCGAAGTGGTGCACCGGCGCGGCGTGCGAGACCCCGGCCCGCCGGGCCAGCTCGCGCAGGCTGAACCCGGCCGGGCCCGCCTCGGTGATCGCGGTGACGGCCGCGGCCAGCAGCGCGCGCCGCAGATCGCCGTGGTGGTAGGAGTCCCTGGTCGCCATGGGGCCACCCTAACCCGAATCTAGACGTTGACAAGATGCCGGTTCGCGGCGCATCTTGTCACCGACAAGTTCGAGCTTCTGGGGAAGGTGGGGCGATGGCTCCGTTCGTCATCCTGATCGTGGTCACCCTGGTGTTGTGGCTGGCTGGACGCCTGGGCGTGCGCTGGTTGCGGCCGTGGACGGCGCCGCTGCGCGGTGGGCTGGCGGCGATGTTCACCGCGACCGGCCTTGCGCACTTCATCGGCCTGCGGGCCGAGCTGATCGCGATGGTCCCGCCCGCGCTGCCCGCGCCGGAACTGCTGGTCACGGTTACTGGGGTGCTGGAACTGGCCGGGGCCCTGGGCCTGCTGTGGACGCCGACCGCACGCTGGGCCGCGGGCGCGCTCACCGTGTTGCTGCTGGTGATGTTCCCGGCCAACGTCTACGCCGCGCTCAATGGCCTGTCCCTGAGCGTGTTCGACCAGCTCTGGTCGCGCACCGCGCTGCAGATCGTCTTCCTGGTCGCCACCATCGCGGTGTTCCTCGGCCTCCGCCACGCCACCCGCACCGCGCCCGCGCCAGGCGCTGACCTGCGGGCTTGACCTCCGGCCGCGAACGGAGTAGAAAACTGACAGGTTATGAAACCGAGAGGTTATGGATATGGCGCCCGACTTGCTCGACGCGACCTTCGCCGCGCTCGCCGACCCCACCCGGCGGGCCATCCTCGCCCGGCTGACCCAGGGCGAGGCGACGGTCACCGAGCTGGCCGAGCCGTTCGCGATGAGCCAGCCCGCGATCTCCAAACACCTCAAGGTGCTCGAACGCGCGGGCCTGGTCTCGCGCGGCAGGGACGCGCAACGGCGACCGGTCCGGCTGGAGGCCCGGCCGCTGAAAGCCGCCACCGACTGGCTGGCGGCCTACCGCGAGTACTGGGCGGCCAGCTTCGACCGGCTCGACGCGCTACTCGCCGAGATACAGGAAGAGGAGGAGAACCGTGGCTGAACCGAGCCTGACCGTCACCACCCCGACCGACCGGGAGATCGGGTTACGCCGCGAGTTCGCCGCCCCGGCCCGGCTGGTCTTCGCCGCCCTCACCGAGCCGCCGTTGCTGAAACGCTGGCTCGGCGCCCAGGGCTGGCAGCTCGTCGACTGTGAGATCGACCTACGGGTCGGCGGACGCTGGCGGTTCCTATCCCGCAACGCCGAGGGTCTGGAGATGGGCCACGGCGGTGTGTACTGGGAGATCCAGCCGCCGGAACGCCTGGTGCACACCGAATCCTTCGACGACCAGTGGGTGCCCGGTGAGTCCGTGGTGACCCAGGACCTGGCCGAGTCCGACGGCCGGACCGTGCTCACCACCACCATTCGCTACCCGAGCACACAGGCCCGCGACCAGGCGGTGGCCAGTCCGATGGAACGCGGCCTCGGCGAGGGCTACCGCCGCCTGGACATCGTGCTGGACTCCCTTGTCCGCCAAGGAGGAACACCGTGAAGTGGACCCTGGAAGTCGTCATCGTCCCGGTCGCCGACCTGGCCCGCGCCCGCGAGTTCTACGCGGACAAGCTGGGCTTCGCCGTCGATCACGACACCAGGATCAGCGAGGACGTGCACATCGTCCAGCTCACCCCGCCCGGCTCGGGCTGTTCGATCGTGATCAGCAAGGGCATGTCCCAGATGGCGCCCGGTTCGCTCAAGGGCGTGCAGCTCGTGGTCGGTGATGTGCGGGCCGCGCACGCCCAGCTGGCCGAGCGCGGGGTGCCGGTCTCCGAGGTCCAGGTGGCCGGCGCTGGTGGCTTCCGGCCGGCCACCGCCGAGGATGATCTCAACAACCAGGGCTTCGTCTTCTTCGACGATCCGGACGGCAACAGCTGGGCGGTGCAGCAGATCACCAGCCGGGGCGTGGACTGATGAGCGCGCTGACCGCCGCGGCGTTCACCGCCCGGCTCACCGCGCTGGCCGATCCGGTGGAGAAAGAGAAACTCCAGCGCTACTTCAAAACCGGACCCGGCGAGTACGGCGAAGGCGATGTGTTCCTTGGCGTGCGGATGGGCGCGCTGTTCGAGGCGGCCAAAGACTTCCTCGAACTGCCCATCGCCGAACTGGACCGGCTCCTGGACAGTCCACTGCACGAGATCCGGGCCGGTGCACTGTCCATCATGGACAAACACGCCCGCCGCACACGCACCCCGGACGAGCGCAGGAAAGAACTCTACGAGCTGTACCTGCGCCGCCTGGACCGGATCAACAACTGGGACCTGGTCGACCTGGCCGCCCCGCACGTGGTTGGCGGCTACCTGTACGCCAGGGACCGCGCCCCGCTCTACAAGCTGGCCCGGTCGGCGAATCTGTGGGCCCGGCGCACCGCCATCTACGCCACCGCCTTCTTCCTGCGCAAGGGCGAGGTCGAGGACACCCTGGCCATCGCGGAAATCCTGTTGGCGGACAAGGAGGATCTCATCCACAAGGCGGTCGGCGGCTGGTTACGCGAGGTCGCCAACCGGGCCCCCGACCGCCACCGCGAATTCCTGGACCGGCACGCGCCGACCATGCCCAGGGTCACCCTGCGCTATGCCATCGAACGCCTGCCCGAGGATCGCCGCCGCCACTACCGGGAACTCAAAGCCGCTACAGCGTGAAGGTGCCGAGGTGCCCGTCCGGCTCGATCACCGTGCTGCGTGGGCTGATCCGGGCCACCACCGCCCGGAAGTCCCGCAGCAACTGGGGATCGATCCCCGGCGTGCCGAGCGGGGTGTCCATCCGGTCGTGGTGACTGGGCACCACGAACCGGGGCCGCCCCAGTGTGACCAGGGCCCGCTCCACGAACTGGTAGGTGGTGCCGCCGGTCAGGCTCAGCACGGCGACATCCGGTCGCTGCCCCGCCAGTTCGTTCTCGATGAACGCCGCGGTGCCGATGAACACCGCCGACAACCGGTCCCCGACATCCACCCGATAGGCCAGGGTGCCGCCCTCGACCAGTTCGCCGATGGTGGTCGGCGGCGGCGGGGGAGTGCGATGGGTGCCGGGCGCGAAGTACTGGTAGTTGGCCCCGGTCCCGTGCAGGCTGCGGAATCCGCGCACGGTGAAACCCTGGAAGTCCAGGTACTCGCCACCGCGGACGTCGATCATCCGCCCTGGATCGACGCCCAGCGCGGTGAGCAGGCAGCGGTGCGTCTCGGTGCCGGTGACCCGGGGCGTGTTCTTGTCCTTGCGGTGCAAGGCTTTCATCAGGTGCGGCACGTCAGCGAGATGGTCCCAGTGCCCGTGGGTCAGCAGGATCAGCTCCACCGGCGCCGGATCGTCGAGGACGGGAGCGAGGTGCTGGAGGTTGGTGGTCAGCGGGGCCGACGGGTCGAGGGCGCCCGCGGCGGTGGTGTAGCGGAACCGGCTGAGGTACGGGTCGATCAGCACCCGCCGCCCGTCGAAGCCCAGCTCCCACCCCGCCACCCCCAGCCACCGGAACCGGACCCCGGCACTGGCCCGGCGCGGCCACCCGGCACCGGCGGCGCCGGCGGCCTCGGCGGGTGCGGCGTTGCCCGGGGCGGCCTGGGCCGCCGCCGCGCCCAGCCCGGTCGCGGCCACCGTCGCCCCCGCGGTGCCCGCGAGCAGGCCGCGCAACAGATTCCGCCGGCCCGGGTCCGGCGCCCCGGCGCACTCGTCGCACATCGAAGATCCCCTCTCGTCATCGACTCGAACGGCGCGAGTTGATCAGAGCCCATCCCCAGTGTCCAACACCGATATCGCAACCGCAGCCATACCCGATCCGATATCATCCCTGCTTGTGGACCTGGTCCGGCATCTCCGCTACTTCCTCGCGGTCGCCGAGGAACTGCATTTCGGCCGGGCCGCGCACCGCCTGGGCATGGCCCAGCCCCCGCTGTCCCAGCGCATCCAGCGCCTGGAACGCGAGCTGGGCGTGCGGCTGTTCGACCGGTCCGCGCGCACCGTCGCGCTCACCGACGGCGGCCGGTTGCTGCTCGCCGAGGCCAGGGACCTGGTCGAGCGGGCCGAGCGGCTGCGCGCGCTGGCGGGTCAGGTCGCGCGCGGCGAGGTCGGCACGTTGCGGGCCGGGATCCTGCCGGACCTCGGCGGCGGCGCGATCGGCGCGCTGGTGAGCGCGTTCCGGCAGCGATGCGCCGGGGTGGAGCTGGAACTGCACGAGATCACCACCGCGGAACAGCAGTGCGAACTGGCGCAGCGACGCCTCGACGTGGGCATCCTGCGCCATCCCTTCGACGTCCACAGTGGACTGTCGATGGGCGCGGTGCTGGTGCGGGAACTGGAGGTGGTGCTGCCGGTGGGACACCGGCTGGCGGAGCGGGACGAGATCGGCCTGGCCGAACTGGGCGGCGGACTGGTGCTGTTCCCTCGGGCCGCCGCACCCGCCTGGTACGACGAACTGCTCACCGGCTGCGCCCGGCACGGCTTCACCCCCGGCGAGGTGCACCCGGCGGGCAACCCGGACTTCGCCGCCGGCCTGGTCCTGGCCGGGACCGCGGTCGCCCTGGACGACGGCGCCCTGGCCGCCCGGCACCCCGGCCTCCGCTCCCGGCCGTTGCGCGGCGGACCCCTGGTCCAGCGCACCTCCCCGGTCTGGCCAGCCGACCGGCGCACCGCGGCCACCGACGCCTTCGCCGCCGCGGTCGCCGAGGTCCTCGGCGCGGCAGGCATGCGCCAGGCCACCCTGCCCGCGGGCAGCGCCCTGCATCCACGACCGGTCTCGGAGTTCTGGGTATGAGCGGCATTCGCGGCCGGATCGAGGCCGCCTTCACCGAAGCCGGGGTCACCGGCCACCTGCACGCCGCCGACCTGGACGGTCCAGGCCAGCTCGCGGTGCGCGCCGACGCCCCGGTCTGCCTGGCCAGCGTGTTCAAGGTGCCGCTGCTGGTGGCCTGGCACCGGTCGGCGCTGGATCCGGCCGAGCAGATCACCCTGCACCCCGGCGAGCGGACCGGCGGCCCCACCGGGATCGGCGCCATGCAGGACCCGATCACCCTGTCCCTGCGCGATCTGGCCTACCTGGCCATCGCGGTCAGCGACAACGCCGCCGCGGACGCCCTGCTCGACCGGATCGGCCTGCCCGCCCTCAACGAGACCCTCGCCGAACTCGGCCTGACCGCCACCACCATCCGGCACCGCGGCCGCGACCTGCAGACCACCATGGCCCAGGACGCCGGCGGCCCCGATCCGGCGCTGCTGGCCGATCCGGCGGTGCTCGCCCGGTTGCGAGTGCTTGATCCGGCCCGCACGAATTCCTCCACCGCCAGGGAGATGACCCGGCTGCTCGGCCTGATCTGGCGGGATGAGACCCCGGGCGCGGCGCTGCTGCGGCGGGCGATGGGCCTGCAGGTGTGGCCGCACCGGCTGTCCTCGGGCTTCCCCTTCGACGACGTGCGGGTCTCCGGCAAGACCGGCACGCTGCCCACGGTGCGCAACGAGATCGGCGTGGTCGAGTACCCCGACGGCGGCCGCTACGCCGTCGCGGTCTTCACCCGCAGCGCCAGCACCGCCTTCGCCCTGCCCGCAGCCGACGCGGTCATCGGCGCCACCGCCCGCCTCGCCGTCGACCACCTTCGCGCCGGCGGCTGACTCGCCGGGTTGGCCCAACTCGTACGCCCGGTTGGGCCAACCCGGCGTACGAGTTGGGCCAAGTGGGCGGCCGGGGTCAGCGGGCCTGGCGGAGCTGGGTGCGGGAGGAATCCAGGAGGGCCGAGCCGCCCGCGCTGAGGCGGTGGTAGGCGGCGCCGGCCCGGCGTTCGGTGGTGATCAGGCCCGCGTTGCGCAGCACGCTGGCGTGCTGGCTCGCCCCGGCCAGGGAGATGTGCATCAGCTTGGCCAGTTCGGTGGTGGTCAGGCTCGGCGTGCTGGCGATGGTGTCCAGCAGCTGGGCGCGGGTCCGGCCCAGCAGCGTGCCCAGCGCGGCGCTGCCGGTGGGCCGCTCGCCCAGCGACCAGGACCAGTCGCTGGTCCGGGCCACCGGGTAGACCAGCACCGGCGGCTGGTCCGGGTCCTCCAGGGTGATCGGGCGGCCCCAGCAGAAGAAGGACGGGATCAGCAGCAGGCCGCGGCCGCCCAGGTGCAGGTCCTGCTCCACCGGGTAGTCGACCTCCAGCACCGGGGCCTGCCAGCGGATCGCCGGGTGCAGCGTGCTGAACAGCCGGTCCAGGCCGCCGGAGAGCAGGGCCTGGCCCCTGGCCTGGCGGTCGGACTGGACCGCGGCGGTGACCGCGGGCCAGTAGGGGGCCAGCGCCACCCGGTGGTACTGGTGCAGCGCGGTGCCCAGCCTGCGCAGCATCGGCGCCTCGCCCCTGGCCAGCTCACCCGCCCAGCCCGGCAGCCTGCGTTCGGCGGCCAGCCTGGTCAGATCCCGGTGCAGCACCGGTGTGGCCGTGCCGCAGAGCGCTTCGATGCCGTCCAGGAGGGTCTGCCCGGAGACCGGCGGGGTCAGGAAGTCGGCCGAATAGCCGGTGGGCGGGGCGAGCACGGTGAGCAGGCCGGTCGAGGAGGTCAGCTCGGCACGGGCCAGCCTGCGCCAGTGCCCGAAGGTCTGGGAACCGATGGTGGACTGCACCAGGTGCAGGCTGAGCAGGATCTCCCACAGCGGGTCGGCGCCGTCGTTGAGCCTGACTCTGGCCAGGTCGGCCGGTGTGAAGTGGATGCGAAGCACGGGGACTTCCAGCGGCGAGTGGGCGGACGGGGCGCGGCTGGCGGGACCGCGGTGGCGATATGTTACAAGCTGAAACAGTTAGGTGTGCCGTTAAACTTTGAACGTCCTAGGTTTCAGCGAGAAGTGAAACCGCTAGCTCACCGGGTCCCCGCACTGCACCCTGGCGCACGTGAAGTCTGGTTGGGACAGCAGCGCTCCCTGACACGCTGCGCACGAGCCCGGGTTCAGGTCCCGGTCTCCCGGTGTGGTTCGGCGACGTTCTTCGACTGCGCCGAGTTGCGCTGCCGCAGGAAGATCGTGAACACGATGAGCACGCCGACGGCGAGGAACTCCGACTGCCAGTTCTGCATCGACTGCGACCAGAACTCCGCGCTGCCCAGGAACTCCCCGGCGCTGACCGGCGACTTGCCGTGCAGCGCCTGCTCGGCGTTGTAGGCCGCGGTGCCGGTGAACAGGTGCAGCACGAAGGACAGCAGGAACATGCCGATCAGGGCCAGCCCGAGGCTGTTCTGGTAGAGGGTGAGCAGCCAGCCGCCCCGCTTGACCGGCGCTGGCGCGTCCGGATGCGGTCGCGCGTCATCGCCCTTGTCGCCGTCGAGCGGGTTGGACTCCGGTGAGCCCCGCTGCACCAGGAACGCGGTGAGCAGCACGTAGGAGCCCATTTGGAGGAACTCCGACTCCCAGTTCTCGAAAGTCTGCTCGCCGAAATCGCCGCTGCCCAGGTACTGCCAGTAACCGAGCGCGGGCGCGCCGAAGTCGGCCAGCTCGTTGTTGTGCGCCTGCCAGCCGAAAACGCTCTGCAACGTCAGGAAGACCAGGAAGCTGCCGAACATGGCCAGCGAGAGCCCATTGAGCCACAGCCAGTGACGTCCGTCTCGTTTCGCGCTCATAACGGCCTGGGTACCCGCTCTGACCTGCGCTAATCGCGGTCCGCAGTGGACAGACCCTGGGTCTGACCGGATCGGAGTATGGATCACCCGTCGCGGTGGCCTAGAGTTGCAGGCTGCGCTGCGTGTCGTGCGTAGCGGGACGGAGGTATTTAGCGGAATGGTCGAGCGCCTCGCCGTTGCCGGAGTGCACACGGATTCACGCACCCGCCCCACGGTCGCATCGACTTTTCCGCCGACAGCCGCCGATACCGGCCGAGTCCAGCGTTTTCTGGACACCCAACGGCCGGCCACCCCCTGCCTGGTGCTCGACCTGGACATCGTGCGGCAGCGCTTCCTGGACTTGCGCGCGGCAATGCCGGACGCGGAGATCTTCTACGCGGTGAAGGCCTGCCCGGCGCCCGAGGTGGTGGCGCTGCTGGTGGAGCTGGGCTCCCGCTTCGACGTGGCCAGCCCGGCCGAGATCGAACTGTGCCTGGCCCAGGGCGCCCGCCCGGAGACCATCTCCTACGGCAACACCATCAAGAAGGCCGCCGACATCGCCCGCGCCTACGCGGCCGGGGTCCGGCTCTACGTCACCGACAGCGCCGAGGACCTGGCCAAGCTCGCCGAGCACGCGCCGGGATCCGCGGTCTTCTGCCGGGTGCTGGTGGTCAACGAGAGCGCGGGCACGCCCTTCGGCAAGAAGTTCGGCTGCGCCGAGGACATGGCCCTGGACCTGCTCGCCGAAGCGGGCAGGCTCGGTCTGCGCCCGGCCGGAGTCTCCTTCCACGTGGGCTCCCAGCAGGTCGACCCGCATGCCTGGCACGACGGCATCGCCCAGGCCGGCCGGATCACCCGGACCCTGCGCGAGCGCGGCATCGAGCCCACGCTGGTCAACCTCGGCGGCGGTTTCCCCGCCCGCTACACCGAGAGCACGCCGCCGCTGGCCGAGTACGCCGAGGCCATCGAGGGCGCGCTCACCGAGCACTTCGGCGCGCACCGGCCGCGAGTGCTGATCGAACCCGGCCGCGCGATCGCCGCGGACGCCGGGATCATCCGCACCGAGGTCGTGCTGGTCGCCCGGAAGTCCTATGTGGACGATCGGCGCTGGGTGTACCTGGACATCGGCCGCTACAACGGACTCGCCGAGACCGAGGGTGAGATGATCACCTACCGGCTGGCCGCGGGCACGCCGACGGACGCGCGCGGACCGGTGGTGCTCGCCGGGCCGACCTGCGACGGCGACGACGTCCTCTACCAGCGCACGGTGTACGAGTTGCCGTTGGCGCTACGCGCCGGAGACCACGTGGACATCCTCAGCGCGGGGGCCTACACCGCCAGCTACGCCTCAGTGGAGTTCAACGGCTTCGCGCCGCTGCCCACGCACTGCCTCTGACCCACACCAGCACGCCCACCCCAACTCCCCATCCCCGTGCGGGCTGGGCCTTCCCTGCGCGCGAACCCCGCGCGCTACTTCGACAGTAGGGAGGTTGATAGATGTCCATTGCTCCTGAAGCGGTGCAGACCGTCGGTTTGTTCAGCGGACAGCACGTCCTCGCGGAGATCGACGGGATCGACGCCGCGTTGCTTGACGACGAGGTGTTCCTCTGCCAGATCCTGGATGACGCGCTGAAGCGGGCCGGTGCGACCGTGCTGCAAGTCATCTCCAAGCAGTTCGACCCGCAGGGGGTGACCGTGCTCGCCCTGCTGTCGGAGTCCCACGCCTCCCTGCACACCTATCCGGAGATCGGGTCGGTGTTCGTCGACGTGTTCACCTGTGGCACCAAGGCCCAGCCCGAGGTCGCGGTCGGCCTGCTGGCCGAGGCGATGGGCGCCACCACGGTGCAGAGCCGGACCATCAGGCGTGGCCTGGAAAACCAGAACGAGATGAAGGTGACCCCATGACCAGTGTCGTCGAGGCCACGCGGGTCATCCGCGAACCCATGGGACCGGGCCTGACCCGGATCTGGGACGTGCGGGACGTGCTGTGGGAGGGCGACACCGCCTTCCAGCACGTGGTGATCGGCCGGACCGAGCAGGGTGTGTCCCTGTTCTGCGACAACGACCGGCAGAGCACCGAGTACAGCCAGCTGACCTACCACGAGGCGCTGCTGGTGCCCGGTCTGCTGCTGGCGGAGAAGGTCAAGCGGGTGCTGGTGGTCGGTTCCAGCGAGGGCGTGGTCTGTCAGCTGTCGGTGGCCTTCGGCGCCGAGATCGTGGACCACGTGGACATCGACTCCGAGTGCGTCAAGGTGTGCGCGGAGAACCTGCCTTACGGCTACACCCCGGCCGAACTGGCCGCCGCCGAGGCGCATCAGGGCCCGGTGCGGCTGCACTACACCGACGGCTGGCAGTACCTGCTCGACGCCGCCGCGGACGAGAGCCTGCGCTACGACATCGTGCTGGTGGACCTGCCGGACGAGCGCGAGGAGGAGGCCCAGCACAACCGCCTCTACGGCGAGGAGTTCCTCGGCATGTGCAAGGCGGTGCTGGCCCCCGGCGGCGTGGTGATCACCCAGGCCGGCTGCCAGACCATGTGGCGCAACACCACCCTGGTCCGCTCCTGGCAGCGCTTCAACGACACCTTCGGCACCGTCGTCTACTACGGCTCCGACGAGCACGAGTGGGCCTACCTGTTCGGCCGCGCCGACGAGGTGGAGTCGCCGGTGGAGAAAATGGTCGAGCGGCTCGGCACGAGCAGCTACCCGCCCGCGTCCATCGACGCGGAGTCCTTGCGCGGCAACAGCATTCCGCCGTACCTGGTGCGCAAGAGCTATAGCTGAACGCACCCGCGTGCCGGTCCGGGCAGAACGGACCGGCACGCGCGGTGACTCAGTTCCCGTAGGGCCCGCCGGTCTCGCCGATCACCGGCGGGGCGACCGTCCGGACGTCGCCGAAGATGTCCTCGGTCTCGATCAGGTACTCCGGCCTGCGCCGTTCCTTGTCCTCCTCGCCGCGAGCACCCGACCCGGCGCCCATCGGCCCACCGGGGGTGCCCGCCGCGCCACGTGCGCCGGTGCCACCGGGTCCACCACGACCACCGGCCGCGTGCGGGTCAGCGCCGATGCCCGCCGACCCACCGGGCCCAAAACCCTTGCCCGCACCGGAACCGCCCGCACCGCCGGACCCGAAGGCCCCGCCACTGCCCCGCGGCCCGAACCCGCCGCCCTGGCCACCACGGCCACCACCGGCCCCGGGTGGCTGCCCGCCACCGGGCGGGAAACCGGGTGGTGGCACCGGAATCGGCAGTGGGCTCGGTCCGGGGACTGGTCCAGGTGCGGGAATGGGTTGTGGCAGTGGGGGTCCGCCGACTGGGGGTGGTGCTGGGATGTTCCAGTCGTTGCGTACCTGGTCGTTGCCGGTGCCGCCCCCGCCTCCACTGACGGTGGGTCCGCCGCCGGGGCCGGGTGGGTCCACGCGGCCTGGTTGTCCTGGGAGTCCGCGTGGTGGGTCGACTCGGCCTGGGTCGCGGCGGCCGGGGTCGACTTCACCTGGGTTGCCGTTGCCGGTGTCCAGGGTCAGTTCGGGTTGGGGCTGGAATTGGTATTGGGGCAGGGCGTCGACGGTGCCCTGGGTGTTGCCGCGGTAGGACTCGAAGCGTTCCTGGTTGCGTTTGAACGCTTCGCTTTCGGCGCGTTTGGCTTTGTCGTAGTCGGTGTCCATGGGGTTGAGGTCGTTGAGCCAGGGCTTGTCGGGCACATCGGGGACCTGTTCCATGGCCTGTTGTGCTCGCCGGGCGTGGTCTCCTTGTGCGGCGACCTGGAGTGCGACGCTGTCGCAGACGCCTTTGGCCTGGGTGGCGATGGCCACGACGGGGGCGATCTTGTTCTGCATGGCGTCGGCGGCTTTGCCCTCGAAGGCGATCCGGCCGGTGGACATGGCGTCGGTGATCAGCTGGGCGACGGCGTCGTAGCGTGTGCCGAGTTTGTTCCAGGAGTCTTTGTTGGCCTCGACCGTGGGGCCGGTGCCTTTGACGTTCTGGTTGAAGTAGTCGTAGATGGTGCGGCCGTCGAAGGCTTGGGAGCGTGGCAGGCTGCCGTCCCGGCTGATCGCGATGTACCTGATTTCCTGGCCCATCTCAGCCCCCCGCCTTGATGTTCTGAATGATGAGCGTCGCCATCCGGTCCGAGACCACACACGGCGTCTTGTAGTCCGGGGACCTCGATGGGAGGTTTACGGACACATCCATCATGAGGTCCTTGCGCAGGCCCAGATGGGTGGTGCAGCCGCCGCGGTCGACGCGTTTCTCGTCGTTGGTGTGCACGGCCGGGGTGCCGGCCAGCTCACCGGCGGGCTCGAAGAACGGGTTGCGCTCTCGCTCCTCGAAGAACCGTTCCCACTTGATGGCTTCGGGCTTGGTGTAGAGGGTCGCGGAGACGCGAGTGTCCTCGCTTACGTTCTTGGCGTCCCAGACGCAGGCTGGCCCGAGGACGGAGTCGTCAGCCTTCGGGGGGAAGGTCGCACCGACGGACGCCCGTTGCGCGGGGGTGAGCAGGTCGCAGGGCCGGTCCTTGAATGCGTCGGCGGAGATCGGGTTGTTGATCGGTGGGGCCAGGCTCTGCTTGCTGGTGCTGGTCGGAGCACTGGTCGTCTGGGCCGGATCGGGAGTGCCACCGCCGCAGCTGGCCAGCACCAGCGTGCTCAGTGAGATGATCGCGGCGAGCTGGACTGTGCGGGTCACGAGCGGTGTCCTCCGATGCCCTTGTTCTTGCCCTCGGCGTTCTCGTGCTCGCGCACCATCGCCTCGATGTTCTGGATCATATTGTCGAGCGTCTGCTCCAGGTCCCTGTTGGCCTTGCCGTGGCAGCCTTGCTCGTCGCTGGCCCGCTGGATGATCGCCTTCACCGCGGCCTTGCTGTACGGGTCGTTGTACGGCGGGTCGAGCTGTTGAAGCTTACGGGCGGCCTCGCCGATGGCTCGGACCTCGCGGAGGGCTTCCCTCAACTTGTCCAGGGACTTGCCTGCGTGCGCTGGGTCGATGCGGTAGGTGCCGACCTGGCTCAGTGAGCCCTGGACGTCGACTGGTCGCGGGTTCGGGTTCTCCCGTTTCTGCTGGTCAAGCAGCTTGCGTTGGCTGGGCGTGAGCAGGTGCTCGTCCGGATCCGCCATCTCGCTGTCCTCCCCTGTCAGCGCGGCGATTGTCGGCCGCAGCTGGCTTTTTCCATCCCCCAGGCATCGTAACCATGGACGGATCGGGAAAGAAAACGGATCCACTCAAAGGCAGGATCCCTCAAAAGGAGTAGTACTACTCAGGAAAAAGTAACGCTCCGCCAGTGAATTGCACTGGCGGAGCGTCAATTGCCGTTAGTTGAATCAGGAACGTGCTCTGGGCGAGATGTACTCGCCGATCTCCACGTTGGACAGCTTGGCGTACACGCCCGGGTAGCCGATGGCCGCGCAGCCCTGGCCGCGGCTGACCACGCCGACCTGGATGAAGGTGTTGCGGCTGGGCAGCGAGACGAACAGCGGGCCGCCCGAGTCGCCCTGGCAGGTGTCCTTGCCGGTCCGGCCCGCGCACAGGTCGCGGTCGGAGGTGTCCGGGTAGGACACCGCGCACTCGTCGTTGGACACGATCGGCACGTCCACCTCCTGGAGGCGGTCCGGCCGGTTCACCACGCCACCGCCGGGGAAGCCCGGCTGGGCCTCCATGTTGCCCCAGCCGATGCCGGTGACCAGGCGGCCGGGACGCTCCAGCGCGTCGGTGCCCGGGGTGACCAGCTGGATCGGCTTGATGGTGGTGATCGGGGTGGTCAGGAACAGCAGCGCCACGTCGTAGCTGCCGTCGGCGGCGTACTTGTCGTGGATCTCGAAGCCCGCGACCGCGCGCTCCTCACCCTGGGTGGCCGAGAGCTGGGTGCGGCCCACGATCACCGAGACGTTCTTGATGGTCTCGGTGGTGTAGCCCTCCACGCAGTGCGCGGCGGTCAGCACCACCCGGGGGCCCACCAGCGAACCGCCACAGCGGTGCCGGTTGTACGCGGTCGGGCCGCGCCGGGCGTCCTGCATGGTGGCCATGAACGGGTACTTGCCGTTGGGCACCGGGGTGCCACCGACGACGAGCGCGCCAGGGTCACCGGGCGGCGGGCCGGACGGGGACGCGGCGGAGGTCCCCGTCAGCAGGCCAAGGCCCAGTGCGGCGGTCATCGCCGCGAACAGAAGTCGCTTGCCACGGTTCACTGGGCTGCCTCCAACGACGCGAGGGTGCTCGGGTTCTGGATCCAGCCGCCGATTTCCGGGTGCGACAGCTTGGCGTACACGCCGGGGAAGCCCAGCGCCGCGCAGCCACGACCGCGGCTGACCACGCCGATCTGGATGAAGGTGTTGCGGCTGGGCAGGGAGACGAACAGCGGGCCGCCCGAGTCGCCCTGGCAGGTGTCCTTGCCCGACTTGCCGGCGCACAGGTCCCGGTCAGAAGTGTCCGGGTAGGAGACCGCGCACTCGTCGTTGGAGATCAGCGGGACGTCGACCTCCTGCAGGCGGTCCGGGTAGTTGATCACGCCGCCGCCGGGGAAACCGGTCTGCGCCTCGGTGTTGCCCCAGCCGATGCCGGTGACGATGCGGCCGGGACGCTCCAGCGCGTCCGTGCCGGGGGTGACCAGCGAGACCGGCTTGATCGTGGTGACCGGCTGGTCGAGGGAGAGCAGCGCGATGTCGAAGCTGCCATCGGCCTGGTACTTGGGGTGCACCTGGGCGAAGCGCACCTTGCGCTCCTCACCCTGGCTCATCGACAGCTGCGTGCGCCCGACGATCACCGAGAGGTTCGCGATGGTCTCCGGGGTGTAGAAGGACACGCAGTGCGCCGCGGTCAGCACGACCCGCGGCCCGACCAGGGTGCCCCCGCAGTTGTGCCGGTCATAGGCGGTCGGCCCGAACCGGGCGTCCTGCAGCGTGGCCATGAACGGGTACTTGCCATCCGGCACCGGGGTGCCGCCGACGACCAGCGCGCCCGGGTCGCCGGGGTTGTTCGGCGGCGCCGCCGCGGACACGCCGGCGGTGGCCACCACGCCGAGTGTCGCGGCCAACACGGCCATGAGGAGACGTCTACCAAGCATGAGTGCCCCTTTTGTCTCTGTGCTGGCAGGAAGGTGTGCAGACCCCCGCCACCCGAAGATCGGCTACGGGGTGCCCGCGACGCTATGCGCAGCGCTGATCAGGCCACATCAGACGATCGGCCGGAGCTGGGGCTACGATCGGAGTGGGCCAAACGGCCGGTGATCCAGGTCACTTTCAGTTCGGCCAACCCGGGGCGGGGGTCGCGCGTCTGAACTGGATGAGCACGGCTGTGTCCGGGCAAACGATGGGGTTGACCCGACCTTCGTCAGTCGTCCGCTCGACGAAAGCTCGCTGCTGAGCCGTTGAATGACACCTTACTGTCTCTTCTGGAACTACCGTGCCGCGTCACGCGTTGGTTCAACGTAAGTTTTCCAAGTACGGGGCAGACCTGAAGCCTGGCTGAAGCTCGGTTAGGGTCGGTGCCGCGCCGGGGGAGTGTCCCCGGTGGCGAGCAGGGGAGGAAGACCCGATGGACACCGCACCCTCGGCGGTCGTCTCGCGTCGGCGCTGGGCCGTGCTCACCGTGTTGTCGGTGAGCCTGCTGCTGGTCGCGGTGGACGCCACCGTGCTGCACACCGCGGTCCCCTCGCTCGCGGCCGATCTCAAACCCGGCCCGGTCGGGCTGCTCTGGATCATCGACATCTACTCGCTGCTGGCCGCGCCGCTGCTGATCGCCTTCGGCACCCTGGGCGATAGGTACGGGCGCCGCCGCATCCTGATGTTCGGCTACCTGGTCTTCGGCGCCGCCTCGATCGCGGCCGCGATGGCCACCACCACCGGCATGCTGATCGCCGCCCGCGCCGGGCTCGGCATCGGCGGCGCGATGATCATGCCGGCCACCCTGTCCGTGCTGCGGCACATCTTCCCCGACCGCAAGGAACGCCAGTTCGCCATCGGCGTGTGGAGCGCGGTCGCCGCCTCCGGCGCGGCGCTCGGCCCGCTGCTGGGCGGGGTGCTGGTGGAGTTCTTCAGCTGGCACGCGGCCTTCCTGATCAACGTGCCGGTCATGCTGATCACCATCCCGCTGGCGCTGTGGCTGGTGCCCGAGTCGGCCGACCCGGACAAGGGCCGCTGGGACATCCTCTCCGCGGTGCTCTCCGCGCTCGGCGTGCTCGGCATCGCCTACGGCATCAAGCAGGCAGGGCACCACGGCGTGCTCGACCCGATCGCGCTGGCCACCGGCATCGGCGGCGTGCTCATGCTGGTCTGGTTCGTGCGCAGGCAGCTCTCCATGACCAAGCCGTTGCTGGACATGCGGATGTTCCGCAACGCCACCTTCAGCACCGCGGTGGCCTGCGTGGTCCTGGTGATGAGTTCACTGGCCGGACTCGGCCTCACCTTCTCCCAGTACCTGCAATACGTGCTGCAACTCGGGCCCCTGGACGCCGGGGTGCGGCTGATGCCCGCCATGCTCGCGGCCATCGCCGGTGGCCTGCTCGCCGCGCCGCTGCTGCAACGCTTCTCCACCAGCGTGGTCACCGCGGGCGGCTTCACCATCACCGCGCTCGCGCTGGTGCCCGCCGGGTTCTGGCTGGACACCACGGACCACCCGTGGCTGCTGGTGCCCTGCCTGCTCGGCGTCGGCCTCGGTGTCTCCGCCGCGTTCACCGCCTCCTCCGACGCGCTGCTGGCCTCCGCGCCGCCTGCGCAGGCAGGCGCGGCCGCCGCGGTGGAGGAGACCGGGTACGAACTGGGCACCGGGCTGGGCACCGCCATCGTCGGCAGCGTGATGACCGCCGTCTACACCGCGCACCTTGGCGCCGTGCCCGGCGTGCCCGGCGGGGTGCTGGACGTGGCCAGGCAGTCCATGTCCGAGGCCGACCGGGCCGGTCGCGAACTCGGCGGACCGGCCGGTGAGGCGCTGCTGGCCGCCGCCCGGCAGGCCTTCGTGGACGGGCTCACGGTGACCCTGGTGATCGCCGCCGTGGTGCTCACCCTGGCCGCCATCGTCGCCTCCCGTCTCCTGCCCCGGCAGGTCATCAAGTCCGTCGGACACGACTGAGAGAGAAGCTGTGACCCCCACTGCCACCGAATCCGACGTCCAGGTCCGCAAGGGCTGGCGCACCCCCGCCGTGCTGTACCGGCTGATCAGCCACCCCGTGCTGCGGTTCGTGCTGGGCTGGGACCTGCCCAGCCGGGATGTCGGCAAATGGGTGCAGCGCAAGCCAGGCGGCACCACCGTGGAGATCGGCAGCGGCGGCGGCTTCTTCACCACCGCGCTGCGCGACCACCTGGGCGCGGACAACCGGCTGATCGGGCTGGACCCGGCCGCGGGCGCGCAGAAGAAGCTGGCCGACAAGCACGCCGGTCAGCCCGGCGCGGAACTGGTCCTGGTGGCCGGGGACGGGTGCAAGCTACCCTTCGCCGATGACAGCGTGGACACCATCTTCTTCACCTACAGCCTGGAAGAAGTGCCCGACCCCCTCGAAGCGGTGCGCGAGGCGGTCCGGGTGCTGCGTCCCGGCGGCCAGTTCGTCGCCTTCGTCTGGCGGCCGGTGATCCTGCACAAGCGGCGCAAGCCCGTGCAGACCCTCATCGACACCCTGCTGACCAGGGAGAACTCCAGCAAGGGCCCGCAGAACCTGCGCCTGGCCTACCGCAAGGCCGCCGCGTGAGGTGATCGGCCGTCATGGCAGGCCGGGAAGTCCGCAACCGCCCGGCTGCCAGGCTTCGCCCGCCTGCCCGCGACACCCACCGCGTGGCCCGTCCATAACGGCCAACGTGGCGTACGACAACGGCCAACACTCGCACCCATCTTGGCGTACTTAGTACGGTAAGGTGGGGGTATGAGCCGTTGTGACGAGGTGCGGGGCCGGCTTCAGGAGCTGTTGCCGGAGTTGGTTGTGCGGCATGGGGTGCCGGGCGCGCAGGTCGCGGTGCTGGTGGAAGGGGAGGTTGCCGCGGCGGCCGCGGGGGTGGTCAATCTGGGGACGGGGGTGGCGGCCACGACGGACGCGGTGTTCCAGATTGGGTCGATCACCAAGTTGTGGACCGCGACGCTGGTGATGCAGCTGGTGGAGGAGGGGTTGCTGGAGCTGGATCGGCCGGTGCGGGGGTACCTGCCGGAGCTGGTGCTGGCGGAGGAGGCGGTGGCGGCCGCGGTCACCACGCGGCAGTTGCTCAACCACACCGCCGGGTTCGCCGGGGATCTGTTCCGGGACACCGGGATCGGGGCGGATGCGATCGAGAAGTTCGTGGGGACGCTGGGTGATGCGGGGCAGCTCTTCCCGGCGGGGGAGCGGTTCTCCTACAACAACGCCGGGTACGTGGTGCTTGGCCGGCTGGTGGAAGTGTTGCGGGGGAAGGCTTTCAACCAGGCGCTGCGGGATCACCTGATCGCGCCGCTGGGGCTCACCCACACGGCCACCGACGCGGGGGAGGCCATCCGCCACCGGGCCGCGCTGGGGCATCTGCCTGGTGATCCGCCGGTGCCGGCGCCGATGTGGTCCCTCGCCGCCTCCTCGGCGCCCGCGGGGTCGTTGCTGAGCATGCGGGCGGCGGATCTGCTGGAGTTCGCCAGGGTCTACCTCGAGGGTGGGCGGGCGGGAGTGCTGGGGGCGGACAGTGTTTCGGCGATGCTGGCGGCGGAGGTCTCGGTGCCTGATGTGGGCATGCTGCCCAGTCACTACGGGCTCGGCTGGGGGCTGTGGCAGGGTGCGGGCAATCTGGTTGCCGGGCATGACGGCGGCACCATCGGTCAGCACGCTTTCCTGCGGGTGGTGCCGGCGGCGGGGGTGGCCGTCACGTTGCTCACCAATGGCGGGGATCCGCTGTCGCTGTACCACGATCTGGTGGTGCCGTTGATCGCCGAGCTGGGTGGAGCCGCTCTGCCCGCGGCGGCGGTGCCGCCGGTTGAACCGATCGCGGTGCAGGCGAGCCGGGTGGTGGGGCACTACGACGCGATCATGGGCCGCTACGAGATCACCGCCGATGCGGACGGGCGGTTCTGGATGACGATCGTCCCGGTCACCGAGGAGGCCAAGCTGCTGATCCCGGAGAGCGCCCCGGTGGAGCTGGTCGGCTACACCGCCGACTCGCTGATCACCAAGGAACCGCAGCTGGGCGCCGCGCACATGGTGCTGGTGCCCATTGGCGAGCCGGGGCAGCCCGCGCGGTTCCTGCACAACAGCCGGGCCGCGGCGCGGATCGAGGTGCCGGTCTGACCCGGTTTGTCCGGTCGGACGAAAAACGGGCCGCAACTCGTCGGGCCGGATGAGGAATCCCGGGCCGTCATCTCGCAGACTGTCCGGGTGACCTCCGAACTGCTCCAGCGTGCGAACTCGGCCCTGCCCGCCCTGCTCGAGGACATCGGCGAGGTGGTGAGCTGTGAGTCGCCCTCGGCGGATCTGGCCGCGGTGGCCAGGTCCGCGGACCTGGTCGGCGAGCTGGGCGCCCGGCTGCTGGGGGCGGCGCCGGAACGGCTGGTGCGGGACGGGGTCACGCATCTGCGCTGGGTCTTCGGCGAGCGGCCGGAGGTGCTGGTGCTGGCCCACCACGACACGGTGTGGCCGCTCGGCACCCTGGCCCGCATCCCGTTCTCGGTCACCGACGGCGTGCTGCGCGGGCCCGGCTGCTTCGACATGAAGACCGGCCTGGTCCAGGCCTTCCACGCGCTGTCCTGGCTGCCCTCCCTGGACGGCGTGGCCGTGCTGATCACCGGGGATGAGGAGCTGGGCTCGTTCAGCTCCCGCGGGCTGATCGAGGAGACCGCGCGGGAGCGCGCCGCGGTGTTCGTGCTGGAGGCCAGCGCCAACGACGGCGCGATCAAGACCGAGCGCAAGGGCGCGGGCAAGTACCAGGTGGCCATCACCGGGCGGGCCGCGCACGCCGGACTGGAGCCCGAACTCGGGATCAACGCGGGTATCGAACTGGCCCACCAGGTACTCGCTATCGCCGCGCTCGGCGACCCGGAACTGGGCACCACCGTGGTGCCCACCGTGCTGTCGGCCGGCACCACCACCAACACCGTGCCGGCCGAGGCGATCGTGCACGTGGACGTGCGCGCCCGCACCATCGCCGAACAGCAGCGCGTGGACGCCGCCATCCGCGCGCTCACCCCGGTGCTGCCCGGGATCAAGCTCGAACCGGACGGCACCCCGAACCGGCCGCCGATGGAGGCCCGTCTCTCGGCCGACCTCTACGCGCGCGCCGTGCGACTCGGCGCCGAACTCGGGTTGCCGCCGCTGACCTCGGCCGCGGTCGGCGGGGCGTCGGACGGCAACTTCACCGCGGGCATCGGCGTGCCCACCCTGGACGGGCTCGGCGCGGTCGGCGGCGGCGCGCACGCCGAGCACGAGCACGTGCTCACCGCCTGCATCCCGCAGCGCGCCGCCCTGCTCGCCGCCCTGGTCCAGGATGTGCGGGCGCCGCGATGATCACCGACGACGCCGTGCTGGAGACCGCGCGGCGGGACGCCATGGCCGCCGCGCACGCCGCGGGCGTCGAGATCGCCGAACTGGCCGAACTCGCCGACCTGCAACGCACCTTCCAGCTCTTCCAGGACATCTGGCGGGCCAAACCCGGCGGCGAGCCGATGACCGTCGAGCTGATGCGGGTGCTCGAACACGCCGGTGGCTACGTCGCGGGCGCGTTCAGCGCGGACCAGCTCGTCGGGGCCAGCGCCGGATTCCTCTCCGCGCCGATCGGGCGCACCCTGCACTCGCACATCGCCGGGGTGTCCGGCCAGGCCCAGGGGCGCTCGGTCGGCTACGCCCTCAAACTGCACCAGCGGGCCTGGGCCCTGGTCCGCGGCCTGGACACGATCACCTGGACCTTCGACCCCCTGGTGCGCCGCAACGCCTTCTTCAACCTGGCCAAATTGGCCGCGCTGCCCGCGGAGTACCTGCCCGACTTCTACGGCCCGATGACCGATGCCATCAACGATTCCGGGCCCAGTGACCGGATCATGGTCGCCTGGCGGCTGGCCGAACCCGCCGTCGCCGCCGCCTGCGCCGGGCGCGGCCGCACCCCCGACACCACCAGGGCACAGCCGCTGCTGTCCGATGTGGACGGTCGCCCGGTGCGGCGGGAGACGGACGCGGAGACCGTGCTCGTCGCGGTGCCAGCCGATGTGGAGTCCTTGCGCGGCAAGGACTCCGGGCTCGCCGCCGAATGGCGCTTCGCCGTCCGCGACAGCCTCGGCGACCTGCTGGAGCGCGGCGCCGCCGTGACCGGCTTCCTCCGCAGCGGTTCCTACGTCGTGTCCAGGAAGGACCTCGCATGAAGATCACCGGAGTCGAGCTGCGCAGGCTGCGGCTGCCGCTGGTGAGCCCGTTCCGCACCTCCTTCGGCACCGAGACCCACCGCGAGCTGCTGCTGCTCCGGGTGGTCACCCCCGAGGCCGAGGGCTGGGCCGAATGCGTGGCACTGGCCGAACCCGTCTACTCCCCGGAATACCTGGCCGGGGCCGAGCAGGTGCTGACCACCTGGTTCCTGCCCACGATCCTGGGCCTGGACGAGGTCGACGCGAACCAGGTCGGTCCGGCCCTGCATCGCTTCAAGGGCCACCGGATGGCCAAGGCGGCACTGGAAACCGCCGTGCTGGACGCCGAACTGCGGGCCCGCGGCGTTTCCCTCGCTCGCCACCTCGGCGCCACCAAGACCCGCGTCCCCTCCGGGGTCTCGGTCGGCATCATGGACTCCATCCCGGAACTCCTGGACGCGGTCGAGGGCTATCTCGCCGAGGGCTACCTGCGGATCAAGCTCAAGATCGAACCCGGCTGGGATGTCGCCCCGGTGGCCGCGGTGCGCGAACGCTTCGGTGACGAGCTGCTGCTCCAGGTGGACGCCAACACCGCCTACACCCTCGCCGACGCCCGCCATCTGTCCACATTGGACAACTTCGGCCTGCTGCTGATCGAACAGCCCCTTGGCGAGGAGGATCTGCGCCAGCACGCCCAACTCGCCACCCGGCTGCGCACCCCGATCTGCCTGGACGAGTCCATCACCTCCGCCCAGGCCGCCGCGGACGCCATCACCCTCGGCGCCTGCTCCGTGATCAACATCAAACCCGGCCGGGTCGGCGGCTACCTGGAATCCCGGCGCATCCACGACCTGTGCCAGGCACACGGGGTGGCGGCCTGGTGCGGCGGCATGCTGGAGACCGGCATCGGCCGCGCCGCCAACGTGGCCTTCGCCGCGCTGCCCGGCTGCACGCTGCCCGGGGACACCTCGGCCTCGCACCGCTACTACCGCACCGACCTCACCGAGCCGTTCGACCTGGTCGATGGCCATCTGGCGGTGCCGACCGAACCGGGCATCGGCCTCACCCCGCTGGCAGGCCCCCTGGCCGAGTTCACCACCGAGACCACCTGGATCAAGAACCCCTGAGCGGTCAGGGCGCGACGGTCACCTCGACCGTGCCCGCGTCCGGCTCCTGGAAACGCAGCAACGCCTCGCCCTCCTCGACCAGGTCGTCCAGCACCGGGCGGGGCAGCGGCAGGAACGGCCGCAGGGTCAGGATCGCCTTGTCCTTCTTGCGGACGGTCTCCCACACCCCACGCACATAGCCGTCCACCAGGAAGGTGGCCCGCACCCGGAGGTTCTTCGTCACCACCTCGCCCCGGTGGTTGTCGGCGAGCACCCGGGTGCGGTCGCTGTGCGCCAGCACCAGGTTGTCGAACTCGGGCAGGTAGCGCACCGGCGCGGGCACGTCCTCCTCCGGGCGCGGGGCCTCGGGCAGGTCGAACAGCTCACGCCCGGACTCGTCCTGGAAGACCTCCAGCTTGTGCCGCAGTCGCTCCATGATCTGCTTGCCCTCGCCCAGCCCGGACCAGGTCTGGAAGTCCTGCGCGGAAGCCGGGCCGAACGCGCCCAGGTACCGCAGCGCGAGCTGATCGGTCGCGTCCACAGTGGACAGTGGTTCGGGCAGCCATTCGTCGGCCAGGGTGAAGGCGGCCACGGTCGGGAAGGACCAGCGGTCCTGGGTCGGCCGCATCACCAGCGGCAGCTGGGTGCGCACCGCGTAGCCCAGCGCCCGGTCATTCACCGCAGGGAACGCCTCCTGCAGCAGCGGGCGCAGCTCGGTGAAGGTGCGCGGCGCGGTGGCCAGGATCGCCCGCGCGGTGGGCAGCAACCGGTCCAGGTCCAGGCCGTTGGCCCGGGAACCCAGCACCCGCAGCGAGGCGGTCAGCATCGGCTGCAGGGTGTGCCGGAACCGGAGGAAGTCGGCCGCGCTCATCAGGTGCAGGGTGCCGCGCAGCAGCGTGGCCCGGACGATCGTGCGCTCATGCAAGGCGGTGTGCAGGTCCGGTTTGGCAAAACCGGCGATGCGCGTCCACAGCGCCACGAACGGCGGTCTGGCCTCCTGAGCCTGGATCCCGCACAGTCGCTCGATGAGATCGACCGCGGAGACCTGGTCCCTGCTCAGGAGGTGCTGACGCGCGAGCGTCGCCCGGTTGAGCCGGCCACGGGTCACGATGTCCATACCGGCCAGCTCATCACGTTCCCGGCTGGCATCGGGGACAAACCGGGCAAGAACCCGAGGATGTTACCCGTTTGATGAGTAGTCCGCTGGCCCGTCCGGTCGTCGGTTGTCCACTCGGGCAACGCTCATGCCCGGCTCATTCCGGCCACGGCGAGGCGAGCACGCCCTCGGTGAAGTCGATCCGGACGAAGGTGGGATCGAAGCGGGCCTCCACGTCGGCCTTGATATTGCCGAAGGTGGTGGCCTGCCGGTGCGCCAGTCCACGGTGGAACGCTTCCAGAATACGGCGTTTGAAGTCCGGTCGCGGATGCTCGGCCACCACCGCCGCCCGATCGGCATTGGTCATCTCGTCGAAGGCCAGGCCCATCACGTCGACCTCCACCCCCGCGAGCACCAGCGCGATCTCCGGGGCCAGGTGGTGCGGGATCTCCGGGGTGGTGTGCAGCGCGATCGCGGTCCACACCATGGTCACCGCCTGCTCGGGCAGGCCGTGGCGGCGCAGGAACTCGGCCGCGTCGTCCGCGCCGTCGATCTCGAACCGCTGCGTCGACCGCGCGTGCCGGGGGGTGAGGCCGAGGTCGTGGAACATCGCGCCCACGTAGAGCAGTTCCGGGTCCACGGTCAGGCCGCGATGCCGCCCGCGCAGCGCGCCGAAGTAGTAGACCCGGCGGGAGTGGTGGTAGAGCAGCTCGTCGGTGAGGTCGCGGACGAGTTCGGTGGCCTCGGTGGCCAGCGCGCTGTCCGGGACGGTGACCTCGTGCAGGGTGGCGGGCACGGTGTTCTCCGTTGTGCTGGAAGGAATCCGACCACTTCAGGCTGTCATTCGGACGGGTGCGGTGGGATAGGCGATCTGGACGCGAACCCCTCGGATCCGGACATACTGTGGGCGTGCCAGCCCCGCCCCGCACCGTGCTCGTCGTGCTCTACGACGGCGTCCGCCTGCTCGATGTCACCGGCCCCCTGGAAGTGTTCGCGGTGGCCAACGAACACGGCGCGAACTACCGGCTGCTGCTGGCCTCGCCCGGCGGCGCGGACATCCGGGCCAACACCGCCTCCCGGCTCGGCGCCGACCTGGACCTGGCCGCCGCCGACGCGCACGGCGCCACCCTGCTGGTGCCGGGCGGCCCGGACTGGGCGCGCACCATCAGCGACGAGGACTTCCTCGGGCACATCCGGCGCCTCTCCGCCCAGGCCGAGCGCACCGCCTCGGTCTGCGGCGGCGCGTTCGTGCTGGCCGCGGCCGGACTCCTGGACGGCAGGCGGGTCACCACGCACTGGGACCTCGCCGACGCGCTGTCCCGGCGCTTCCCGGCCGTGGCGGTCGACGCGGACGCGATCTTCGTCCGGGACGGGCCGGTGATCACCTCGGCCGGGGTCACCTCCGGCATCGATCTGGCGCTGTCCCTGGTCGAGGAGGACCTCGGCGTGGACACCGCGCGCCAGGTGGCCAAGTACCTGGTGGTGTTCCTGCAACGGCCGGGCGGGCAATCCCAGTTCAGCGCGCGCGAACGAGCCGGCCGCCCGCGCACCGAGGGCCTGCGGCGGCTGCTGGACACCGTGGTCGCCGATCCGGCAGGCGAGCATTCCCTGGCCGGGCTGGCCGCCAGGGCGGGGATGAGCGGACGGCACCTCACCCGGCTTTTCCGGGAGGAACTGGACACCACCCCGGCGCACTACGTGGAGCGGGTGCGGGTCGAGGCGGCCCGGCACCACCTGGAGAACACCGCGGACCACCTGGACCTGGTCGCGCGACGGGCCGGGTTCGGTTCGGCGGAGACGTTGCGGCGGGCCTTCCACCGGGAGACCGGCGTGACCCCGGGCAGCTACCGGGCCCGGTTCCGGCGACACTAGTCGAGCAGGCTCGCGGCCACGGTCGCGCCCAGTTCCCAGCAGGACTCCAGATCGTCCTTGCCCGGCTGACCCAGCACGGTCACCGGTGGGAACGCCTTACGCCACTTCAGGCCGGTCGCGATGGACTCCACCGCGCGCACCGCGCCCTCCACACCTTCATTGCCATGCACATAAAGGCCATAAGGCCGGCCGATGGTCGCCGAGAGGCAGGGGTAGTAGACGGTGTCGAGGAAATGCTTGAGCGCGCCGCTCATGTAACCGATGTTCGCCGGCGTGCCCAGCAGGTAGCCGTCCGCGGTCAGCACGTCCACCGGCGAGGCGGTCAAAGCCGGGCGGACCTGCACGTCGATGCCTTCCAGGTCCTCGGTGGACGCGCCGGAGACCACCGCCTCCAGCATCGCCTGGGTGGCCGGGGAGGGGGTGTGGTGGACGATCAGCAGGGTCGGCATCGTCCACTCACCCTGTCAGGTGGCGAGGGCGGTCGCCAGCCAAGGTCAACCAGGGGCGCCGTGGGTCAGATTGCGCAACGCCAGCGGGCGGGCTAGGGCCTGCGCGGTCCGGTTCAGGAACAGGGAGTCGAACGGGCTGGGGGCGGCCAGCGGGCCGCCGAACTGGCGGAAATAGTGCAGGTCAGTGTCATTGTCCGGCTGATACAGGGGGAGCTGCCTGGCCACGTGCCGGTAGTCCTCGATCTGCCGTTTGAGGTCCCAGTAGCGAGGTGACATAACAGTACAGTGCGCCAAATCACAACTGTTGGGTAATGTCAGCAGGCCATAGCTTCCGCGTATGCCCCCTCGCCACCTGTCCTTAACCTTCAGGACAGCGAGCCGTGCCGGTCCAGCCAGTAGGCGTAGACGGGGTGGTACTCGACCTGCTCGGCGTAGTCCTCGGCCAGGAAGCGCTGCAGTTTGTCGGACTGGCGGGCGATCGCGCCCTCGCGGTGGTGCACCAGCAGCCGGGTGGTGCGCAGCGGGGTGTCCCGCAACGGCCGGTTCACCGTGCCGCCGGGCGGATCCGACAGCGGCGGGCACAACAGCACCGCCTGCTGGCTGCGGACCAGCTCATCGGCCTGCGGCAGGTCCACCCGGTGCCGGATGCGCGGCACGAAACCGGCCCGGCCGCAGGCGGCGTAGATGGACTCGTCGTCGTTGTTGCCGCACGGCGAGGGCGTGGCCCAGTCCTCACCGGCCAGATCGCCCAGGCTGACCTCGCACTGGGCGGCCAGGGGGTGGCCGGAGGCGAGCCGGACGAACACCGGTTCGACCACCACCACGTGGTAGACCAGACCGGGCCGTCGGCGCAGTTCGTATCCGTCGCACTCGTTGAGCAGCGCGACATCGAGGCGTCCGCTGTCCAGGACCTCGGCGACCGCGTGCGAGGACGGGCCTTCCTCGGTGCGCAGTTCGGCTGCGGGGTGCAGTGTGGACAGACCGCGCACCAGGCTCGGCAGCAGTGGTCCCGGGCGCACGCCGATGCGGATCTCGCGCAGTTCCTCGTCCTCGGCCTGGGTCCGGGCGGGGCCGAGGCCGTCCAGCACCGGCAGCACGGAGTTGGCGCGGACCAGGATGAACTCGCCCAGCGCGGTCGGTCGCACGCCATCGCGTTCGCGGACGAACAGCGGTCCGCCCATGAAGCGTTCCAGGCGTTGCACCTGGCGGGTCAACGTGGGTTGGGACAGCCCGAGCACCGCGGCCGCCTTGGTCATGCTGCCGGCCTCGGCGATCGCGCACAGCATCCGCAGGTGACGGACCTCCAGGTCCATGCCGCCATCGTATGGACCCGAACGGCCCGGTGGAAAGGCGCAAACGACTGAGGGCCGTGATTGGCCAATACTGTTTTGTTCAGTTGTCGAGACAGCGCCAGTTCTGTTTCGTGGCAACGGTTTGCATGAATCACTCTTCCTGGTCGTCGAGTTCGGCGATGAGCCGTCCCAAGGCAGGCAAGGAGTCCTGGAGGGTGTCCAGTTCGGCTGCGGACATCCGGGACATCGCCGCGGCCACCACCCGGCGGCGGTGCCCGTCGAACTCGGCCAGTCGCCCCAGGGCCAGTTCGGTCGGGTGCAACCGGGCGCTGCGCCGGTCCTTCGGACAGGTCCGCCGTTCCAGGAGGTCCTCGGCGCCGAGCGCGGCCACCAGGGTGCTCACCGTGTTCGCGGCCAGTTGCAGGGTCCGCGCGGCCTCGCGCACGGTCAGGCCGGGGCTGGCCGCGACCGTGCGCAGCAGGTTGGCCTGGGCCTCGGGCAGCGGCGGGTGCGGGAAGTGCCGCCGGGTGTTGCGCAGCACGGCCATCCGCAGTCGCGGCAGCACGGCGAAGAGGTCGTCGGCCAGTTGTGTGCGGCTGTCGGTGGAGCGGGCGGAATCACGTTTCCCCGGCGCGGGCATTCCCGTATCTTAACCGGGATAGATCCTTCGCAGAGGTAACGAACTGGGGAGAGTTCCGTGCTTGACGCGCACACCGCCGCACCGCCGTCGACAGCCGGGTCCAGGGCCGCCACCGCCTTCCTGGCGGTGTTACTCGGGGGCTGTACCGCCTTCGGCCCGCTCACCATTGACATGTACCTGCCCGCGTTCCCGCGGATCGCCGCCGACCTGGGCGGCACCGCCAGCCAGGTCCAGCTCACCCTGACCGCCTGCCTGATCGGCCTGGCGCTGGGGCAGCTGGTGATCGGCCCGCTCAGCGACATCCTTGGCCGTCGCAGGCCGCTGCTCGGCGGGCTCGCGGTGTACGCGCTGACCTCGGTGGCCTGCGTGTTCGCCGACCACATCGGCCTGTTCGTGGGCCTGCGCTTCCTGCAGGGCGTGGCGGGCGCGGCCGGGATCGTGATCGCCCGCGCGATCGTCCGGGACCTCTACTCCGGGGCCGCCGCGGCCAGGTTCTACTCCAACCTGATGCTGATCTCCGGCCTGGCCCCGATCCTGGCCCCGATCCTCGGCGGCCAGCTGCTCAGGATCGCCGACTGGCACGGCGTCTTCGTGGTGCTGGCCGCCTTCTCGGTGGTGCTGTTCCTGGCCGGACTGCTCGGCCTGCGGGAAACCCTGCCCGTCGAACGGCGGCAGGGCGGCGGACTGACCCAGACCTTCCGCTCGATCGGCACCCTGCTGCGGGACCGGGCCTTCGTCGGCTACGTGCTCACCTCCGGGCTGAGCATGGCCGCGATGTTCGCCTACATCTCCGGCTCGCCGTTCGTCATCCAGGAGCTGTACGGGGCGTCCCCGCAGATCTACAGCCTCATCTTCGGCGTCAACGCGATCGGCGTCGTGGCGGTGGCCCAGGTCAACGGCAGGCTGGCGCACCGGGTGCACTCGCGCACCCTGCTCGGCATCGGCGTCCAGGCGGTCTCGCTGGCCGGGCTGGCGTTGCTGGCGGTGGCGCTACTCGGTGGCGTCGAACTCGGCCTGATCGGCTTCCTCATCCCGCTGTTCCTGATGATCGCCAGCATCGGCCTGATCCTGCCGACCACCGCCACCCTGGCCATGGCCGACCACCCCGAGGCGGCAGGCGCGGCCTCGGCGTTGCTGGGTTCGGTGCAGTTCGTCATCGGCGGACTCACCGCGCCGCTGGTGGGTCTGGCGGGACAGGGCAGCGCGGTGCCGATGGCCGCCGCGATGGCGCTGATGGGTGTCGCCGCGTTCGCGATGTACTTCTTCGTGGCGCGTCCCGCCGCCAAGAAGGCCCTCGCCGCCTAGCATCCGATTCGTGCAGTGGAACCACAACCTGGCTCTCGCGCTGCTCGGCCGGGACTGGCTCGGCGGCGAACGTCTCAAGGCACTGGCCTGCGCCGAAGCCCTGCCCGCCGGCAGATTCCACGTCAAAGGCCTGGACCCGCACGGCATCCCGGCCGCCCGCTCCACCGGCGCGGCCACCTGGTCCGATGACGACATCGCGGCCGGTCGCGGCGCGGCGGTGCACGCCAGGCAGCCGGACAGCCTTGGCGTGCGGTTGTACCGGGCGGTGCAGGCGCCGGAGGCGTGCTGGCTGGCGCTGGGCGTGGCGCGGATCGCGGTGATCCGGATCAGGGACACCGCCATCCGGGCTGAACCGATCGTGAGCCCGACCGCGCAACGCCTGGTGCGGCAGCGTTCGGTGGGCAAGGTGCTGCGCGGGGTGGGCCGGTTGATGCGCGATGTGGCCAGCGGGTTGCAGGAGGACATCGGCCGCCCGCCGTTGCACGAACGCCCGGAGGACGCGGTGCTGGAGTTCGAGTTCGAGGCGCCGCGGACCGAACTGCTGCGGGTGGAACGCTGTCGTCAGCTCGCGGTCGGCCCGGCCACCCGCCAGGTGCGGCTGCATTTCACCGACGATTCCTGGGCCCGCATCCGCACGGATGTGGACGGCGCGGAAGCCCTGACCCTGCCGTACTAGCGGCGTTACCGCGCCGCCCGCGCCGCGGTGGCCGCACCCGCCACCGGCACCAGGTTCCTGGCCGGATCCGCCACACAGGCCGCGGCCCGGTCGGTGGTGGCCAGGAAGGCGCTCAGGCAGCGGGCGAACTGCTCGTGCCCGGCCGCGTTGGGATGGAAGGATTCCTGGATGGCGTGCGCGGACCGCTGTTCGTCGCCGAGGTCCTTCCAGCGCACGGTCAACCGGGTGAACCACTCCCCGGCGCCATTCCCACTCGTCGAACAGGCCTCCCGGCCCGCGCCGGCCCGGGACAGGTCCAGGAACCGCGCGTCCACGGTGGCCGCCGCCGCCCGCAACCCGGCGGCCAGTTCGCCAACGGCCTTGTCCTGCACCCATTCCAGGTCCCCGCTCTGGAACGGGCAGCCGCCCAGGTTGCGCAGGCTGTGCACCACGGCCCGCCCCACCGGAGCCGCGTAGGACTGCACCACCAGTTGGTAACTCGCGTCCGGATACCCGTTCTCCCGCATGCCATCGCGGATCATCCGCAACGCCGCGGCCACCTTGGGCACCATCTTGTCCACCCGCTCGCCCCAGCTCGTGGTCAGCGGTCCGGAACAGCCCTTGGCGCTGGATTTGAACCAGGCCTCCGCGCATTCCTTGACCACCGAGCTGAACCCGGGCTCGTCGTTCGCGCCGATCTGCACCACGATCGCGGCGATCCGGAACTGCCGGGCGATCTCCAGCAGCTTGGGCACCTGCGGGCCCTCGTCGTGCTGCGGCTTGTCCACCAGGTTCGCCGCCCGCGCCCCGGAACAGGCCAGGTTGAAGGTCCTGGCGATATCCGGCACCGACAGTTTGTTGATCATCGCCTTGGTGGACCGGTGACACCAGTTGCCCGCGCCGGTGTCGCCGTCGGTGCCCGGCTCGTAGTCGCCTGCGCCTTCCCCGGACAGCGTGCTGTCGCCCAGGGCCACGATGGCCTTGGGCGCGTCCTCCGGTGGCGCAGGCAGCCGGGGGGCGGGGCCGTCACTGATCAGCAACAGCAGCCCTACCAGGGGGATCACCAGCACGAGGACGAGGAGTGGGGAA
Source organism: Crossiella sp. CA198 (assembly GCF_052078295.1). Lineage (NCBI taxonomy): Bacteria > Bacillati > Actinomycetota > Actinomycetes > Pseudonocardiales > Pseudonocardiaceae > Crossiella > Crossiella sp. CA198. The sequence continues at coordinate 234,148 of NZ_JBQJIM010000011.1, forward strand.
CGCAAACGACGCATCAGGACCAGTCTAAGGATTCCGGCGTCCCGGCGGTCGGGAACCGTCAACCGAATCTTCCGGTCCGTCGCTACGAGCCGGACTGGCCTGCCGGTTCACCGAATGTCACGAATACGTCCATTTGTGTGGCATCGGTGAACGGCCCCGGCCCGGGATTCGTAGACACCGGCGACGGCACAAGGGGATTCAATGGATTTCACCGTTGGACGCAGCGCTGGGTTTCGACGGGGCAGGACCGCCGCCGCGGGCGGGCTCGCCACCGACCTCAGCGCCGATGCCGGGCTGCGGGCGGCCTACGCCGCGCACGGCCCCGAGTTGTACCGCTTCGCCTTGCGTCAGCTCCGGGACGAGGGGACGGCGCAGGAGGCGGTGCAGGAGGTGTTCCTGCGGGCCTGGCGGTCCGCGGACCGGTTCGATCCGGAGGTGGCCGGCCTGCGGGTGTGGCTGTTCGCCATCGCCCGCACGGTGGTCATGGACCAGACCCGACGGCTGGCGGGCCGGCGGGTGGGTCAGCCCACCGGACCCGGCCTGCCCACGCTGCTCGCCGAGCCGGGCCTGGCCGAGTCGATGCTGGACCGCTGGCTGGTCGAGGAGGCGCTGCGCCGCCTGTCCGCCCCGCATCGCGCGGTGCTGATCGAGGCCTACCTGCGCGGACGGCCCTGCCACGAGCTGGCGGCCGAGGTCGGCGTGCCCGCCGGCGTGCTGCGCAGCCGGATCTTCTACGCCCTGAAGGCACTGCACCTGGCCATGGAGGAGATGGGCGTGGAACCGTGAACGGTGAGTCGCACCAGGTGCTGCGCGCGCAGCTCGGCGCCTACGTCCTAGGTAGACTGGACGAACCCGAATGCGTTGCCCTGCAAGCACATCTGGACTTCTGCGCGGACTGCCGCGCCGAGGTGGCCGAACTGATCCCGGTGGCCGAGGCACTGGCCGAGGTCGACCCGGACCGGGTCACCGACGAACCCGCGGTCCCGCCGGGCCTCGGCGAGGCGGTGCTGGGCCGCATCCGCGCCGAACGCCGCACGGTCAAACGCCGCTCGGCCCGCCTCGGCATCGGCGTCACCCTGGCCGTGCTGGCCGGCACCGCCATCGGCTACGGCGCCGCCGACCTGCTCCGCGCCACCCGGGCCCCGATCCCGCTGGAATCGGTGGCGGTGCGACAACTCGCCACCCGGGTCGCGGCCAGCGCGAACCTGGTGCCGCACACCTGGGGCACCGAGATCAAGCTGACCGCCCGCGGATTCGAGCAGGGTGCGGGCTACCGGGTGGTGGTGACCGACCGGCGCGGCGCCGACCACGCGGCCGGGGAGTTCGTCGGCAACGGCCCCGGCGAGATCCGCTGCAACCTCAACAGCGCCGTGCTGCGCACCGAGGCCACCGGTTTCCGGGTGCTGGACGCGACCGGCGCCACCGTGCTGGCGGCCGATTTCTAGGCGGGCCCGGATTTCTGGCCGGGCCCGGATTTCTGGTCAGACTCGGATTTCTGGTCGGACTCGGAGGTCCGGGCGGGCTCAGGTGGCGTCGGCGACCCGCGGCGGCAGTCCGGCCGCGGTGTAGATCGCGTCGATCACGGCCATGGTGGCCACCGAGTCGGCTGGCGGGGTCAGCACCGGGCCGCCGTCGCGCACGGCCGTGGTGAACGCCTCCAGCTGGTAGGAGTAGCTGCCGCGCTTGTCGAAGCGCTCCACCCGGCGGTGGCCGCCGGCGCGCACGGTCAGCCGGTGCACCGCCTGCGGCAGGATCGGGTTGAGGATGCGCAGCTCACCGCGGTCGCCGCGGACCGAGGCCGAGATCCGCAACAACGACCTCGACCACAGCGAGCAGTGCACCCGCCCGGTGTGCCCGGCCGGGAACCGCAGGTCGGCCCGCATGGCCCGGTCCACGTCCTCGCCCCGCATCCTGGGCTGGGCCGCGACCACCTCGGGTTCGCCCTCGGCCGCGGCCAGGCCCAGGGTGCGGGCCATGTGCACGGCGTAGCAGCCCGCGTCCATCAGCGCGCCGCCCGCCAGGTCGAAGCGGTAGCGGATGTCGGAGAACCTGGGCAGCGGGAAACACAACGCGGTCTCGATGTGGCTGACCACGCCCAGCTCACCACTGGCGACGATCTCCACCGCCCGCCGGAACAGCGGGTGGTAGCGGTAGTGGAAGGCCTCCATGACCACCAGCCCACTGCCGAGCGCGGCCCCGGCGACCAGGCGCGCCTCGGCCGCGTTGGCCGTGAACGGCTTCTCGCACAACACGTGCTTGCCCGCCGTGAGCGCGGCCATGGTCCACCGCCCGTGCAAGCTGTTGGGCAGCGGGATGTACACCGCGTCCAACCCCGGATCCTCGATGAGGTCCTGGTAACCGGTGTGCACCCGCTCGATCCCGTGCCTGCGCGCGAACTTCCGCGCCCGCTGCTCATCCCGCGCCGCGACGGCGACCACCTCCGCCGCCGGCAGGTCACGGGCGGGCGTGATCAGGGCGGACGGGGCGATGCGGGCCGCGCCGAGCACGCCGAACCGCAGTGGTGGTTTCTCGGGCACGCCCCACTTGTACCCCAGTCGGGGGAGTCTGTGAACGCGCCCGGCCCACCCGGACAACACCGAGCGCGACATCGTGACCGAGAGCAGGCACCCACGCCCCCACGACCACGCACCGTACCCACCCGGCTCGTCCTGACTCAGGCCGCCGCCCGCCCACGCCGGCCCCACCTGGCGGCACCCCCCATCCGGTCAACCTGGTCACCAGCGCCCGCGCCGCCGTCCGACGACGCCGATCCGGCCAGGACCGGCCGCTGACGGAGACCGGATTGTCCACTGTGGACGGTCTGGAGACCGGTGTCGCTGACTTCTGGCGGTCCTGGGCGGGGTCAGCGGCCCGGGGTGCTGCGGTGCCGAGGTGTGGCTGAATGCCCGCGGCGGGTTGTTGGTGGCGGACACCTTGATGGCCAGTCCGCGCGTGGCGGGCGGCGCCGCGCTGCTCGCCCAGCGGCGTCCGGACTGGACCGGCGAACAATGCGAAGCCGACCTGGTCAACTCGGCGAAACCGTTGCGCGCCAACGATTTCTTCGCCGCCTGCGTGGGCGCCCTTGGTCCGGCCCTGGCCAAGCTCGCCGTCACCACGACTACCGTGCCGCCGCGCGGCGAGACCCCGGTGACGCACCTGCACCCCGCGTGCCGCCCTCGGCGCCTGCCGGGGGTTCAGCCTTCGGCCGGGAGGCGGAGGGTGAACACCGTGGCCACGCCGGGGGTGCTGGTCGCGGACACGGTGCCGCCGTGCGCCTCGGCCAGCTGCCGGACGATGGCCAGGCCCAGCCCGCTGCCGCCGGTGCCCCGGTTGCGGGACTTCTCCGCCCGCCAGAAGCGGTCGAAGACGAAGGGCAGGTCGTCAGCCTCGATGCCGGAGCCGGTGTCGGTCACCGTGAGCACCACCTCGGCGCCCTCGGTCTGGCCGGCCAGGGTGACCGTGCCGCCCACGGGGGTGTGCCGCACGGCGTTGGCGACCAGGTTGCCGACCAGCTGGCGCAGGCGCACCGGGTCGGCGTGCAGTTCGGGATCGCCGGTCACGGTGGTGCGCAAGGCGATGCCGGACTGCTCGGCGCGGGCACGGTGGGCCGCGGCCACCTGGTCGAGCAGGTCGGCGACCGCCACCGGCTCCGGGTGTAATCGGAACGCGCCCGCGTCGGCGGCGGCCAGGTCCTGGAGGTCGTCGATGATGTGTTGCAGCAACAGCACCTCCTCCAGCTGGGAGGACAGCCAGGCCTCATCGGGCTGGGCCACGCCGTCCTGGGCGGCCTCCAGACCGCTGCGGATGGTGGTGAGCGGGGTGCGCAGCTCGTGCGCGATATCGCTGACCATGGCCTTGCGTTGCTCCTCAACGCGTTGCCGCCGCTCGGACAGGTCGTTGAAGGCGGTGGCCAGCACCCCGATCTCGTCCCTGGTGGTCACCGGCACCCGCCGGTGGCCGTCCGCCGGCGCCGAGGCCGCCTCGGTGAGCAGCCGCAGCGGGCGGACCAGCCGCCCGCCGACCAGGGCGGTAACGCCGATGGTGAGCAGCAGCACCAGCAAACCCAGGCCCAGCAGGCGCCTGGTGTCCACCCGCACCGGATCGGGCAGTGCCCGCGGATCGGCCTGGCTGCCCACGAACAGCAGCGCGGCCGGCGCCACATGCGGCTGCAACTGCTCGCGGCGGGCATTGTCCACACAGGTCCGGATCACCTCCGGATCACCCTTGGCGCCGTAGAGGACCAGGTTCTCGTCCAGCCGGACCCGGGGCTGGCCCTGCCGCTCCAGGCAGGGCTTGGCCAGGCGGGTCAGCTCATCCACGGCCCGCTGCTCGGTGCCGCTGACCCAGTCCGACAGGCAGGCGCCCGGTTTCACCATGGGCTGCACCGGGTTGGCCGTCCTGGGCTCGGCCCGGCCGTTGGGCCGCCGCACGATCTCGGCAGGCACGCCGAGCCCCTGCAGGCAGTCGCGCTGCTTGTCCGCGAGCTGCTGGGAGGTCTCCCGCTCCTCCTCGGTGAGCCGGTACGGCCCGAGCGCACGCGAGTCGATCGGACCGTCGGCCGCGCGCGGGGACAGCGCGGGATCCAGGTGCAGCGGGTCCACCACCGCCGCGGTGCGGGCGGGCAGCGGGGTGCCGGGCGCGGCGGAATCGGCCAGGATCAGCCGTTCCTGGTCGGTGATCGCGATCCGCCTGCCGGTGCGCCCGGCCAGCTCGTGGATCAGCGGCCCGGCGCCGGTCCAGTCCGGGTGGGTGGCGGCGTAGCCGACCAGACCGTCATAGATGCTGGCGTCATCGGCCAGCACCTGGCCCTGTTCCTGCCGGATCGCCTCGCTGGTGGTGGTCGCGGTCAGCCAGATGGTCAGCCCGACCGCGACCACCGCGATCAGCACCGAACTGGCCAGCAGCTTGACCAGCAGGCTCCGGTACGGGCGGACCCGGCCGCTACGGCGCATCGCGACCGCCGTCGGTGAGCTTGTAGCCGACCCGGTAGACCGTCAGCAGGTGCGCGGGACGGCGCGGGTCGGCCTCGATCTTCTTGCGCAGGTTCATCACGTGCACATCGATGATCCGCTCGGTGATGAACTTGTCGTAGCCCTTGGTGCGCTCCAGCAGCTGTTGCCGGGTGAACACCCGGCCCGGCTGTTCGGCGAGCACGGTGAGCAGCGCGAACTCCCCGGCCGTGCACTCCACCGGGCGACCGTCCACAAACGCCTCGTGCCTGCGCGGGTCCACGGTGACCGCGCCGGCCCGCAGCACGTGGTCCTCGGCGGTGGATCTGGTGCGGCGCAACAGGGTCCGGATCCGGGCCATCAGCTCGCGCGGGCTGTACGGCTTGGTGAGGTAGTCGTCGGCGCCCAGGTCCAGGCCGAGCAGCAGATCGTCCTCGGTGGAGCGGGCGGTGAGCATCAGCACCGGCACCTGGGAGTCCCGGCGCAGCAACCGGCACACGTCCAGACCGTCCAGCAGCGGCATCATCACGTCCAGCACCACCAGGTCCGGGCCGCGGGTGCGGGCGACCTCCAGCGCGCTGGCGCCGTCGTGCACCACGGTCACCGCGTGGCCCTCCTGTTCGAGGTAGCGGCGCAGGATGTCCGCCTGCTTGACATCGTCCTCGGCCACCAGCACAAACGCGCACACACCCTCGACCATAGGCGGCGCGGGCCGGGCGCCAGGAACTCCCCGGGTGGGCCTGACAGCTTCTTCACAACTCACCCGAACACCCCTGGTGATCGCCCGCGGTCTTCGGCAGCCTGGATCTCATGGGGACTGCGGAGCACGACGTCATCGTGATCGGCGCTGGGTTCGCCGGGATGTACGCACTGCACCGGCTGCGGGGGGCAGGCTTCCGGGTGCGCGTGATCGAGGCGGCGCGGGATGTCGGCGGCACCTGGTACTGGAACCGCTACCCGGGCGCGCGCTGCGACATCACCAGCGTCTACTACTCCTACTCCTTCGACGAGGACCTGCAGCGCGAGTGGACCTGGTCGGAGCGCTTCGCCACCCAGGCGGAGATCCTGGCCTACGCCCGGCACGTGGCCGACCGCTTCGACCTGCGCCGCGACATCACCTTCGGCGTGCGGGTCACCGGCGCCGCCCGCGAGGGCGAGGACTGGGTGGTGCGCACCGACACCGGCGAGCGGCTGCGGGCCCGGCACCTGGTGGCCGCGGTCGGCAGCCTGTCCGCCGCCCGGGTGCCCGAACTGCCCGGCCTGGACAGCTTCACCGGCCGGGTGCTGCATACCGGTGACTGGCCAGCCGGGCCGGTGGACCTGGCCGGGCAGCGGGTCGGCGTGATCGGCACCGGTTCCTCCGGCATCCAGGCCATCCCGGAACTGGCCAGGACCGCCGCGCACCTGACCGTGTTCCAGCGCACCGCGAACTACTCGGTGCCCGCCCAGCACCGGCGGTTCACCGAGGCGGAGTGGCGGCAGATCCAGGAGGGTTACGGCGCGCTGCGGGCCCAGGCGCTGACCACCCACGCCGGGATACCGATCGAGACCCGGCCCGCCGCGCTGGCGGACTCCGCGGCCGAGCGCACCGCGCTGTACGAGCAGCGCTGGCGGGAGGGCGGGCTCGGGTTCTTCTTCAGCTACCAGGACCTGATCCTGGACGAGACCGCGAACGCCACCGCGGCCGAGTTCCTGCACGCCAAGATCGCCGGGCTGGTGGACGACCCGGCCACCGCCAAGGCGCTCACCCCCGACTCGCACCCGGTGGGCACCAAACGGCCCTGCGTGGACGATGGCTACTTCCAGACCTTCAACCGGGACAACGTCACCCTGGTCGACCTGCGCGAACATCCCCTGGCACGGGTGCTGCCGCACGCGGTGCAGGCCGGCGGGCAGGAACACGACCTGGACGTGCTGGTGCTGGCCACCGGCTACGACGCGCTGACCGGCGCGCTGCTGCGGCTGGACATCCGCGGCGAGCACGGCCTGCCGCTGGCCGAGCACTGGGCGGCCGGGCCCAGCACCTACCTGGGCGTGACGGTCACCGGGTTCCCCAACCTCTACGTGCTCGCCGGCGCGGGCAGTCCCTCGGTGCTGGCCAACGTCATCCTGGCCGCCGAACAGCACGTGGACTGGGTCACCGGCCTGCTCACCCACCTGCGCGAACACGGCCTGCGCCGGGCCGAGGCGGAGCCCGCGGCCGAGCGGGAATGGAACGAGCAGGTCGCCATCGCGGCCGGGGCCACCCTGTACCCGCTGGCCGACTCCTGGTACCTGGGCGCGAACGTGCCCGGCAAACCGCGGGTGTTCATGCCGTACGCGGGCGGGTTCCACCATTACCGGGCGCTGTGCGAGCAGATCGCCGCCGACGGCTACCGGGGCCTGCGCCTGTCCTGAGAAACCCGGCGAAGTTCTCCCGCCGGTGTGTCGAATCACCGCCGTCCCGTTCGACGCGGGGGTGCGAACAGACACCGGGAGGAACCCATGCGCAAGATCATCACCGCGGTCACCGCGGCCGCCCTGCTCGTCGCGGGCGCGGCCCAGCCGGTCGGCGCCGAACCGGCCGCCGGGCCAGGTCGCGGGCACTACGTCGAGGTCAACGGACTGCGGTCGTACTACGAGGTGCACGGGCACGGCCGGGGTGTGCCGCTGGTGCTGGTGCACGGCGCGTTCTCGGCCACCGGCACCTCCTTCGCCGAGCTGCTGCCCCGGCTGGCCCGCGGCCGCAAGGTCATCTCGGTCGAACTCCAGGGCCACGGCCACACCGCCGACATCGACCGCCCGCTGACCCTGCCGGGCATGGCCGATGACGCCGCCGCGCTGCTGCGTGCCATCGGTGTGCCCCAGGCCGACGTCTTCGGCTACAGCATGGGCGCCGGCGTCGCGCTGTCGCTGGCCCTGCGCCATCCCGGCCAGGTGCGCGCACTGGTGCTCGCCTCGGTCGCCTACACCCTGGACGGCATGCACCCGGGCATGGTCGAGTCGATGGAGAACCTCAAGCCCGAGCACCTGATGCAGTCGCCGTACTACGCCGAGTACGTGCGTATCGCGCCACGCCCGCAGGACTTCCCGCGCCTGGTGGAGAAGGTCAAGAACTACCTGCGCGCCTTCCCTCGGATCACCGCGGAGCAGTTGCGCGCGGTGACCGCGCCGGTGCTGTTGATCGCCGGGGACTCCGACATCATCCGGCTCGCGCACACGGTGGAGCTGTTCGGTCACTTCGGCGGCGGGGTGAACGGGGACGTGACAGGGCTGCCCAAGTCGAGGCTGGCGGTGTTGCCCGCCACCAAGCACACCACGGTGACCAGCCAGCCGGCGCTGCTGTTCCCGTTGATCCCGGACTTCCTCGGCGCGGCCTGAGCCGGGCCGGTCGCCTGGGCGCCGGTCGGTTGAGCGGAGTCGCTGGTCGGGGTAGGTCGTGGCGGTCATGGCAGCCACTCTCACCCGGTCTCGCGGCGAGTACCAGAGGACTCTGAGTCCCTGGGACGGGGAGTCCCAGGGACTCAGAGTCCCCGTTTACGCAGAGTCACCGCTATGCACGTTGTTACACGTTTTAGTCCGCGTGCAGGATATCGACGCCGAGTCCGGTCAGTCTGCGCACGGTCGGGTCGGTGGCCGGGGCGTCGGTGACGATCCCGGCCACCCTGGTCAGCGACAGCACCGAGAACGGCGAGGCCGCGCCGATCTTCTCCGAGCTGGCCAGCACATAGGTGTCCGCGGCCTGCCCGGCCAGGGTCCGCTTCATCGCGGCCTCGTCGGCGTCGCCGGTGGTCAGCCCGGCCTCCGGATGCACCCCGGTGACCCCCAGCAGGAACAGGTCCGCACGCACGCCCAGTGCCGCCTCGACCGCGGCCGCGCCGCAGGTGACCAGGGAGTGCTTGAACAGCCGCCCGCCCAGCAGGACCACCTCGACGTGTGGGTGGTCCACGAAGGCCACGGCCACGGTCGGGCTGTGCGTGACCACGGTGGCGGCCAGCTCCAGGGGCAGTCGCCGGGCCACCGCGAGCGCCGTGGTGCCGCCGTCCAGGAGCACCGTGCTGTGCGGCCGGATCAGCGCCGCGGCCAGCGCTGCCACCCGCTGTTTGCCGGAGACCTGCACGTTCTCCCTGGTGGCGTAGTCGCCGACGGCCGGGCTGACCGGCAGCGCGCCGCCGTAGACCCGCTGGCACAACCCGTCCGCGGCCAGCTCGCGCAGGTCCCGGCGGATGGTGTCCTCGGAGGTGCCCAGCTCGGCCGCGAGGTCCTTGGCCACGATCCGGCCGGTGCTCCGCAACCGCTCCAGCAGCAGCTCACGACGTTGCGCGCTCAGCATGCACACTTCTCCTTGTTTTTGCCGACTTGTGCACGTTACCGTGATTGCCATGAGTACACCACTGCTGATCCTGATCGCCGGTCCCTATCGTTCCGGCACCGGCGACGACCCGGCCAAGCTGGCCGCCAACCTGCGCGACCTGGAGCAGGCGGCCTGGCCGATCTTCCGCAGCGGGCACCTGCCGATGATCGGCGAATGGGTCGCGCTGCCGGTGCTGCGCGGCGCGGGCGGCACCAGCCCGGCCGACCCGGTGGCCGAGGAGATCATGTACCCCACCGCCGACCGCCTGCTGCACCACTGCGACGCGGTGCTGCGGCTACCCGGCGAATCCAAGGGCGCCGACCAGGACGTGGCCATCGCGCAGCAGCGTGGCCTGCCCGTCTATCACCGGATCGAGGACATCCCCGGCTACCGCGCCACCGGCTGAGGCAGCAGCGCCCCGGCCAGTGCGCGCCACTGCGGCATCGCCGACTCGCCGGGTCGCACGCCGATGACCTGCACGCCGACATGATCAGCTCCGGCGTCGAGGTGGTGGTGCAGCTTGCCGGCGATGGTGTCCAGATCGCCCCAGATCACCAGATCGTCGACGAGGCGGTCGCTGCCCCGGCCGCCGTCCAGGTCCGCCTCGGTGTAGCCAAGGCGGAGGAACTTGGCCACGTTGTACTTGCTGGTCAGGTACACGTGCAGGTGCTCGCGGGCGATCTCCCTGGCGCGGGCCGGATCGCGCTCGAACAGCACCGCCTGCTCGACGCCGAGGAACGGCGCCGCGCCCAGCACCTCCCGCGCCTGCGCGGTGTGCCGCACCGGCACGTGATAGGTGTGCGCGCCGGCGGACCGGTCGCGGGCCAGTGCCAGCATCTTCGGTCCGTAGGCGGCCAGGATCCGGCGCGCCGGGGCCTGGGGGAGTGGGTTCGCGCTGGTCACGGCGTCCATTTCGGCGAGGTAGTCGCGCATGGCCTGCAGTGGCTGCTGACCTGGGCGTTCGCCGCCGAAGCCGAGGCCGAGCAGGTGGCGGTCCGGGTAGGCGTCGGCCAGCAGCAGGGCCGCGCCGCGGGTCCAGCGGGGTTCGCGGGAGAAGATCCGCGCGATGCCGTTGACCACGGTGATCCGCTCGGTGACCGAGAGCAGGTAACCGGCGTGCGTGAGCGCTTCCCGGCCGTCCCGTTCCGGGATCCAGAACGCGGGCCAGCCCAGGGCTTCCAGCTCCTGGATCGCATCCCGCATCCGGCCGGCCGGCTGGTCCTCGAAGTCGAACGTCCAGACGCCGAAGCGGCCCAGGTCCATGCCCTCGATGTTGCCCACGGTTCGTCTCCTGCCTGGCGGCCGGGGCCGCCTTCTCTGATCGACGAATCGAAGTATCGCAGATTCTCGATATGACGGTCGGCGGATCCGGCGAACACGGTGCGGATCGGGGCTAGAGGGTGTGGCCGAGCACGTCGATGAGCTGGGAAATCCGCTGCTCATCGCGCTGGTAGTGGGTCCACTTCCCGACCCGGGTCGAGCGCACCAGCCCCGCGCGTTCCAGCGAGGCCAGGTACGCCGACACCGTTGACTGGGCGAGCCCGATCTTGGCCTGGATGTGGCTCACGCACACCCCGACCTCGTTGATCTCCGGAAAGTGCCGTTCCGGTTCGCGCAGCCACTGCAGCAACTGCAGCCGCACTGGGTTGGCCAGCGCCTTGAACACCTCGACCAGCTGTGCCGAGTCGGTCATCTCAGGCCTCGCCGTCCGGTTCCCAGCTCAACAGCCGGACCCGGCTGACCGTGCGCACGTGCCGCCGCATCGCCGCGTTCGCCGCCGCCCCGTCCTGGGCCCGGATGGCCGCCGCGATCCGCCAGTGCTGCTCCAGGGACTTCTCCGGTCTGCCCTGCTGGCGCAGTGATTCCGTCCGGCTTTCCGCTATCTGGTCGGCGATCATGCGCATGAACTCGGCCAGCAGCGAACTCCGGGCCGCCGCGGTGATCGCCGCGTGGAACCGCCGGTCGCCCGCCAGGCCGTACTCGCCCGCGTCGATCTCCTGCCTCATCAGCGCCAGGGCCGATTCGATCTCGGCCAGGTCGTCCTCGGTACGGCGTTCGGCGGCCAGTTCGGCGAGCTTGGTCTCCAGCGCCTCGCGGGCGTCTAGGACATCCGGCAGCCTGCGGCGGCGGTCGACCAGCGCGGCCACCGGTTCGGCCTCCAGGGTGTCGTGCAGTAGATAGCTGCCGCCGCCGTGCCGGACGTCGACCAGGCCCTGCACCTCGAGCACCACGATCGCCTGTTTCACCGAAGCGCGGCTGACGCCGAGCCGTTCGGCCAGTTCCCGTTCGGGCGGAAGTCGATCCCCCGCGCGCAGGCCCGCGCTGCCCACATAGTCGCGCAGACTGGCCACCACCTGCTCATACAGGCGTGGGCGGTTGATCGGACGCAGGGTGTCGGACACCGGCACTTCCCCCTCGGCGGACAGTGCCCGCAACGGTAGCAGTTGACCGTGCGAGTGGCCTGATGGTTCAGTGGCTGAGCCAATCTAGCGCCCCGGGAGCCACCTTGTCCGCAGAGATCATCTCGATTCTCGCGCTGGCCGCCATCTTCGTGGTGGCCTCGGTGTGGTCGGTCAACATGGGGGTGCTGGCCTTCGCGGCCGCCTTCCTGGTCGGCACCTTCGCCGGCGGCCTGTCCACCGAGGAGATCATGGCCGGGTTCCCCGGCGGGATCTTCGTGGTGCTGGTCGGGGTCACCTATCTGTTCGCCATCGCCCGCGCCAACGGCACCACGGACTGGCTGGTCGCGGCCGCGGTCCGGCTGGCACGGGGCAGGCTCGCGGTCATCCCGTGGGTGATGTTCCTGGTCGCCGCGCTGCTCACCGCGATCGGCGCGGTCAGCCCCGCCGCGGTGGCCATCGTCGCGCCCATCGCCCTCGGCTTCGCTGCCAAGTACAAGATCAACCCGCTGCTGATCGGCATCATGGTCGTGCACGGCGCGCAGGCCGGCGGGTTCTCCCCGATCAGCGTCTACGGCGCCATCGTCAACGGCCTGGTGGACAAGAACGGCCTGCCCGGCAGCCCGGTCGCGGTGTTCCTGGCCAGCCTGGTCGCCAACCTGATCATCGCGGTGATCGCCTTCTTCGTGCTCGGCGGACTCAAGCTCGCCCGCGGCACCGGCGCGCTCGACGGCGAGCAGGAGCCGATCCGGCTCAACCGGGACCGGGTGCTCACCCTGGCAGGGCTGGTCGTGCTGGTCGCGCTCACCCTCGCCTTCAACCTCGACGTTGGCCTGGTCGCCATCACCATCGCGGTGCTGCTCGGTCTGCTCTCCCCGCGGATCCACCAGAGCGCGATCGGTCAGATCACCTGGCCCACCGTGCTGCTCATCTGCGGGGTGCTCACCTACGTCGGCGTGCTGCAGAAGATCGGCGCCATCACCTACATCGCCGGCGCGGTCAAGGACGTCGGCGCGCCACTGCTGGCCGCGCTGCTGCTCTGCTACATCGGCGCCGTGGTCTCCGCCTTCGCCTCCTCCGTCGGCCTGCTCGGCGCCACCATCCCCCTGGCCGTGCCGTTCCTGGCCGAGGGCACGGTGGGCCCGGTCGGCATGATCGCCGCGCTCGCCGTCTCGGCCACCGTGGTCGACGTCAGCCCGTTCTCCACCAACGGCGCGATCGTGCTGGCCAACTCGGCCGAGGAGGAGCGCGAACGCCTGTTCCGCCGGCTGATGGCCTATGGCGGCATCATCGTGGTGGCGGCCCCGCCGCTGCTGTGGCTCACCCTGGTCGTGCCCACTCTGCACTGAACCACCGACGAAAGAGGCGCCCGTGTCCACACCGCTGTTCCCCGCCCTGGTCGAGCCCACCGACCGGGAGGCGGTGCGGTTCGGCGACCTCGCGCTGAGCTACGTGCAGCTGGCCGCCGCGGCGGGCGCGCTGGCCAGGACCGCGGCCCCGGCCACCAGGGTCGCGGTGTGGGCGACCAACTCGATGCACACCTGCCTGGCCGTCACCGGGGCCCTGCTCGCCGGGGTCCCGGTGATCCCGATCAACCCCAGATCGGGGGAGCGGGAACTCGGCCACATCCTCGGCGACAGCCGCCCTGACCTGGTCTTCGCCGCCGCAGAGGACATCCTGCCACCCGCATTGGCCGCGCTGCCCAGGGCCGAGGTCGACCCGGTCGCGCTGGCCGCCGAACCCCTGGGCGAACTCCCCGCCGAACCCGCCCCGGAAGCCCCCGCGCTGATCGTCTACACCTCCGGCACCACCGGCCCGCCCAAGGGCGTGGTGCTGCCGCGGCGCGCGCTGGCCAGCAACCTGGACGGGCTCGCCGACGCCTGGGCCTGGACCAGCGCGGACACCCTGGTGCACGGCCTGCCGCTGTTCCACGTGCACGGGCTGATCATCGGCATCCTCGGCCCGCTGCGGCTGGGCGGATCCGTGCGCCACCTGGGCCGGTACAGCACCGAGGCCGCCGCCCGCGAACTGGCCGGCGGGGCCACCATGATGTTCGGCGTGCCCACCATGTACCACCGGCTGGCCGCCGACGTGGAGGCCGACCCGGAGCTGGCCGCGGCCATCGCCAAGGCCCGGCTGCTGGTCTCCGGCTCGGCCGCGCTGCCGGTCAGCGACCACCAGCGGATCACCGCGGCCACCGGGATCCAGGTCGTCGAGCGTTACGGCATGACAGAAACACTGATGAACTGTGCCGTCCGGGCGGACGGCGAACGCAGGCCCGGTACCGTCGGGGCGGCGGTGAACGGGGTCGAGGTGCGCTTGGTGGACGAACAGGGCACGGTCGTGACGACCAGCGACGACGACACCGTCGGCGAGGTCGAGGTACGCGGCCCGAACCTGTTCCTGGAATACCTCAACCGGCCCGACGCCACCGCCGCGGCCTTCCGGGACGGCTGGTTCCGCACCGGTGACGTGGCCACTCGCGCCGCCGACGGCTACCTCCGGCTGGTCGGGCGCAAGGCCACCGACCTGATCAAGAGCGGCGGCTACAAGATCGGCGCCGGGGAGATCGAGAACGTGCTGCTGGAGCACCCGGACGTGGCCGAGGTGGCGATCACCGGCGAACCCGACCCCGATCTCGGCGAACGCATCGTCGCCTGGATCGTGCCGGTGCCCGGCCGCGATCCCCAGCCGGAAGAATTGGTGAACCTCGTGGCGACCCAGCTCGCTCCGCACAAGCGCCCGCGCCGCGTACAGTTCCTCGACCGGTTGCCGCGCAACGAGATGGGAAAGATCATGAAGAGGTCGCTTGCCGGTGACTGATGGGGGTGCGCGGACCGCCATCGCCGCGGTCACCAGCGAGTTCGCCGAGTTCTCCTTCGCCGACACCGGACCGGAGGCCGACTACGGCGACGGACCGCTCACCTGGAGCGGCTACACCGAGCAGCGGGCCCGCGCGCGCACCCGGTCCGGCGAGTCCGAGTCGGTGGTGTGCGGGCAGGGACAGATCGGCAACCAGCCGGTGGTGCTGGTCGCCTTCGACTTCCGCTACATCGGCGGCTCACTCGGTCAGCGCGCGGGCACCCGGATCTGCCGGGCCTTCGAGATCGCCCGCAGGCTGCGCTGGCCGGTGGTCTCGCTGATCTCCACCGGCGGCAGCCGGATGCAGGAGGGCATGCGCTCGCTGCTCCAGCTGCAGCGGATCGCCCGCCAGCTCCAGCTCACCCGGTGGGAGGGGCTGGCGCACATCGCGGTGCTGCGCGAGCCCACCACCGGCGGCGTGTGGGCCTCGCTGGGCGCGGGCGCGGACATCGTGCTGGCGCTGCGGGAGGCCACCGTCGCCTTCGGTGGTCACCGGGTCCAGCCGCCCGGCGGCGCGGACGGGCCGGAGTTCCGCAGCGAGGGCAAACTCGCCGCGGGCGCGGTCGACGCGGTGGTGGACCAGGCCACCCTGCCGCACACCCTGCGGCACGTGGTCGAACTGCTCGCCCCCACCGGCGCCGCCCCCGTGCAACCGGCCACCGTGCCGCGCGCGCTCGGCCGCCAGGACTGGCCCGCCGACGGCTGGTCCGCGGTCCAGCGCGCCCGCGCCGTGCAACGCCCCCGCGCCGAGGCCTACCTGGACGACTACTTCGACCTCGTCTTCGAGATCAGCGGCGACCGGGCAGGCGGGGCCGACCCCGGCATGCGCTGCGGCTTCGGCCGCCGCGACGGCGCCACCGTGGCCTACGTCGCCCAGACCGGCACCGCCAACACCCCGGCCGGTTTCCGCACCGCCGCCCGCCTGATCCGGCTGGCCGACCAGCTCCGTCTGCCGGTGCTCACCCTGGTCGACACCCCCGGCGCGGCCAACGACGCCGCGGCCGAACAGGCCGGCGTGGGCAGCGCGCTGGCTGAGCTGTTCGGCGCGGTGGCCGCGGTGGACGTGCCGATCACCACCCTGGTCATCGGCGAGGGCGGCTCCGGCGGCGCGCTCGCGCTGGCCTCGGCCGACCGGCTGTGGATCACCCCGGACGCCTACTTCTCGGTGATCGCGCCGGAACTGGGGGCCGCGATCCTCAAGCGGGGGCCCGCCGAGGTCGAGCACACCGCGAACCAGCTGCGACTGCGCCCGCAGGACCTCCTTGAGCTGGGGATCGTGCACGGCATCGCGGGCGAGGAACCCATCGACTGACCGGCGCGCGCCGATCGGCTGACTCACCCTGGCCGGTTGGCACTGTCCGCTGCCTGACCGGGCACGATGTACTACGCCAACTGGACCACAGAGGCGGAGAACACGTGACCTGGCTGGACCGGCTCCGCGCGGAGCCCCGACTGATCCGCGACGCCGTGCGGGCGGCCTCCCCGGCCCGGATCGTCGCCGAGGCGCTGCTGGTACTGGCCGTGCTCGGCCTGGCACTGCTACCGCTCGTCCTGCTGCCGCTGCCGATGTCCCATCCGATCCTCGGGGCGGTCCTGGCCGTCACCCTGACCCTGGCCCGGCTGCGCTGGCCTGCCGCCGCGCTGATCGGCACGGTCGGGCTGTACCTGGTGGGCTGGGTGGCCGCGCTGCCGGTCATCGCGGTGATCAGCTTCCACGCCGGGCGCTGGGCGCAGCCCCGGCGGCGACTGTGGGCCGCGCTGGCGGTGACCGTGCTGGCCGGGTTCCTGCTCGCCGGTCCCAGCCTCGACTTCGGCGCGGACGAGGTGGCCGGGTACCTGTCGATCACCGTCGGGCTGCTGGTGCTGCCCGTCTTCGCCGGCCTGCTGGTGGGACGGCGGCGGCCGCTGTCCAGGGTGCTGCACGACCGCAACGAGTACCTGGAACAGGTCCGGCTGCTCACCGCCGCGGAGGCGCGCACCGCCGAACGCGCGCACATCGCCGCGGAGATGCACGACCTGCTCGGGCACCGGCTCAGCCTGATCTCCATGCACGCCGGCGCGCTGGAACTGGCCACCGCCAAACAGGCCCCCGAACTCAGCGAGCACGCGCACCTGCTGCGCACCACCGCGGGCACCGCCATGGCCGAACTGCGCGATGTGCTGGGCATCCTGCGGGTCGGCCCGGCCGAGGAACTCGACCAGGACAGCGGCACCCAGGCCGATCTGGCCCGGCTGGTGACCGAATCCCGGCGGGTCGGGGTGGACGTCGAACTGGAGTGGCGCGGCCCGGATCTGGACCAGGTGGACGTGCGGGTGCGGCGCGCGGTGCACCGGGTGGTGCGCGAGGGACTGACCAACGTGCACAAGCACGCCCCGGCCGCGACCACCAGGGTGCGGGTGCTCGCCGAGGGCGAACGGGTCCTGGTGGTGGTGGAGAACGGTCCGGTGGCCGCGGACGGGGTGCCGGGCACCCGGCGTGGACTGGCCGGGCTGGAGGAACGGGTCGCGCTGGCCGGCGGCCGGTTCACCGGCGAGTCCACTGTGGACGGTGGGTTCCTGGTGCGGGCCGAGCTGCCTCGGCTGCCGCCCGCCGGGCCCGCGCCGGAACGGCCCGCACCGATCCAGCCACCGGGACCGCTGGCCGCCGAGGTGCTCACCGCGGGGCGGGTGCTCGGCTCCGGCTGCCTGGCGCTGTTCGGGGCGGTGCCGATCCTGCTGGTCGCGGTGGCGGTCGTGCTGCTGGGTTTGGTCACCGGCGGCAGCCCGATCAAGTCCGCCGACTACACCGGACTCGGCCTGGGCACCGGCCAGGACGCGGTGCGCGAGCGGTTCGGCGAGGGCAACGACCTCAGCCTGTTCGACCCGGTGGGCATTCCGGAGCAGAGCGAGTGCTTCCACTATCGTGCGGTGGACGATCCCGCGGTGCGCCAGTACAGACTGTGTTTCCGGGACGGGGTACTGGTCGCCAAGGAGGAGCTGCGCCGGTGAGCGAGCAGGAGATCCGGGTGCTGATCGCCGACGACGAACGGCTGATGCGGGCCGGGGTGCGGATGATCGTGGACAGCGCCGAGGACATCAGCGTGGTCGCCGAGGCGGACAGCGGTCCGTCGGCGGTGGAAGTCTGTGTGCGGCAACGCATCGACGTGGCGCTGCTGGACATCCGGATGCCCGGCGGCGACGGGCTGGCCGCCGCCGGGGAGATCGCCCGGCTGGCGCCGGACACCCGGGTAGTCATGCTCACCACCTTCGGCGAGCAACGCTATGTGGCGCAGGCGATGCGGGCCGGGGCGACCGGGTTCGTGCTCAAGGACACCGGGCCCACCGAGTTGATCCGCGCGGTGCGGCTGGCCGCGGCGGGGGAGTCGGTGCTGGGACCGCGGATCACCCGCGACCTGATCGAAACCCACCTGCTCGGCCCGAACCGGGCGCCGGATGCCGCGCCCAGGGTCGCCCGGCTCACCGACGCCGAACGCGAGGTGCTCAAACTGGTCGGCGAGGGCCTGTCCAACGCCGAGATCGCGCAGCGGCTGCACATCGGAGTGGGCACGGCCAAGGCGCACCTGAGCCGCATCCTGACCAAAATGGACTGTGCGAACCGGGTGCAGGCCGCGATCGTGGCGCACGAGGCCGGATTGCTCGGCCCCGACCGGTAATCCGGCTCAGGTGAAGTCCGCCGGCTGGTGCGGAACGCCTTTCAGCTCGTGGAATCCGGGTGTGCCCGCGACCAGCAGGGCGCCGTCCCAGAGCCGCCCGGCCGCCTCCCCGCGCGGCGCCTTGGACAGCACCGGCCCGAAGAACGCCGCGCCCTCGGCGGCGATGATCGGGGTGCCCACGTGCTTGCCCACCAACGAGATCCCGCGTTCGTGCGAGGCACGCAGGGCCGCGTCGTAGTCCTCGCCGTCGGCCGCCTCGGCGAGTTCGGCCGGCAGCCCGGCCTCGGTGAGCGCCTCCGCCCAGCCCCAGTCGCCGCGTTCGTGCACCCGGGCGCCGTAGGCGGTGAAGAACCGGCGCAGCGCGTCCTGTCCGTGCCGCTGCTCGACCGCGACGCAGATCCGCACCGGCCACCACAGGAAACCCTCGGTGTCGCCCTCCGGGTCGACCTCCAGGTGTTCGTTGAGCACGGCCAGGCTCATCACGTGGTACCGCAACCTGATCGGCCGGACCTTCTCCACCTCGGTCAGCCAGCGCGCGGTGACCCAGGTGTAGGGGCAGCTGGGGTCGAACCAGAAGTCGACGTCGGTTTCCTCCACCCGGACCAGGGTGTCAGGCGCACACCGCGCTGTCCACGGACTTGCGCAGTGCCTGCTGATCCACGCCGGTGCCGATGGTCACCGAGGCCTCGACCCGGCGGCTGCCGTCGGCGGCGCCGACCATCATGCTGAGGTAGCCAGGAAGGCCGCCGCCGTGGCCCCACACCGTGATCCCGCAACTGGTGGGAACCGGGAAGAAGCCGAGGCCGTAGGCGGGACTGACCGCGGTGACCTTGGTCAGTTCGGCCTGCTGGGCCGGGGCGAGCAACCGGCCGGCGAGCAGGGCGCGCAGGAAGCGGTCCAGGTCGGCGGTGGTGGAGATCATCGCCCCGGTGGCGCCCGCCCTGGACGGGTTCATCTCGGTGATGTCGACCGGTTTCCCTTCCACCATCAGGTAACCGTGCGCGTGCGGGCCGTGGATGAACGGGTTGTCCACGGGCACCTCGGTGTCCCGCAGCCGCAGCGGGTGCAGGATCCGCTGGTACACCGCCGCGGCCCACGGCCGTCCGGTGACCTGCTCGATCAGCAGCTGCACCACCAGGAAGTTGGTGTTGGAGTAGGAGTGCTTCGTGCCCACCGGGAACAACAGCGGCTTCCGCGCCGCGCCGCGTACGAGTTCCAGCGGCGAGCGGTGCTCGAAGCGGCGGGCCAGGAACTCCTTCGGGTCCTGCGGCAGGTCGTCGGTGTAGTTGTGCAGACCGCTGGTGTGCTGCAACAGGTTCCGCACGGTGATCCGTTCGCCGTCGGGCAACAGCCCTGGCAGATAACGGGAAACCGGTTCGTCCAGGCCGAGCTTGCCCTCGGCGGTCAGTTGCAGGGTGACCACGCTGGCGAAGGTCTTGGTGATGCTGCCGACCCGGAACCGCCCATCGAGGGGCACCGGCCGCTGGGTGCGGAGTTCGGCCACCCCCGCGCGGACGGTGAATTCCCGGCCGTCCCTGGTGACCCGGACCTGCATGCCTGCCGCGCCACCGGCCACCACCGCGTTCACCTGTTCCTGCACGGCCTCGCGGTGCGGATCGGTGTGTGCGGCGGCGATACCTGTAGACGTGGCCAGTAGCGTCAGCGCGACGCAGACCGTGGTCACGGTGCGGATCGGTGGCAACGGACTCCCCTTCCGGTGGCAACCTGCCACTGTCATCTTGCCGGAAGCCGGCAGCGGTGCGCACACTCATTTGTGTGGGTCCGGACGAGCTGGGCTGGGTGAGCGGGGAGATCGACCTGTCCCGCGCGAACCCCGCGCGCATGTACGACTACTTCCTGGGCGGCACGCAGAACTTCCCGGTGGACCGCGAACTCGCTGATCAGGCCATCGCGCTGCGCCCCGAACTGCCCAGGGCGGCCAGGCTGAACCGGGCGTTCCTTGGCCGGGTGGTGCGGCACGCGGTGGGCGCCGGGATCCGCCAGTTCCTGGACCTGGGCTCGGGAATCCCGACCGAGTCGAATGTGCACGAGGTGGCGCACGCGGCCGATCGGCGGTGCCGGATCGCCTATGTGGACGTGGAACCGGTGGCGGTCGCGCACAGCCACCGGCTGCTGGCCGGACATCCGCGGGTGAGTGTCACGCAGGCGGATCTGCGTGATGTGCCCCAGGTGCTGACCGATCCCGGGGTGCGCGCGCAGCTGGACTTCGATCAGCCCATCGCACTGCTCCTGGTGGCGGTACTGCATTTCCTGCCCACCGAGGACGATCCGCCCGGGGTGGTCCGGCAGTACGTCTCGGCGCTGCCGCCCGGCAGTCTGGTGGCGATTTCCCATGTCACCACGGACAACCTGCCGCCGGAATGGCGCACGGTGGCCGGTCTGTACCAGCGCAGCGCCACCCCGATCCACCCCCGCACCCTGGCCGAGGTGGCCGCGATGTTCGGCAGGCTGCCACTGATCCCGCCCGGCCTGGTCGACGCGGTGGACTGGCACCCCGAACCAGGCCGGCCACCCCAGCCGGTCAGCGGTTTCTACGCGGGCGCGGCCACCAAACCCTAGCCCGCGGCCAGAATCGTCCGCGCTACTTCCACCGTGGTAGTCGCCTTCTCCGCACCGATCGCCCGGATCACCGGCCCCGCGATGGCGTCCAGCTCCAGCGCACGCCCGTCCCGCCGATCCCGCAGCATCGAGGACTGCATGGTCGCAGGCAGTGAACGGATCCGCGCCGCCACGGCGTCAGTGTCGATCCGCACGTTCCAGGTAGCCGCCGCGGCCGCCGCCTCGTCCACCAACGGCCGGACCCAGGATTCCTTGAGCCGCAAAGCCTCCCCAATAGCGGCATTCGTGCCGGTGGTCAGCAACGCGAACGGGTCCAAAAAGGACAGCTTGCGCCACAACACAGTCTGCTCATCGGCATCGGTTGTCACGGTCAACCCCGCCGCACGCAACAGCTCCGCCACCGCGGCGCCCTCCGGTGTGCCGTCGGCCACCACCAGATCGGCGATCCGGGAAAGCTGCTCCACCACACCCGGCCGGTGCCGCGCCGCCTCCACCGCGATACTGGCCGCCACCACCGAGGCCCGCGGGTACCACGCCCGCAACACCGGCAGATGATCAACGCCGTTCAGCAACGGCAACACGGTCGCACTGCCCAGCACCGCCGCGGGCACCCGCTGCACCGCAGCCAGCAGCTCGGTCGCCTTGACCGCCACCACCAGCACCTCCACCGGCGCGGTCAGCCAAGGCCGGGCGTCCGGAAAACTCACCCTCGGCGCCACCCCCGGGGCCTGGAACGACAGCCCCCGCGCGGTGATCTCGGCCGCCGTCCGCTCAGTGGCGACCACGGTGACCTCGTGCCCAGCCGCACCCAACCGAGCCGCGATCAACCCGCCGACCCCACCCGGTCCCAGCACTCCGATGGTCGCCATGAGCCCTCCAGTACGCGTAGATTCCACGATGGAAGTTACCCTACGGCATGCGCCACAAGAGCTTCGAGGAAATGACCTGCGCCATAGCCCAAACCCTGGACCAGGTCGGCGAGTGGTGGAGCCTGCTCATCATCCGCGACGCCCTGCACGGCCTCACCCGCTTCGACGAGTTCCAGCAGAGCATGGGCATCTCGCCGAACTCCCTGACCCGCAGACTGGGTGACCTGTGCGACCGGGGTCTGCTGGAGCGGCGGCGGTATCAGGAGCGGCCGCCGCGGGATGAGTACGTGCTGACGGACCGTGGCCGGGACCTGCAGCCGGTGATCGAGGCGCTGGGGGCGTGGGGGCGCAAGCATGTGACGCGGAAGAAGGCGGCGGTGCGGTTGCGCGACAACGCCACTGGCGCGGAGGTTGATCCGGTGCTGGTGGATCGGCATACGGGGAAGCGGGTGGACGGGAAGGGGTTCCATTACACGGCTACCCGGGTGGCGCATCCGGTCAAGAAGGCGCGGCTGCCGCGGGCTTAGCGGTGAGGTGGGGGGTGGGGTGGCGGCCGCGCGGGGTGGCGGGCTGGCCGCGCGGGGTGGCGCGGGGCGCGGGGCAGCGGGGTGGGCTGGATGTCTCGCGGGTCAGGCGGCGTGTCTTGTCGGGCAGGGTGGTGTGCTGGCCGGTGCGGTGCGGTGCGGTGCGGTGCGGTGCGGTGCGGTGCGGCGAGGTGGAGCGCGGGGTGGCGAGGTGGGGCGGCGTTTTCGCGCGGGGTGGAGCGGTGTGCAATGTGAGGTGGTGTGCAGGGCGGAGCGGTGTGCGGTGTGTGGCCAGCCCTGTTCCGCGCGGCCCCTGTGGATGAGTCGAACCACAACCGCCACCATCCGGGTAAATTCGACTTGCCCACCCAAACCCGCCGAGCCACTCCACGATCACAAGCCCGACCAGCCCAAACAAACCCACCCGTCCCGCTGGCACCACCCGCCAGTCAGCAGTCACGCCTCACCTGAATGGGTGAGCACAGCGCCGGAGATTCACCTTGATCAAAACATGAAGGCAACCAAATCGGGGTGAAAAGCGTTCCGCAGAGGAAGCGGTGGCGGGGGCGGGCAGCGGGCCAGGATCAACCGGCCACGGACCAGCACGGAGGCTGGGCAGGGCGAGTAGCCCGGTCCGCCGGTCCGCCTGGGCGATGTCAGGCTGGTGCCGCCAGCGCGGCCCGGTCAGGCCAGCAGCTCCAGCGCGGCCTTCGCGATGTCGGCCTCGGACAGCAGCACCTGGCTGGCCGCCGGTCCCAGCGGGATGAAGCTGTCCGCGCTGGTCACCCGTCGGATCCGGCCCTGGAACCCGTGATCAGTGAGCGCGGTGATCACGGCCTCCGACACGCCGCCGGTGCGGCGGGTCTCGTCGGCGATCAGCACCCGGCCGGTCGCCGACGCCTCGCGCAGGATGTCGGCCACCGGTAGCGGGGCCAGCCAGCGCAGGTCCACCACGCGGCAGGGCAGGCCGAGCCGGTGGGCCACTCGGAGACTCATGGGGACGCCGTTGCCGAAGGTGATGATGGTCAGGTCGGTGCCGTCGCCGTGCGTCCGGGCGCGGCCGAACTCCGCCACTGCGGCGCCGAGGCGCCGGGACTCCGCCGGTGCGGTGCCGAGGTGCGGGGACTCCGCCGGTGTGGTGCCGGGATGTGGGGCGAGCCAGGCGTTGTCGCCGGGGGTGTGCAGGTCGCGGGTGTGGTACAGGGCGATGGGTTCCAGGTAGATGCTGACTGTGCCGTGGTGGCGGGCGGTGGTGGCGCAGGCGCGGAGCAGGGGGGCGGCGTCGGCTGGGTGGGAGGGGACCGCGATGGCCAGGCCTGGGATGTCGCGCAGGGCGGTCAGGGAGTTGTCGTTGTGGAAGTGGCCGCCGAAGCCCTTCTGGTAGGCCAGGCCGGCGATTCGGACGATCATCGGGTTGCGGTACTGGTTGTTGGCGAAGAAGCGCAGGGTGGCGGCTTCGCCGCGGAGCTGGTCCGCGGCGTTGTGCAGGTAGGCCAGGTACTGGATTTCCGGGATGGGCAGGAAACCGGTGAGCGCGGTGCCCAGGGCGGTGCCGAGGATGGTCTGCTCGTCCAGCAGGGTGTCGAAGACCCTGGCCGCGCCGAAGGCCTTGCGCAGGCCGCGGGTGACGCCGTAGACGCCGCCCTTGGTCGCGACGTCCTCGCCGAAGATCAGGGTGGCGGGGTCCTGGGTGAGCAGGTCGGCGAGGGCCTGGTTGATCGACTGGGCGAGGGTGAGGGGTTCCGTGGTGACGCGGGTGGGCTGCGGGAGGGGGTCCGTGGGCCGCAGTGCGGAGGGGGTGCTGGTCGCGGGTGGGGGCGTGCAGGGTGCCGGGGCCGGGAGTGGTGGTGCGGTGGTGAGGGGGGTCAGGACTTCGGCGGCTGAGGTGAGTTTGGGTTCGGTGGTGGCTTCGGCGGCCAGGGTGGCGACTTCGGTGCGCTTGGACTCGTAGCGGGTGTGGATTTGTGCTGGGGTCAGGATTCCGTGTTCGGCCAGTAGGAGCGCCGTGCGCAGGAGGGGGTCGCGGGCGTGGTCGGCGGTGATCTCGGACTGGGTGCGGTAGGCGGATTCGACGTCGGAGCCGGCGTGACCCATCAGGCGGACCGTGCGCAGGCGCAGGAAAGCGGGGGCGCGGCGGGTGCGGACCCAGGTGACGGCTTCCTCGGCTGCTTGGGCGGCTTCGGGGAGGGTGGTGCCGTCGGCGTCGAAGTAGCGCAGGTCGGGGCGGTTGCCGTAGGCGGCCCGGATCCAGTCCTTGGGGGTGCGCACGCTGATGCCGATTCCGTTGTCCTCGCAGACGAACAGGATCGGCAGCGGCAGGTTCTGGTAGGCGCAGTGGGTGGCGGTGTTGATCGCGCCGGTGGCGGTGCTGTGGTTGGCGGAGGCGTCGCCGAAGGTGCAGACGACGACGGCGTCGGGTGGCCATTCGGTGGGCAGGCCAAGCTTTTTGGCGCGTTCGATGCCGAAGGCGACGCCTACCGCGCGGGGTAGGTGGGAGGCGATGGTGGAGGTTTGCGGGATGATGGACAGGGCGCGGTGGCCGAAGACCTTGTGCCTGCCGCCGGAGATGGGTTCGGCGGCGGAGGCGGTGATGCCGCGCAGCACGTCGCGCAGTGGCGTGGATCCGCGGTGCTGGGCGGCGCGGGCCAGGTAGAAGGCGCCGGAACGGTAGTGCAGCAGGGCCGGGTCGGTGACGCGCAGGGCGGCGGCGAGGGCCGCGTTGCCCTCGTGGCCGCTGGAGCCGATGCTGTAGAAGCCCTCGCCGCGGGTGCCCAGGGCGCGCGCGGCGAGGTCGAGGTGGCGGCTGCCGAGCTGGGCGTCGAACAGGGCCAGTGCGCGCTCGGCGGTCAGGCCCAGTGGCAAGTCCACTGTGGACTGTGCTGTGGGCAGATTCCTTACAGTGTCGAGGAAATGCTGGTCTACCGGGTGGGTCATCGGTAGGCCGAGGTGCCGGTGAGGGCCTCACCGAGGACCAGGGTGTGGA
The DNA here is from genome assembly GCF_052078295.1 of Crossiella sp. CA198. NCBI lineage: Bacteria > Bacillati > Actinomycetota > Actinomycetes > Pseudonocardiales > Pseudonocardiaceae > Crossiella > Crossiella sp. CA198. The sequence goes on from NZ_JBQJIM010000011.1 coordinate 259,300, forward strand.
TCTCGCTGGTGCCCTCGTAGGTGAGCACCGACTCCAGGTTGTTGGCGTGCCGCAGCACCGGGTACTCCAGGGTGATGCCGCTGGCGCCCAGGATGGTGCGGGCCTCGCGGGCGATCTTGATGGCCTCGCGCACGTTGTTCAGCTTGCCGATGCTCACCTGCCGCGGGTGCAACTGGCCAGCGTCCTTGAGCCGCCCCAGGTGCAGCGCGAGCAGGAAGCCCTTCTGCACCTCCAGGGCCATGTCCACGAGTTTCTGCTGGGTGAGCTGGAAACCGGCGATCGGCCGGTCGAACTGGGTGCGGGTGACCGAGTACTCGATCGCGGTGTCCAGGCAGTTCTTGGCCGCGCCCAGGGCGCCGAAGATGATGCCGAAGCGGGCCTCGCTCAGGCAGCTCAACGGACCGCGCAGCCCGGCCGCCTCGGGCAGCTGGGCGTCGGCGGGCAGCCGGCAGTCGTCGAAGAACAGCTCCGAGGTGATCGAGGCGCGCAGGGACAGCTTGTGCGTGATCTTGCGGGTGCTGAAGCCGGGAGTGTCGCGCGGCACCAGGAAACCGCGCACGCCGTCCTCGGTCTGCGCCCACACCACGGCCACGTCGGCCACGCTGCCGTTGGTGATCCACATCTTGCCGCCGTTGAGGATCCAGTCGGTGCCATCGCGTTTCGCGGTGGTGCGCATGCCGCCAGGGTCGCTGCCGTGATCGGGTTCGGTGAGCCCGAAGCAGCCGATCGCCCGGCCTGCCGCCATCTCCGGCAGCCAGCGCTGCTTCTGCTCCTCCGACCCCCACCGATGGATCGCGTACATCGCCAGCGAACCCTGCACCGAGACGAAGCTGCGGAACCCGGAGTCCACCGCCTCCAGCTCAAAGCACGCCAGCCCGTAGGCGACGGCGCTGGACCCGGCGCAGCCGTAGCCTTGCAGGTGCATGCCGAGCAGCCCGAGCTTGCCGAACTCCGGCGCCAGCTCAGGGTCGAAGTGGCCGCGCTCGAACCAGTCGCCGATCACCGGGCGCAGCCGCTGCTCGGCGAACCGCCGGACGGTGTCCTGGATGAGCCGCTCCTCCTCGCTGAGCAGCCCGTTCGCGGACAGCAAATCCAGTGGGTCGATCCGCTCGGGCATCGTCTCTCCGCTCATCTCGCACCGGAAGTCCAGCATGGCCCGGCGGCCGGGACGGACCCAAGTCCGCCAGGCCGACGGACCTTCGCGCTGAGCACAACGACGGCTGGGGCTAGGGGTTGCGGGACAGGATCGAGTGCAGCCGATCGAGTGGGATCTTGGGCATCCGGCGCTCGTCGAGCAGGCCGTTGGTCTCCTGCTCGGTGTCGGTGAGCTGGGTGAAGCAGTATCCGGCCAGGCCGCCGGAGCGGGCCGCGCCGATCACCGCGGTCAGCATCGCCGCGTACTCCTCGGCGGAGTCGACCGAGCCGTAGCCGAAGACCTCCTCGCCGTTGGCCGGGGTGAAGGTGGCCCCGCCGAACTCGCTGAGCATGATCGGCTGCTCCGCGTACCGCTCGCCGTCCAGGATCAGCCTGCGGGAGTTGGGCCAGCGTTCGGTGAAGTGGCCGTGTTCCAGGTTTTCCCTGGTGTAGCGGGATTTCAGGGTGTCCGGGTCCTGGTGGTAGTCGTGCACGCCCCAGAAGTCGCCGCCGGTGATCTCCCAGCCGTCGTTGGCGATGGCAGGGCGGGACGGATCCAGGGATTTGGTCAGGTGGAACAGGGCCCTGGCGAGGTGGCGCTGTGCCGGGTCGGTTCCGATGTCCGGCACGCCCCAGCTTTCGTTGAGTGGCACCCAGGCCATGATGCTGGGGTGGCTGCGGTCGCGGTGGATGGCTCGCGGCCACTCGGCGAGCAGGCGCTGCGCGGTGGTCGGACCGGACTCGAACGCGCTGGGCATCTCCTCCCACACCAGCATTCCGAGCCGGTCGCACCAGTACAGGAAGCGCGGGTCCTCGATCTTCTGGTGCACCCGGATCCCGTTGAGCCCCAGCGACTTGGCCAGTTCGACCTCGCGGCGCAGCTCTTCGGCGGAGGCGGCCAGGTGCGATTCCGGCCAGTAGTTCTGGGCCAGCGCGAAGCGCAGGAAGTAGGGGCGGCCGTTGACCAGGAACCGCCGGTCCGCGGTGCCAAAACTGGACAGCCCGAAGTAGGCGGCCACCTCGTCCACCGGGCTGCCGTCCGCCCGGCGCAGCCGCACCGTGGCGTCGATCAGGTGCGGGTGTTCGGGTGTCCACAGTAGACGGTCGAGGTCCTGGGCGTTGCGCAGTGCGGGAATGGTGATATCGCACTGGAGTTCGCGGTCGGTGAGCCGGAAGCTCTGCACGGCGAGGACTTCCTCGCCGAGACTCAGCTCGACCTCGACCGTGTGCGCCTCGGCGGGCCAGGTGTTGAGCGCCAGTTCGCAGCGCACCCGCCGGGCCGCCACGTCCGGGGTCCAGTGCAGCGAGTCCAACCGCAGCGCCGGGACCTCCTCCAGCCAGACCGGCTGCCAGATCCCGGAGGTGCGGTGGTACCAGATGACGTGCGGATCGGCCGACCAGTCCTGTTTGCCGCGCGGCTGGGCGACATCCTGCGGACGGTCCTCGGCCCGCACGGTGATCACCTGCGCGCCGGAGGCGGCCAGCGCGCCGGTGATGTCCAGGGAGAAGCCGACGTGCCCGCCCTCGTGCGCGCCGACCTGGTGGCCGTTGACCCACACGGTCGCGCGGTAGTCCACCGCGCCGAAGTGCAGCAGCAGCGCGCGGCCGGGCGCGGGCGGCATCGCGGTGAACTCGCGGCGGTACCACAGGACCGGGTGGAAACCGCGGTCGGCGATGCCGGAGCGCGGGGACTCCGGCGGGTAGGGCACGGTGATGGTGCGGTCGAACGGATCGGCGACGCGGAACCAGCCCGCGGCCAGGCCGGTGTCGGCGTCGTCGTGGGCGAACCCCCACGGACCGGACAAATCAGTCCAGTCCGGATCGCGGATGAGCTGGGGGCGAGGGTGGTCGGCTGCGGCGAGATGCGCGGCGGTCACGAAACCAGGGCTCCCGTTACGGTTGAGGACACGGTCGCGGAACTCCAGTGTACAACGTTGTAAGTTGATGTTCGACCGCCGCGGCGTACCGGAACGGGCAGACATCGGTGGCAGGCGGGACCGTCCACAGTGGAACGCTTGACCAGGAGCGCGCTCCAGGTCATAGCGTCGCTGCCATGAGGACCCCACAGCAGCCCATCGGCTCCGGTTTTGGCGCTCAGAGCACCACTGCCGACGTGCTCAAGGGCATCGACCTGACCGGCACACTCGCCGTGGTCACCGGCGGTTACTCCGGGCTCGGTCTGGAGACCGCCAGGGCGCTGGCCGCGGCGGGCGCGCACGTCGTGGTCCCGGCCCGGCGTCCGATCCTGGCCACCGAGGCCCTCGGCGACGAGGCCGAGGTCGCCGCGCTGGACCTGGCCGACCTGGACAGCGTGCGCAGCTTCGCGGACGCCTTCCTGGCCACCGGCCGCGGCATCGACATCATGATCAACAGCGCCGGGGTGATGGCCAGCCCGGAGACCAGGGTGGGGCCGGACTGGGAACTCCAGTTCGCGGCCAACCACCTCGGACACTTCGCCCTGGTCAACCGGCTGTGGCCGGCGCTGGCCGAGCGCGCGGCCCGGGTGGTCGCGGTGTCCTCGGGCGCGCACCACTTCTCCGACATCCGCTGGGACGACGTGCACTTCGCCACCGGCTACGACAAGTGGCAGGCCTACGGGCAGTCCAAAACGGCGAATGTGCTGATGGCGGTGCACCTGGACAAGATCGGGCGGGACCAGGGAGTGCGGGCCTTCGCGCTGCACCCTGGCGTGATCGCCACGCCGCTGGCCCGGCACATCCCGCTCGCCGAGCAGATCGCGAACGGCTGGGCGGACGAGGAGGGCAACCCCCTGGACGCCTCGTTCAAGACGCCTGCGCAGGGCGCCGCGACCCAGGTGTGGGCCGCGACCTCGCCCCAGCTGGCCGGCCTGGGCGGGGTGTACCTGGACGACTGCGAGATCGTCGAGATCGGCGGCAGCGCGCAGGATCCCACCGGCGTCGCCGGATACGCGGTCGACCCGGAGTCGGCGGCCCGGCTGTGGGCCTACTCGGCCGAGGCGACCGGGGTTGACCTGCTGGTCGGCAACTGACCAGGGCCAAAAAAAGGGACACTGTCCCGGCCGGTGGTGGGGCGCCGGCCGGGGACAGGGTCGCTGGTCAGTCGACGATGCTGGCCTTTTCGATGACCACGTCGGCCTTCGGGACGTCCTGGTGGCCGCTGGTGGTGCCGGTGGCCACGCCACGGATCGCGTCCACGGTCTCGGTGCCCTCGACGACCTTGCCGAACACCGCGTAACCCCAGCCGCTCGGGGTGGGCGAGGTGTGGTTGAGGAAGTCGTTGTCCACGGTGTTGATGAAGAACTGCGCGGTGGCCGAGTGCGGGTCGCCGGTGCGCGCCATCGCCACGGTGTACTGGTAGTTCTTCAGGCCGTTGGTGGCCTCGTTCTTGATCGGCGTGCCGGTCGGCTTCTGCTTCAGGCCCGGCTCGAACCCGCCGCCCTGGATCATGAAACCGCTGATGACGCGGTGGAAGATCGTGCCGTCGTAGTGGCCCTTGTTCACGTACTCCACGAAGTTCGCCACCGAGTTGGGCGCCTTGACGGCGTCCAGCTCCAGAACGATCGGGCCGTGGTTGGTTTCCAGACGTGCCTTGGTCATGCCGCCGATTCTGTCATCGCACCTGGGGGCCTGCTGACCGCCCCACGGTCGGCGCAGGTCAGGGCGTCCAGCGGGTGCGCAGGTCGGCGCAGGAGCGGGCCAGGCAGTCCAAGGCGAGGGGCAGCAGCGGGTTGCTGTTCTGCGGGCGGTGCAGCACCAGCACCCGGCGGAAGGCCTGCCAGCCAGCGGGACGCAGCACCCGGACGCCGTGGTCGGGCACGGCCAGCCGGGGCATCATGGCCACGCCCAGACCGCGCGCGACCAGTTCGGCGACCACGCCGTAGTCGTTGCTGCGGAAGATGATGCCGGGATCGAACCCGGCCGCGGTGGCCATCCGGCTCAGCGAGCGGGCCCCCGCGGTGTCGGCCCTGGTGCAGATCCAGCGTTCCCCGGCCAGTTCGGCCAGGTCGACTTCCTGCCCGCTGGCCAGGCGGTGCGATTCCGGCAGCGCGATGGCGAGGGGTTCGGCGAGCAGCTCGGTGCCGCGCAGTTCCACCGGCCACACCCGGGGGTCGAGGTCGTAGGCGAAGACCACCGCGGCGTCCAGGGTGCCTTCCAGCACGCCGCCGAGGACCTCGTCCGGCTCGCCCTCGTCCAGGTGCACCTCGGCGTTGGGCCGGGCGGCCACGATCGCGGCCAGCGCCACCGGCAGCACCTTGGCGTTCGCGGTGGCGAAACTGGCCAGGCGTAACGTGCCCGCGTCCCCGGCTACCAGGGCTTTCGCCTCTCGCTCCACTGTGGACAGCGCGCCGAGCACGGCGCCGCAGCGCTCGGCCAGCAGCTCGGCCACCGCGGTCGCCCGCACGCTGCGCGCGGAGCGCTCGAACAACGGCGCGCCGACCGCGCGTTCCAGGAGCACCATCTGCTGGGAGACCGCGGAGGCCGTGTAGCCCAGGTTCCGCGCCGCCTCGGCGAAGGATCCGGTGCGCACGCACTCCCGCAGAGTCCGCAAATGGATCGGGTTGAGCATTGCGCGACTCTACGGAGATCGGACACGCCACGGCACCCCCTACCGAGGATCTGCAACCCAAGAGTTGCGCCACGGGTGAGGATGTGCAACTCTGGGGTTGCGCCTAGAGGAGGTACATAGATGGACCGCATCGAACGTCAGATCCAGATCGCCGCGCCGGTGGAACGGGTGTGGGCGGTGCTCACCGAGCCCACGCACATCGCCCAGTGGTTCGGCCAGACCGCCGAGGTCGACCTGCGCCCCGGCGGCGCGGCCAGTTTCGGCTGGACCGAGCACGGCACCAGCCACGCGGTGGTGGAACGGGTGGAGCCGCCGAGTTTCTTCTCCTACCGCTGGAACCTGGTCGACCACGGCCCCGCCGAACAGGGCAAGACCACGCTGGTCGAGTTCACCCTCGCGGAGAAGGGCGAGGGCACCGAGCTGACCGTGGTGGAGACCGGGTTCAGCGCACTGGAGGTGCCCGCGGAGCGGCAGCTCCAGCACTCCCAGGACAACACCGGTGGCTGGAAGGCCGAGCTGGACGAGCTGATCGAGTACGTCCAGCGCGCGGCATGACCGATCAGGTCGACGAGGTCATCGTCGCGCTGGCCGACCCACTGCGCAGGCAGCTCCTGGAGAAGCTGTCGCGACTGGGATCGGCGAGCGCGACGACCCTGGCCGGACACCTGCCGGTGACCAGGCAGGCGGTGGTGAAACACCTGGTGGTCCTGGACCGCGCCGGACTGGTGGCCGGGGGGCGGCAGGGCCGGGAGGTGCGCTATTCGGTGCGTCCGGAGGCCTTGCTGGCCACCGCGGAGTGGATGCGCCGGGTGGCCGCGGACTGGGACAGCCGGTTGTCCACGATCAAGCGGCTGGCCGAGGGGTAGGGCCCGCGGCCAGCGGTCCGGCCCGTACCTCGTCGGCGTGTTGGCCGTTGTCGTACGCGGTGTTGGCCGAACTGGTACGCCGGTTCGGCCAACGCACCGTCCATATCGGCCAACGCACCGCCCGCAACGGCCAACTCGCCGTCCGTAACGGCCAACTCGCCGTCCATAACGGCCAACACGGTGCGGGTGGGTGCTTGGTTAGAGGATTTCCTCGACCTGTTGGATCGGGCGGGCCAGGCGGGTGCCCTTGGCGGTGACCACGAACGGGCGCTCGATCAGGATTGGGTGCTCGGCCATCGCGTCGAGCAGCGCCTCGTCGTCCGCCTCGGCCAGGGCCAGTTCGGTGAACAGCTTTTCCTTGCGCCGCACCGCCTGAGCGGGGGTGAGGCCCGCGTCCGCGATGAGCCTGGCCAGCTCCTCGCGGGTCGGCGGGGTCTTGAGGTAGTCGATCACGGTCGGCTCGGCGCCGGAGTCGCGGAGCAGCGCGAGGGTGTTGCGGGAGGTGCTACACCGGGGGTTGTGGTAGATCGTCGCCATGCCGGTCATTCTGCCGAGCGGACCCGCGGCAGCCGGCCGCGCAACGCCATGGCGGTGCGCACCCGGTCCTGGGCCAGCCGCATCGCCGCGGCCCTGGGCAGGGTGCCGGTGCGGCGGGACTCGGTGAGCACCAGCTCGGTGTTCGCGCGCATCCTGGCCGCCACCGTGGCCATGATCGCGGCCGGGTCGGGGCGGAACGGGGAGTAGCGGGCGTCCATGGCGAAGGCGGCCGCGACCACGCCGCCGGCGTTGGCGATGAAGTCCGGGACCACCGCGATCCCGCGCTCGGCGAGCAGCTGTTCGGCGGCGGGACTGGTGGGCAGGTTCGCGCCCTCCACCACCAGGTTCGCCCTGATCTGACCGGCCAGCCGCTCGTCGATCACGTCCTGGATGGCGGCCGGGATCAGCACCTCGCAGTCGACCAGGAGTTCCTCGCCCGCGGCGATCCGGTGCGCGGCCGGGGCGAGTTTGACGCAGGCGTCGCCGTGTTCGGCCCGCTGGGCCAGCCAGTACGGCACGTCCAGACCGTCCGGGTCGTGCACGGCGCCCTCAGTGGTGGACAGGGCCACCACGACCGCGCCGAGTTCGTGCAGGCGGCGGGCGGCGGCCAGGCCGACCGCGCCGAAGCCCTGCACGGAGATCCGGCTGCCCGCGGTGGGGCGCTCCAGCAGGTGCAGTGCCGCGTCCACCGATTCGGCCACGCCGTGCCCGGTGACGCCGATCTTGTCGTAAGCCACGCCGCCGAGTTCCTCGGGCACGCCGACCGCCGCGCCCCGGTCGCCCAGCTCGTCCTGGATGATCGCCGCGTCCGCCTCGGTCATGCCCATGTCCAGCCCGGCCACATAGCTGGACGGGATCTGATCGGCCAGCCGCCGGACGAAGGCCCGCAGCACCGTTTCCTTGTCCGGACTGGTGGGATCCCAGCGGATACCGGCCTTGGCGCCGCCGTGGAACAGGTCGACCGCGGCCCACTTCCAGGTCATCACCCTTGCCAGCCGGGCGATCTCGGCGACGGTGACGCCGGGGGCCATCCGGGTGCCGCCCTTGCCGGAGCCGCGGGCGGTGTTGTCGATGACCAGCACGCCACGCATCCCGGTGCGCGAGTCGGCGACGCTGACGATCTTCTCCGGGCCCCACTCGTCGAACTCGTGCAGGTCCACCCAGGATTCCTCTCAGACGCAGTTGTGTTCGGGCCGGACCGCGGCCTCGGCGAACCGGCGAACGTCCAAAGCGGACACATCCACCACCGGATCCCGGTGCAGCACAAGGTCGCGCAACACCTCGCCGATCGCCGGGCCCTGCAGGAAGCCGTGACCGGAGAAGCCGGTGGCGTAGAGGAACCGGCTCACCTCCGGCGCCTCGCCGACCACCGCGTTGTGGTCCGGGGTGATCTCGTAGAGCCCGGCCCAGCCGTGCGCGATGCCGACCTCGGTCAGCGCGGGCGCCCGCCGGGACACCGCCGCGCCGAGCCGGGGCAGCCAGGAATCGGTGCGGGAGAGGTGAAAACCGAACTGCTCGTCCGGATCGGACATGCCCATCAGCAGCCCGGCGCCCTCGCCGTGGAAGTAGAAGCTGCTGCCGAAGTCGATGGTCATCGGCAGCTCCGGCGGCAGGTCCGGGATCGCCTCGGTGACCAGGATCTGCCTGCGCAACGGGCGTACCGGCAGGTCCACCCCGGCCATCGCGCCGACCGCGGCCGACCAGGCCCCGGCCGCGCAGATCACCGTCGTGGTGCGCACGGTCCCCTCGTCCGTGCGCACCGCGCGGATTTGCCCGTCCACGGTGTCGATCCCGGTGACCGCGCACTGCCGCCGGATGGTCGCGCCGAGCCCGCGGGCGGCCCGCGCGTAGCCCTGCACCACGGCCTCCGGGGTGCAGTGGCCGTCGGTGGGGGAGTAGGCGGCGGCCAGCAGACCCTCGATGTCGATCAGCGGCGACAGTCGTTTCGCCTCAGCCACATCGAGCATCCGGCTGGGCACGCCGAGTCCATTTTGGAGGGTCACGCTGGCCTCGAACGCGGCCACGTCGGCCGGATCGTCCAGCAGGAACAGGTAACCGTGCTGGGCCAGGTCGATCTCCCCGCCCGGCCGTGCGGCGAAGTTCTCGAACGCGGCCAGGCTGCGCCGGCCCAGTGCGATGTTGACCGGGTCGGAGAACTGCGCGCGCACCCCGCCCGCGGCCCGGCAGGTGCTGCCCGAACCCAGCTCATCCCGTTCCAGCACAAGGACTTGTGCTCCGGCCTCGGCCAGGTGGAAGGCCGCGCTGACCCCCATCACCCCGCCGCCGACGACCACCACATCGGCGGCCGCGGGCAGCGGGGCGCGGCCGGTCACCGCCCGGCCCAGTGCTCGGGCAGCCGGTAGCCCAGTTCCGGCTCCACCGTCGCCACGTCCATCTGCGCCTTCTGCAGCTTGCCGGAGAAGTCCCAGTTCATCGACTGCCAGCGGGTGAACTGGTCCAGCACCCAGATGCCGGACTGCCGGGAACCGTTGCCGGAGCGGCCATTGCCGCCGAAGGGCAGGTGCGCCTCGGCGCCGGAGGTGGAGTTGTTGACGCTGACCATGCCCGCGCCGATCCGCTGCCGGAACCGGAACGCCTTGGCCGGATCGGTGGTGTAGATGGAGCAGGACAGGCCGTAGCCGGGCGCGTTGGCCAGCTCGACCGCCTGCTCGAAGTCGCGGTAGCCGATGATGCCGACGATCGGCCCGAAGGTCTCCTCCAGGAAGATCCGGTCGTCCGGGCGCACCCCGTCCACGATCACCGGGTGGTAGTACAGACCGGTCCCGGCCTCGCCGTGGAAGCCCTCGCGCGGGGCCTCGGCGCCGATCCGGCCGATCGCGGTGGACCCGAGCACGGTGTGATGCGGCTGGATCCAGTCCAATGTGGACTCATAGGAGTCGGCGAACTTCTGGTCCAGCAACGGTCCGTAGAGGATCGGGCCGTGCGGTTCGCCGACCACCGCGGCGCGCACGGCCGCGTCGAAGCGGCGGGTGAACTCCGCGCGCACGTCCTCGTGCACGATCACTGTGCCCAGCGAGGTGCAGCGCTGCCCGGCCGAACCGAAGCCGGAGAACAACGCGCCCTCCACGGCCAGGTCCAGGTCGGCGTCCTCGGTGATCACCATCGGGTTCTTGCCGCCCAGTTCCAGGCAGGGGGACTGGAGGTGCCTGCCGCACAGCTCGCCGATCTTCTCCCCGACCGCGCTGGAACCGGTGAAACCGACCTTGTCCACCAGCCGCTGTTCGAGGGCCAGCGTGAGACCGTCGAAAGTGGACGGTCCGTCGGCGATCACCAGACCGAGCACCCCGGCCGGAACCCCGGCGCGCCAAGCGAGTTCGGCGAAGGCGGCGGCGCTGGCCGCGGCGTACTCGGCGGGCTTCCACACCACCGCGTTGCCGCACAGCAGCGCGGGCACCAGGTACCAGGAGGGCACCGCGACCGGGAAGTTGCCCGCGGTGATGATCGCGGCCACGCCGACCGGCACGCGGAAGGTGAACAGCTGCTTGTCCGGCATCTCGCTGGGCACGGTCTGCCCGTAGAGGCGGCGGCCCTCGCCCAGGAAGAAGTCGCAGGTGTCCACGATCTCCTGCACCTCGCCGAGCGCTTCGGCGTAGGGCTTGCCGATCTCCCTGGTGACCAGCCTGGCCAGGGTCTCCTGGTTCGCCTCGACCAGCCGGCCCAGGTTGGCGATCACCCGGCCGCGCACCGGCGCGGGCACCTGCGCCCACTCCGCCTGCGCGGTGCGCGCCACCCTGGCCGCCTCGACCAGGTCCTGCGCCGTGCCCAGCCGGACCGCGGTGACCACGTCGGCCAGGTCGGCGGGGTTGCGGGAGAGGTATCCGGTTCCGCTCGTCGGGGTCCTGCCGTCGATCACCGATGCCACCGAGGCCAACGTCGTCGTGTCCACCAGATCACCGTAGGGGCCGGGCCGGGGCGGGCAAGCCGCTCAACGCGCACTCTTGCTCGGGCTCAGCGTCACGGAGAGTTGGCCTCGGCGACCCTGGACACAGGTAGTAACCACGTGGCCGAGCGGCTCGGCTTGTGGCCAGACTGGAGGACATGACCTTGAGCGCGGGACCCGTGGTGCTGAACGAGGCCGAGGTGTCGGCCCTGCTCGACCTCGACGGGGTGATCGACAGCCAGCGGCAGGCGTTCACCGCACTGGGCGAGGGCCGCGGCCTGGTCGCGGAGAAGGCGGTGCTGGACAGCCCCGACGGCTCCACCGTGCTCAGCTACCTGGGCCGGGTCTCCACCGCGCACGGCGTGGTGAACAAGGTCGTCAGCGTCCAGCCCGGCAACCCCGCCCGCGGCCTGCCCGCCGTCACCGCGACCCTGGTCGTCCTGCACCCCCTCACCGGCGAGGTCCTCGCGGTCCTGGCCGGCGGCGGCCTCACCGCGGTCCGCACCGCCGCCGCCTCCGCGGTAGCCGTGGACGCCCTCACCCAGCCCACCGCGGGCGACCTGGCCATCCTGGGATCCGGGGTGCAGGGCCGCTGGCACGTGCGGGCGCTGGCCAGGGTCCGCAAGCTGCGCCGGATCCGGATGTGGAGCCCGAACCGGGAACGGTGCGCCGGCACGGCCGCGCAGCTGTCGGCGGAGCTGGGCATGGAGGTCATCCCGGTGCGCGACGCGGCGGCCGCGGTCGGCGACGCGGACCTGGTGATCGCCGGGACGCTCAGCCACACGCCGGTGGTGCCGACCGCCGAGGTCGCCAGGGGCGCGACGGTGGTCAGCGTCGGGTCGTTCGCGCCGGACCGGCATGAGCTGGATCAGGCGTTGCTGGATCGGGCGGACAACGTGGTGGTGGACCACGTGCGGACGGCGACCGGGCACGCGGGGCCGATCATCCGCGCGGTGGCGGACGGGGTGCTGCGGGAGGGGGACCTGACCTCGCTGGGCGAGGTGCTGTGCGGGACGCGGCCTGGGCGGCGGCGGCCCAGTGATCTGGTGGTTTACAACAGCGTGGGGCTTGGCGTGCAGGATGCGGCGGCCGCGGCCTTGGTGTTGTCGCGGCATCACGCGGCCAAGCGCTAGGAGCGGGCCCGCCCCCGTGACCAGCTCGAACCGCTCGGAGACCCGGATGAGGCGTGGGTCACACCGGCCGGGAAAGTCCCCCGATCGGGGTGCTCCGGCCGCCGCGGGACCCGGCGGCCGCGGTCGGCGGCGGGCGGCTGGGTGAGCGGCCGGGCGAGCGGCCCGGCGCTGCCGGAGCGGCCCGAGCCGGAGCAGCCAGGCCCCGGAGGCGCATGCACACTCCTCTAACCGGAGGCGATCTCCGTTTTCTGCGAGGAGAAGCGGAGTGGGACCCCGTTTATCCGGGACGAAAAAGCCGGACTGTCAAAAAGTGCGACAGTCCGGCTTGCCTGACGTCAGTCAGACCACCGAAATCAGTGTCCGGTGACGTTCTCAGCCTGCGGGCCCTTCGGGCCCTGGGTCACGTCGAACGTGACCTTCTGGCCCTCCTGGAGCTCCTTGAACCCGGTCCCATTGATCGCCGAGAAGTGCACAAAGACGTCAGGGCCGCCCTCGTCCTGAGCGATGAAACCGAAACCCTTTTCGCCGTTAAACCACTTCACACTACCGGTTGCCACAAATCCTCCGACGCTAAAAATCAAGCTAACGACGGAACCATACCCCGCCGGAGCGATTTCGGATATTCCACCACCGGATTGTGTGCTTGCGCGAGCGCTGCTGTGCCTGAGCGTGAGGGTTCGTCGCGCTCAGTCGCCTTCCCCGGAGACCCGCCCTGCGGCCAAGCTCCGGGGCACGGTGTGACCTGGCACACGAAGGGTGCGTGATCGCGTGGGCGACGGATTGCTGGGCACGGGGCCGCGCGGGATCTTCCGGCGCACGCTGCCTCCGCTGGAGGACACCGGGCAGCCGCGGATGGCCAAGGTGCTCGGGCTGGGGCAGCTCACCCTGATCGGGGTCGGCGCGATCATCGGGGCCGGGATCTTCAGCCTGGCCGGCGCGGTGGCCCGCGATGTGGCCGGGCCCGCGGTGCTGATCTCGTTCCTGATCGCGGGCGCGGCCTCGGTGTGCGCCGCCTTCGCCTACGCCGAGTTCGCCGGGATGGTGCCGCGCGCCGGGTCCTCCTACACCTACGCCTCGGCGGTGCTGGGCGAGGTGGTGGGCTGGATCATCGGCTGGGACCTGCTGCTGGAGTACACCGCGATCGTGGCCGCGGTCTCCATCGGCATGTCCGGCTACGTCGGATTCCTGGTGGAGCGCATGGGAATCGACCTGCCGGTGTGGATGATGGGCGCGCCGGGCACTGGCGAGGGACACCGGGTGGACCTGGTCGCGATGCTGATCTGCCTTGGCGTGGCCTGGCTGCTCAACCGGGGCACCCGGACCTCGGCGCGGGTGGACGTGGTGCTCACCGTGGTCAAGATCGCGGTGGTGCTGCTGGTCATCGTGGTCGGACTGACCCAAGTGGACAGTGCGAACCTGGAACCGTTCGCGCCCTTCGGTTTCGGCGGTGCGGTGGCGGGTGCGGCCACGGTGTTCTTCGCCGTGTTCGGCTACGACGCGCTGAGCACCGCGGCGGAGGAATCCAAGCAGGCGCAACGACATCTGCCCAAGGCGATGCTGCTGTCGCTGGGCATCTGCATGGTGCTCTACGCGCTGGCCTGCATCGTGCTGACCGGGATGGTGCACTACACCCAGGTCGACCCGGCGCGCGGCTTCTCCGCGGCGTTCGAGTCGGTCGGGCTCGGCGGGGTCGGCACGGTGATCGCGATCGGCGCGGTGCTGGGCATCGTCACGGTGAGCTTCTCCTTCATGATGGGCGCCTCCCGGCTGTGGTACGCGATGAGCCGGGACGGCCTGATGCCGCGCTGGTTCGGCGCGCTGCACCCGCGCCGTCAGGTGCCGCACCGGGCGACCTGGATCATCGGCGGGGTGGCCGCGGTGCTGGCCGGTCTGCTGCCGGTGCGCGAGGCGGCCGAGCTGACCAACATCGGCGTGCTGTTCGCCTTCGTGCTGGTGTGCCTGGCGGTGGTGGTCATGCGTTACCGCAGGCCGGACCTGCCGCGCGGGTTCCGCTGCCCCGGCATGCCGGTGATCCCGTTGCTGGGCGTGGGTTTCTCGGTGTGGCTGATGACCTTCCTCAAGGCCGAGACCTGGTGGCGGTTCGGGCTGTGGCTGCTGATCGGTCTTGTCGTCTACCTCGCCTACAGCTACCGCGCCACCCGGAAAGTCGTCCCCGGCGGCTCGGTCGACCTCGGCATACTGGGGCGATGAGAAAGCTGCTGTTCTCGATGGGGATGTCCCTGGACGGCTACTACGAGGGCCCGGACCGGGAGATCGACTGGCACCAGGTCGACGAGGAACTGCACCTGCACATGAACGAGCAGATCCGGCAGTGGGACATGTTCCTGGAGGGCAGGGTCACACACGAGCTGATGGCCGCCTACTGGCCCACCGCCGACGCCAGCCCGGAGGCCAGCCCGGCGGAGGCCGAGTTCGCCCCGATCTGGCGGGACAAGCCGAAGTGGGTCTACAGCAGCAGCCCGGTCAGCACGGAGTGGAACACCACGGTCAAACGCGTGGTCGACGTGGCCGAGATCCGCGCGCTCAAGGCGGCGCCCGGCGGCGACATCTGCGTTGGCGGCCCCACCCTGGCCCGCGCGTTCCGGCAGCACGACCTGATCGACGAGTTCCGGGTCTACGTGCACCCGGTGCTACTCGGCCGGGGCCGCCCGCTGTTCCCGGCACTGGACCTCCGCGCGGACCTGCGGCTGGCCGAGAGCCGCGGCTTCGGCAACGGGGTGGTGCTGCTCCGCTACGAACGCTGAGCGGCCGGGCCTCGGGCGGGAACTACCCGAACACCGGCAGCCGGGCGGCGAAGCGGCCCGCGGTGCGGCGCTGGAAGTCGGTCAGCGGCACCCGGCCGGTGCCGGCCAGCACCACCACCTCATCGTCGAGCGCGGGCAGGATCGGCGCGCCCGCCAGGGATTCCACCGTGGTGCGGGCCAGTTTCAGCGCGGCGGGCGCGGGCGGCGGCAGGGTCAGCTCGTGCTTGAGGTCCAGGTGGTGCACGGCCACCTCGACCGCCCAGGTGGCCAGGAAGTCCCCGGAGGCCAGCACCTTGCCCTGGAACCGGACGGTGGTCGGCGGCAGCGCGCTGACCATCCTGGACACCGCGTCCGCGGTCGGGCGCAGGTGGCCGAGCAGGCCGGTGGGGCGGCGGTAGGCCGAGGTGAGCCTGCGCACGTACTGGATCTGCCCGATCCGGTCCGCCTCGTTGTCGTTGCCGGGCAGCCTGCCCTGCCAGTAGCTGGCCGCGTCGGTGTCCGGCTCGGCCTCGGTGGGGGAGACCAGGCCCAGCAGCATCTCCTGCAGGCCCAGGTGCACGTGCGCGATCACGTCGCCGACCGTCCACCCGTGACACCGGCTGGCCGCCAGCATCCTGGTGTCGTCCAGGGTGTCGCAGACCGCCAGCAGCGCGGAAAGCGCTTCGAGGAAGGCCGTCTGGCCGTCGTGGTGATCGACGCGCATGCGCCGCACTCTATCGGGTGGCGTTCGCTACGTACATTTACGTACAACCCCTAGCGGAATTCCTGCTCGCACGCCTTTTCAGGCTCGGCCGACTTCCCGATGGGGCAGCCGACCCTGCAATTCCTTGTCGGGCCCGGTTTTCTCCCCGACCCTCGGTGTCAAGCCGCGCCAGGAGTGAATTGGACGCACAACGTCCGGTGCGCGAGGGGATGGGGGTTGTGACATGGCAAGACTGCTTTGGCTGCCCGATGTGCTTCGCGGCGCCGGGCTGAAGGTTTCCGAGGTCAACGGCTGGCGCACCAGGGGCGCGGACGGAATGCGCGATCTGCGCGGTGTCCTGCTGCACCACACCGGCGGACTGGCGGCCGGAAACTTTCCGGCGCTGACCACCCTGTTGAACGGCAACGGCGAAACGCCGCCACCGTTGGCGCAGTTGGGACTCGGCCGGGACGGGACCTGGTTCATCGTGGCATCCGGCCTGGCCAACCACGCTGGGAAGGGTGCCTACGCCGGACTGCCCGCGAACAACGCGAACCCCTATCTGATCGGTGTCGAGGCGCAGTCCAGCGGGGTGGGACCGAGTGACTGGACCCAGGCCCAGATCGAGGCCTATCCGCGTGGAGTGGCGGCTTTGCTGCGGCATATCGGGCGTGGTGCGGAATGGGCTATCGGACATAAGGAATGGACCAAGCGGAAGATTGACCCGGCTCGTTGG
Source organism: Crossiella sp. CA198 (assembly GCF_052078295.1). Lineage (NCBI taxonomy): Bacteria > Bacillati > Actinomycetota > Actinomycetes > Pseudonocardiales > Pseudonocardiaceae > Crossiella > Crossiella sp. CA198. The sequence continues at coordinate 275,602 of NZ_JBQJIM010000011.1, forward strand.
CCGGGCGATATGCAGGGATTCAGGGCGAGTGTGGCTCGCTGGCTGAACAACCAAGGAGACGATGTGAGCTACGACGACGCCTATCGGGCAGTCCGGGACATCCTCAACGAGGAGTTCGACAACCCGAACAACAGCGGCCGGAAAACCAATCTCCGCGCCCAGATCTCGCACAGCGACTGGCGCACCGACTACGCCATCAGCCAGCTCACCGGCCGCATCGCAGGCCTGACCGAGGCGGTCGGCCAGCTCGCCCAGGGCCGCCAGGTCGACGTCGCCGCGATCACCCAGGCAGCCGAGGCCGGGGCCCGCCAGGCCCTTGGCCAGGACCAGGGGTGAGGTGATGCCGGTCCAGCCGACCTATCCGGGCGTCTACATCAACGAGCTGCCGAGCGCGGTCCGCACCATCACCGGGGTGCCCACCTCAGTCGCGGCCTTCGTCGGGGCGGCGCTGCGCGGCCCGGCCAACGTGCCCGTGCACATCACCAGCTTCGCCGACTACACCGCCACCTTCGGCGCCCTGCACGCCAGCGTTCCGCTGAGCCACGCGGTCTACCAGTTCTACCTCAACGGCGGCAGCGAGGCCGAGATCGTCCGGCTGGTCGGCGCGAACGCGACCTCGGCGGCGGGCCAGCATGGCACCGCGCCCGCGGAACTGAAGCTGGCGGCATCGGGCGCGGGCGCCTGGGGCAGCAAGATCCGGTTCCGGGTAGACCACGACACCGCCGACCCCGCCGACACCAGCCTGTACAACCTCACCATCAGGGACACCGGCACCGGAGCCGAGGAGCGCTACCTCAACATCTCCACCGACCCGAACAGCCCGCGGGCGCTGCCGAAGGTGCTGCGCTCCTCGGCGCTGGTGCGTCTGCCCGCGAACAACACGGGACCCACCGACCGGCCGCCGGAGCACCCGGACCCGCCGGTGGGCAAGGACCCGCTCGGCGACTCGGCCCCGGCCGCGGCCGAGGAGGGCGAGACCGACACCACGCCCTACACCCAGTTCGGCGCCGCGACCGAGGACAACGTCCTCACCGCCACCAGCTACACCGGGGACCAGAACACCAAGACCGGGCTGTGGGCGCTGGACCGCACCGACATCTTCAACATGCTGTACCTGCCCGGCATCAGCGAGACCGGGAGCCTGTCCGCCACGGTCTACCCGCAGGCCGCCGAGTACTGCCAGCAGCGCCGGGCGATGTTCATCGTGGAGACCACGAAGTCGGTCAAGACGGTCAGCGACGCGGTGACCGCCGCCACCGGAAACCCGTTCGGCATCGGCAGCGGACAGCGCAAGAACGTGGCCGCCTACTTCCCGTGGGTCACCCTGGCCGACCCGGCCGAGGAGGGCGGGGTGCGCGAGTTCCCGCCCGGCGGTGTGGTCGCCGGGATCTGGGCCCGCACCGACGCCCAGCGCGGCGTCTGGAAGGCCCCCGCGGGCACCGAGGCCAGCCTCAACGGCGTGCAGGAACTGGCCGGGAATCTCACCGACACCGAGCACGGCAGGCTGAACCCGCTGGGGCTCAACTGTTTGCGCCAGTTCCCGGTGACCGGCAACGTGGTCTGGGGCGCGCGCACCCTGGCAGGCGCGGACCGGCTGGCCGACCAGTGGAAGTACCTGCCGGTGCGGCGGCTCGCGCTGTTCCTGGAGGAGAGCCTGTTCCGCGGCACCCAGTGGGTGGTCTTCGAGCCCAACGACGAGCCGCTGTGGTCCTCGGTGCGGCTCAACGTGGGCGCGTTCATGAACACCCTGTTCCGCCAAGGCGCGTTCCAGGGCCAGACGCCGCAGCAGGCGTACCTGGTCAAGTGCGACCGGGAGAACAACCCGCAGAACGACATCGACCGCGGGATCCTCAACATCCTCGTCGGGTTCGCCCCGCTCAAACCGGCCGAGTTCGTGCTGATCAACATTCAGCAGCTCGCCGGCCAGGTCCAGGTGTAGGAAGGAACACGGCCATGCCACAGGCGAACCCCAAGACCACGCGGGTCGACCCGTACAAGAACTTCCGGTTCCGGGTGAAGTTCGGCGACGGCGACTACATCGCCGGGATCTCCAAGGTCACCGGCTTCACCCGGACCACCGAGGTGGTCAAGCACCGCTCCGGCGGCGACCCGTCGCTGAGCTACAAACTGCCCGGCCGCACCGACTACGAGGCCATCACCCTGGAACGCGGGGTGACCCTCGACCCGGAGTTCGAGAAGTGGGCCAACAAGGTCTGGAGCTTCCGCAACGCCGCTGGCGGGGTGGAGACCTCGCTGAAGGACTTCCGCCGGGACCTGCTGATCGACGTCTTCGACGACGGCGGCCGCAAGGTGCTCTCCTACGAACTGCACAAGGCGTGGGTCTCGGAGTACAAGCCACTGTCCGATTTGGACGGTAACGCGAACGCGGTGCTGATCCAGTCGATCAAGCTGGAGCACGAGGGCTGGGTGCGCGACGATTCGGTGGTCGTGGCCGCGGACAACAGCTTCGACGATCCGACGGGCTGAGGCCGGTGCTCACCGAGGCCGAGGTGCTCTCGCTGTGGGAGGCGGGGCTCGGCCAGCCACCCGTGCGCCGTTCGCTCGCGCTGGCCGTCGCCGGTGGCGCGGACCGGCCGGACGAGCTGACCGTGGGACAGCGCGAGGGACTGCTGTTGTCCTTGCACGAGAAGGGCTTCGGCGGTGCGCTGCCCTGTCAGGTGGCGTGTCCGGCCTGCGGTGAGCAGCTGGCGCTGACCGTGGACGTGACCGAGTTGCGCGCCGACGCGCCACCCCAGGAATCGGCCACGCTGCTGGCCGACGGGGTGGAGGTGGAGTTCCGCCCGGTGCAGTGCTCGGACCTGCTTGCCGTGTCGGCGGAAACCGGTGACGCCCGGCTGGCGTTGCTGCGCCGCACGGTGGTCGGTGCCCGGCGTGGCACGGAGCCGGTTCCGGTCGCGGCGCTGGGAGAGGCGGTGCTGGAGGCGATCGCGGGCGCACTGCCCGAGGTCGACCCGCAGGCCGACATCTCCCTCGCCCTGGACTGCTCCGGCTGCGGTCACGCCTGGCTGGCGCCCTTCGACGTCGGCGGCTACCTGTGGGCCGAGATCGAGGCCTGCGCGCACCGGTTGCTGTTCGACATCCACGCCCTGGCCTCGGCCTACGGCTGGACCGAGGCCGAGGTGCTGTCGGTGAGCCCGGCACGCAGGCGGTTCTACCTGGAGGCGGGGGCGTGGTGAGCGGGGACCTAGTGGGCAGGCTGGTCAACGGGGACAGCCTGGCGGTGCGGCCGCTGCTGCCGTCGATGTTCGAGACACCGGTGGCGCCGCGGCACGAACCGGAAGAACGGCCGGGCCTGGTCCGGACCGATGATGGCGGGCGGGCGCCGGGTCGACCGGCCGAGCACCCGGGGTCTGTTGTGCCCGCCCGCCACCAGCACAGTGCTCCGGGTGGTCCGGCCTTCCCAGTAGAACCGGGCCATCCGGTTGGCCCGGCGTCGCCGCAGTCGTCGGCGGCGCCGGGTAGCCAACCTCGGGTGACTCGGCCGGAGTCCGGTGGGACGCCGGAACTGTCCCGGCCCGTGCATCCGGTCGCGGTGCCGAGGCGATCCGAAACCCAGGTACGCAACGAAAAAGCCGAAGTCGCGGATCAACCGGTGCCGCCTGGCCGACCCGGTCCGCTCAGGTCACCGGGCCAAGCAGCGGACCACCGCGGAGACCCGGTCGCACTCGACCCGCCGGGGTACGCGGCAGTGCTGGATCGCCCTGGTCCGGTCGACGGCCCCCGGGAATCGGCCACCTCCGTGGTGTCGCCGCGTCCGACCGCGCCGGGATATCCCGTCGCCGCGGTCTCCGGCCAGTCACCCGTACCGCCCAGCCCGGTTCCGCCCGCCAGTCCGCCCCGCCAGTCCCGCCGTCCCACCGTGCACATCTCCATCGGCCGGATCGAGATCCGCGCCCAGCAACCTGAACCAGCAAAGCCCCAGCGCACCAATGGTTCCCGCCGCAATGTCCTGGAACTCGACGACTACCTGCGAACCCGGAAGGGAGGCTGACCATGAGCAACGCCAGAGTGATCGAGGCCGTGACCCAGATCCTCAAGGGCATCCTCCAGTCCGGGGTGGACCGGGTCTACGACGGGGTGCGCGCCACCACCATGCCGCCGGACAAGGTCGGCGACACCGGGCATGAGGTGCAGCTCAACCTGTTCCTGTATCAGACCACTGTGGACAGTGCATGGCGCAACGACCCGTTCCCCGCCAACGCCACCCGGCGTGGTGAGGCCGGGTTCCCGCCACTGCCGCTGGTGTTGCGCTACCTGGTCACGCCGGTGGTCCGGGACGGGGACGAGATCGTCGCGCACCGGGTGCTCGGCGGGGCGTTGCGTGCCCTGCACGACCACCCCGTGCTCAGCGGCGCGGAGCTGAACCGCAAGGCCCCGTACGCCAGGGTGGCCGAGGAGGTCGAGTCGGTCAGCGTGACGCCGTTGCCCGCCGGGACCGATGAGCTGACCAACCTGTGGTCTGCCTTCCAGGCGCCGTACCGGATGTCGATGGCCTATGAGGCCAGGGTGGTGCTGATCGAGAGCGAACGGGAGTCCCGGGCGCCGGTGCCGGTGCTGCGCCGCGGCGAGGACGACCGCGGACCGATCGCGGTGCCCGAGGTGGGCACCGGGTTCCCGACCCTGGACACGGTGGAGGTCGAGGACGAGCACCCGGCCGCGCTGCTCGGTGAGGCGATCGTGTTGCGGGGCACCAATCTGGCCGGTGCGGACCTGGAAGTCAGCCTGAGTCATCCGCTGCTGGCCGCGCCGGTGAAGCCGACGATCACCGGGAAATCCGCCACCCACCTGGGGTTCCGGGTGCCCGCCGACGTCGAGCGTACGCCAGCCGGATTCTGGACCGCGACCGTCTCACTCACCAGCGCCGAGGGGGATCGGTTGCACAGCAACGCGATCCCGGTCGGGATCGGGCCGCGGATCACCAGCCGGATGCCGATGGAGGTGCACCGGCTACGGGACGCCGAGGGCTCCGTGGAGGTCAACCTCACCCTGGAACCGGTGGTGCGACCGGGACAGCGGGTGTTCCTGCTGCTCGGCTCGCGGGCCGTGCCGCCGAGGGAGTTCCGCGAGGCCACCGGATCCCTGGAGTTCCGGGTGCCCTTCGCGGTGGCGGGCACACACCTGACCCGGGTCCGGGTGGACGGGGTGGACACCCGCCTCGTCGACCGCGAGCCGGTCATCCCGGTCTTCGACGACACCCAGCGGGTGACCGTCCGGTGAACGCCGATCCGGGCTGGCAGCTGGCCAACGACCGCTACCTGGGAGCCTCCCTGGCCTGGCTGCGGCTGAAACTGCGCCACCACATCGAACTCCGCCGCGGCGCGCCGCCGCCACCCCCGCCGCCACCGCCCGCGCCGCAACCACCGCAGCCACCCGCGCAGGTCCGCCGGGCCCGCTGGTTCGCCGCGGATCCCGAACCCGAAGCCCCGGCCTCGCCACCGCCACCGCCGCCCGCGCCGCCGAACATGCTGGCCGCGCTCACCCGTGAACTGGAGGTGGTCAGCCGGGTGCGGGCCGAGGCCGCGACCGGGGAACACCGGCCCGCGTTGCTGACCGTGGCCGAGCTGTTCGGGCTGTCCGAGTTCGAGCGGGACACCCTGCTGCTGTGCGCGGCCGCCGAACTGGACCCGTCCATCAGCAGCCTGTGCGCGCTTGCGCACGGCAACGAACGGATGGGATTCCCCAGTTTCGGGCTCGCGCTCAGCGTGCTGCCCGACCCGGCCTGGGACGTGGTCGCGCCGCACCGCGGGCTGCGCCGCTGGCAGTTCGTCGAGATCAACCAGCTGCCCGGGCAGCCGCTGGTCACCAGTGCGCTGCGCACCGACGAGCGGGTGGTCAGCTATCTGAAGGGGCTCAACCACCTCGACGACCGACTGGACCCACTGGTGTCCATTGTGGAGGAAGCCAGGCGGGTCGAGCTGCCGCCCTCGCAACGGGCCGCGCGGGAACAGGTCAGCGCGGAATGGGTTTCCGGCGGCGGCGCCGTGGTGCAGCTGGCCGGGGCCGATGAGCCCAGCAAACTCCTGATCGCGCAACGGGCCGCGGCCGAGGTGGGGCTGGTGCTCTACCGGATGCCCGCCGCGTTGCTGCCGGACCAACCGAAACAGCTCGACGAGCTGGCCCGACTGTGGCAGCGGGAATCCGCGCTGCTGCCACTCGCGCTGTACCTGGACATCGGCGATGACCCCGCGGGAACCGCCGAGACCCCAACGGTGTCCCCGGTGGGCCGGTTCGTGTCCAGGATCGGCGGCCCGGTGCTGTTGGGCACCAGGGAGAGCCGGCCCGAGCTGGGACGTCGCTCGGTGGTGGTGGACGTCGCCCCACCCACCGCCACCGAGCGCGTCGCCGCCTGGAGACAAGCCCTCGGGCCCCAGGCCCCCGAGCACGTGATCACCGGACTAGCCGCGCAGTTCGCCATGGACACCGCGGCGATCAGCGAACTCGGCGCGCTCGCCGGCGGCGGGGACCGTGCGCTGTGGCGGGGCTGCCTGGCCAGGACCCGGCCGCGGATGGACGCCCTCGCGCAGCGGCTGGAACCCAAGGTGGGCTGGGACGACATCGTGCTGCCGCCGGAGGAACTGACCCTGCTGCACCGGATCGCCGAGCAGGTCGCACACCGCACCAGGGTGCACAGCGACTGGGGCTTTGGTGATCGCATCACCCGAGGACTGGGCGTCACCGCGTTGTTCAGCGGGCCCAGCGGCACCGGCAAGACCATGGCCGCGGAGGTGCTGGCCGCCGAACTCGGCCTGGACCTGTACCGGATCGACCTGTCCGCGGTGGTCAGCAAGTACATCGGCGAGACCGAGAAGAACCTGCGGCGCCTGTTCGACGCGGCCGAGACCGGTGGCGCGATCCTGTTCTTCGACGAGGCCGACGCGTTGTTCGGCAAACGCAGTGAGGTCAAGGACAGTCACGACCGCTACGCCAACATCGAGATCAACTACCTGCTGCAGCGGATGGAGTCCTACAGCGGCCTGGCCGTGCTGGCCACCAACCTGCGCAACGCCCTGGACAACGCGTTCCTGCGCAGGCTGCGCTTCATCGTCGGCTTCCCCTTTCCCGGGGTCGAACAGCGCAAGGCCATCTGGCGCAAGGCGTTCCCGCCGCAGGCCCCGATCGCCGAACTGGACTTCGACCGGCTGGCCACCCTGCAGGTCAGCGGCGGCATGGCGCGCAACATCGCGCTCAACGCCGCCTTCCTGGCCGCCAGCGGCGACGGCGTGATCACCATGCCGGTGGTGCTGGCCGCCGCCCGCACCGAGTTCCGCAAACTCGACCTGCCGGTGCAGGACCGCGATTTCGAGCTGGTGAACCGCCATGGCTGACCGGATCGAACTGCGCATCGACCACCTGGTGCTCGACGGTGTGGCAGAGCCCCACCAGGTCACCGAGATCACCGAGGCGGTGCACGCGGAACTGACCCGCCTGCTGACCGCGGCCCCCGCCGGGCGCTGGGCCCCGGCGCGGCGCCGCCGGGCGGTTGGCCGGGCCGTCGTCACGGGACGGCCCGGCCAACTCGCCACCGCCATCGCCCAGTCCGTGCACCAGGCCGTCCGAGGCGGTGCCGAATGACCCGAGCGCACCAGACCCGCAACCCCGGCACCCCGGCGACCGCAGGCCAGGGCCGGGCCCTGGAACCGGTGCTGCGGCACGACCTGGAGGCCCGGTTCCACGCCGACTTCAGCCAGGTCCGCGTGCACACCGGCCCCGAGGCCGCGGCCGCCGCCAACACTCTGGACGCCCGTGCCTACACCGTCGGCCAGCACATCGTCTTCGGCGCCGAGGACTATCAACCGTCCACAATGGCCGGTCGCGGCCTGCTCGCGCACGAGCTGGCGCACACCCTGCAACAGGGCAACACTCAGCCCGGCCCCGGACTCCCGGTGAGCCGGGTGTCCGACCACGCCGAGGGTGAGGCCAGGACCGCGGTCGAGGCTGTCGCCGACGGACGCAGGCCCACTGTCCGAAGTGGACAGAGGCCGGTGCTGGCCCGGCAGACCAAGGGCGAGCAGCCCAAACCGGTGCCGAAGAAGAGGACTGCGGAGGAACTGGCGGCCGAGGCCGCGGCCAAGCGGGAAGCCCTGGACGCCAAGGCCCGCGAGTTCGGCGCGGCCGACTACGCCGACTACAAGGCCAACCTGGTCGGCGGCACCGTCTTCGGGGTGGCCATCGCGGCGCTCGGACCGGTGCACCCGCGCTTCCTGCGCAAGCTCAAGCAGGTCGAGGCGGACGCCCTGGCCGCCAACGGCGGGGCCGACCTCGGCGTGCGCAGTGTGCTCGGCTACTACCCGGGCGGGCTGCACGCCTGGGGCCGGGCGGTGGACCTCAACCTGGGCCGCAACGTCTACGTCACCCATTCCAACGGCGAGCAGGGCATTTCCGCGCTGGTCGACCCGGTCTACGACCGCATCGCCCGCCGCATGCTCCACCGCGACTCCGCGCTGGTACACGGCACGAAGAAGATCGCCGTCGACACCGGACTGGTCGCACCCGGCAAGGCGCCCAGCCGGGACCAGGAGTTCGAGCTGATCGCCCAGGAGAACGACGCGATGATCGACTACTTCGCGGCGATCCGCACCGAGGACCCGAGGATCCCGGCCCGCCGGGTGTCCCGGACCGTGCTCACCACCCCGCTCACCCCGGATGACCCGGGCATCGAGCAGATCCGGCGGGACTTCGACATCCTGCGCGGTGTCGGCCAGCCGGTGTTCGGCGACAAGGACTACCCGTTCCAGGACAAGACCGGCGGCAAACAGGTCGACCGCACCCCGCACGGCGGATTCCTGGACCTGCCACGCGAGCTGGTCAACGCCGCCAGAGCCCGCGGATTGCGCTGGGGCGGCACGGATTTCGGCGCGGAGAGCGGCGACATGATGCACATCGACGACGCCAACCACTCGGCGGAGTACCGCGGACCCGGGAGCTGGAGCTGACATGCCAGGAGAACGAGTCCAGCAAACCCGGCCCGCCACCCCGGCGCCCGCCCCCGCGCCCGGCCTGGCCAGGGCGTGGACCCCGCTCGGCCCGATCGCGGTCGACGGTCTCGGCGCGATCCCGCTGACCGGGGACAAGGACCGCGACGAGGCGCTCAAGCAGATCAGCGCCACCCTGGACGTGGCCGGGCACTACACCGGTTTCGGCCGGGCGAACACCGCGGTCACCGCCGAACACCAGCGGTCCGGCCGCTGGCTGGCCGGAGTGATCACCCGGCACCTGATCCGGGTGCCGAACCTGCGCCTGGTCATCACCAGCCGGGGCGATTCCCTTGCCGCCCAGCGCGCCCAGGCCGTGCGCGCGATGCTGGTGTCCTTCGGTCTGGCCGAGCACATCCTGCGGGTGCGGACCGAGACCACCGCCGGGGACAGCTCGGTGCGGGTCGGCATCGACCCGCTGACCTTCCTCACCCAGCTCACCCCACCGAAACCCTTGCCGCCCAGCACACCGCCGCCGATCAAGCCGCCGCTGGTGACCAAGTCGAACCAGTCCGGCCGCTCCCCGGTGCCTGCCGAAGGCGAGGCCAGTTCCAGCGACAGCTATGCCGAAGCAGGCAAGACCGCGCTCAAGGCGACACTGAAACTGCCCGAGATCGCCAACCAGGTCAACCAGCTCAAGAGTATCGCCGACCAGCGCAAGGACGAGGTGCTCAAGGGACTGCGGCCGGAAGGCTGGGTCGCGGTCGGGGTGATCGGCGGCACGATGGCCGGGATCACCGTGTACGGCATGACGCAGAACCAGGACCTGCGCGAGTTCCTGCTGCCCAAACTGCTCGACCTGACCATCGACCTGCCGTCGAAATGGCTGCCCAACGGGGTTTCGGTCACCGTGGGACCGCGGAAACTCGACCTCGGCCTGGACCTCGGCTCGGCCATCCCGGCCCTGGGCACACTCGGCGACCCGTTCCGGCTGAAGTTCAACGGCAGCCTCGAACCCGGCAAGGACCGCGCGGTGGACTTCAGCATCGGATTCACCCTGGAGATCGACCTGACCCCCCGTTCGACAGGAGCGCCGCGATGACCGCACGGATCACGCCGAAGACCGCGCGGGGCGGTTTTGTCCTGGTGGAGCCCAAGATGGGCCGGGAGAAGAAGGTCATCACCTTCCAGTACAACCCGGACACGCTCACCCGCACCCTGCGCCCGCAGACCGCCGACAACCCTGGCGACCGGCTGGAGTCGTTGCGGCTCAAGGGACCCGCCCAGGAAACCTACAAGTTCGACGCCGAGTTCGACGCCGCCGACCAGCTCGACCAGCCCGACCGCTACCGGATCGTGGCCGAGCACGGACTGCACCCAATCCTGGCCGCACTGGAGATGTCCTTCTCGCCCACGCTGAAACAGCTCACCGGGGAGAACGACGACGCCCGGCTCGGACTGATCGACATCGCCCCGGTGCAAGCCCCGCTGACCCTCCTTGTCCTGGGCACCAAACGGGTTTTGCCGGTGCGGATCACCGAGTTCAGCGTGACCGAGGAAGCCTTCGACACCGCGCTCAACCCGATCCGCGCCAAGGTCAGCGTGGGCGCGCAGGTGCTGTCCGTGGACGACCTCGGGTTCGACCACCGGGGCGGCCAGCTCTACCTGCGGCACCAGACCCGCCGCGAGTTGTTCGCCGATCTCGTCACCGACTCGCTCGGCGCGGTCGGCCTGCCCAGCCTTCCCGGAGTGTGAGCCGTGATCCCGATGTCCAGCCGCTACCACGGCGTGCCGACCAGCCAGCACACCCTGCCCGACGGCCGGGTGATCACCCACCTGCGCCGCCGCCCACTGCCCAGACCCGAGGACCTCAGCCAGATCGCCGACCACGTGGTGGCGCCGGGCGAACGCCTGGACGTGATCGCCTTCCAGGTGCTCGGCGACGCCGAAGCGGCCTGGCGGATCGCCGACGCCAACGGCGCGGTCGACCCGGACGAGCTGACCGCGACCCCCGGCCGACGGCTGCGGATCACCCTGCCCTACGGCGTGCCGGGGACCGGCGATGGCGGGTGAGTTCCAGCTCCAGCTCTATATCGGCAAGGTCGCGGTGCTGCCCGCTCCGGCCTTGCTCACCGACGCGTTGCAATCAGCCAAGGTGATCAGCAGCGCCCGCGACCGCACCGGGTTCCAGCTCACCTTCGCGGTCAGCCGGAACTCGCCGATCACCACCACCCTGCTGCCCGCCGGAGCACTCGACCCGGAAACCCGGATCATCCTGGTGGCACTGGTCCGCGGCCTGCCGCAGGTGCTGGTGGACGGCGTGATCACCACCCAGTCGATGAACCCCGGCACCGAACCGGGCACCGCCACCCTGACCATCACCGGCGAGGACCTGCTGGTGCTGCTGGACATGGTCAAGGAACGCGACGGCCACCTGTTCCTGCCGCCGGACCTCCAGGTCAGCAAGATCCTGGCCAAGGAGAAGTACTTCAAGTACGGCATCCTGCCCGGCGCGGTGCCCGCGGTGATCCCGGAAATCCCCGACCTCGCGGGGCAGGGCGCCGTGCAGACCGACAGCGACCTGGACTACATCGAATGGCTGGCTCGCAAGGCCGGTTACACCTTCTACCTCATCCCCAACCGGCTGCCCGGCACCAGCGTCGCTTACTGGGGCCCGGAGATCCGGATCGGCGTGCCCCAGCCCGCGCTGACCGTGGACTCCGGCACCGCGACCAACGTGGAATCGTTGAGCTTCACCATGAACGGCCTGGCCCGCACCCGGTGGACGATGGACATCACCATCCCGTTCACCAAACTGACCAGGTCCGTCGCGGTGCCCGACCTCAGCCTGCTGCGCCCGCCACTGGCCCTGCGACCCGCCCCGCAGCTCAAAGAAGCCCCGTTGCCCAGCACCGCCAACAAATCCTTCGCCGAAGTGAGCCTGCTCGGGCTGGCCGCCACCGCGAAAGAGGCCGACGCGGTCACCGCCGAGGGCAGCCTGGATGTGTTGCGGTACGGGCACATCCTACGCTCCCGCGAACTCGTCGGAGTGCGCGGCGCCGGATTCGCCTACGACGGCCTCTACTACGTCACCAGCGTCACCCACGACCTCCAGCGCGGCCAGTACAAGCAGACCTTCAGCCTCAGCAGGGACGGACTCGTCTCTCTCACCCAGCAGGTGCCGACATGATCGAGCAGAGCACGAAGTTCACCGGCCTCTACCGCGGCGTGGTGGTCTCCGCCATCGACCCCCTGGACCGGGGCCGGTTGCTGGTCAAGGTTTCCGATGTGCTCGGCGACCTGCCCGCGATCTGGGCCGAACCCGCCACCCCCCTGGCAACCCCCGGCGGTGGCGGCATCTACGTGCGGCCGCTGCCGATGGCCGGAGTGTGGATCGGGTTCGAGGAGGGCGACCCGGAACGCGCGGTGTGGCTGGGATTCTGGCGTGGCGGAAAGCACGAGGTGCCAGCCGAGGCCAACGCCGCGCTGCCCGGCGTGCCGGTGATGGTGCTGGCCACCTCGGCGCAGAACTCCATCGTGCTCAACGACAGTCCCGGCGGCGGCCTCACCCTGCGGCACGGCACCGCGCTGATCTCCATCACCGACGCCGGAATCCTGCTGTCCAACGGCAAAGGCGCGACGATCACCCTGGCCGGCAACACGGTCAGCGTCAACGGCCCCGCGCTGCAAGTGACATGAGGGGGAGAAGACCATGCCAGGATTCCTGTTCCACGCCGGCGCGGTGCTGACCTGCGGGCATGCCGGTCAGGCCAAGGTGGTCACCCCGGGCCAGAGCCGGGTGCTGGTCGGCGGACAGCCGGTGGCCACCGCGACCGCGCAGATCCTCGTCGCTGGCTGCCCCGGTGTGCCGCCCGCCCCGCCCTGCACCAAGGTCCAGTGGACCGGACTGGCGAGCCGGGTGCGCGCGACGGGCTCGCCGGTGCTGGTGCAGGCCACCGTGTCCGGGCCGGGCAACGGGATCTGCGCCGGGCCACCGCCGCCGGTGCCGATCGTGGTGTCCGTGCAACCGAGGGTCCGGGGGCTGTGATGCACATCGACTTCCCGTACCAGATCGACCACCGCGGCCGCACCGCCGAGACCACGCATCCCGACCACGTGCGGGATCTCATCGAGCAGTTGCTGTTCACCACGCCGGGGGAGCGGGTCAACCGGCCGGACTTCGGTTGCGGCCTGCTCGAATTGGTGTTCGCGCCCAACAGTCCCGAACTGGCCGCCACCTTGCAGGCCAGTACTCAGGCCGCGTTGCAGCGTTACCTCGGCGATGTGCTCACCGTGATCGAGCTGACCGTGCTCGCCGAGGAGTCCACCATCGGCGTCACCCTGCGGTACCGGCTGCTCAGCACCGGCGAGATCCACACCGAGACCATCGAGGGGAGCGTGACCCCATGACCGAGACCCTCCACTATGGACAGACACGGCGAGCCAGGCTGCGTGCCTCGGGTCGTAACGGTCTGGACGCGATCGAGGTCGACGAGTCCGGTCTGGTGCTCACCGTGCTGCTCTACGGCAAGGCCCCCGAGGACCTCGGCCCGGAGCACTTCCGGATCACCGGCGGCAGGCGGATCACCGGCATCCGGGTCCGCACCGCCGAACTGCTCTCGCCCGAGGACCCCGACCTGGAGGACCGGGTGCGCCTGGGTGTGGACCGGGCCGGGGACTTCTCCACCTACACCCTGCACGCGGTCACCGCCGGACCCGACGGCGTGCCGACCGAACAACCGCACCCCGCCTTCGACCCGCGCTACGCGAGCCTGGGCTTCTCGTTCAAACAGCACTGCCCGACCGACGCGGACTGCAAGCCAGGGGAGAGTCCACAGGGGACGGACCTGCCGCCCGCGATCGACTACCTGGCCAAGGATTATTCCAGCTTCCGGCAACTGCTCCTGGACCGGCTCAGCCTGACCGTGCCGGACTGGCGGGAGCGCCGCGTCCCCGACCTCGGCATCGCACTGACCGAACTACTCGCCTACACCGGTGACCGGCTCAGCTACAAGCAGGACGCGGTCGCGGGCGAGGCATACCTGGACACCGCCCGGGAACGCATCTCGGTGCGCCGCCACGTCCGGCTGGTCGACTACCCGATGCACGACGGCTGCGCCGCCCGCACCGCCGTGCAGCTCAACGTCGACCGCCCGGTCCAGCTCAACCCCGGCGAATTCCGGTTCATCACCCTGAAACCCGGGATCCTGCCCGGCCAGTCCGCGCTCACCGAGAGCCAGCTGCGGGCCGCGCACGTGCCCGACGGCAGCTACGAGATCTTCGAGCCGCTCACCCCGGACGGCCTGTGCCTGCATGAGCCACACAACCGGATCTCGCTGTGGACCTGGGGCGGCGAGGAAACCCTGCTGCCCACCGGCGCCACCTCGGTGACCCTGCGCGACTGCGATCTCCAGCTCACTCCCGGTGATCTCCTGCTGTTCGAGGAGATCGTGGGCCCGGCCACCGGTCGTCCCGCCGACGCCGACCCGGCACACCGCCAGGTGGTCCGGCTCACCGGTGTCACCCCGGCCGTCGATCCGCTCTACGACAACGAACCGCTCCTGAAAGTCAGCTGGGATCGGGCCGACGCGCTGACCTTCCCACTGCTGATCAGCACCGACCGGGAACCCGGCTGCCCGCCCCTGGAAGTCAGTGTGGCCCGCGGCAACCTGGTCCTGGTGGAACACGGCCGATTGCTGCCCCGGGAGCCGATCACCCTGCCCGCGCCGGTGCTCAAGCGCGGCCCGGTCACCCAGCACGCCGCCTTCGGCGCCCCCGAGATCGTGGCCGAACAGCAGGCCACACTCGTGGCCCGTATCCCGTCCCGGGCCAGGGCGTTCGTCCGCGAACTGTGGGCCAAGGCCCGCGACGGCGGCACGCTCACCGAACCGGAGACTGCTCGCCTCACTGTCCTTTTCGGACGGAAGCCCCTGGCCAGGCTCGCCCGGGATCCGCTGGGCACCCTGGTGCGGCTGCTGTCCGACTTCGACGAGTTCCTCGCCGCCAAACTGCGCCGGATCACCGTGCTCACCCGTCGCGCCCGCCGTGGCATGGTGCTGGACCAGGGCATCGCCTGGGAGCTGGCGCAAAGCTGGGGTGAGGGCTGCGAACTCGACCCGCGCCGCCCCGAATTCCTCGGCCCGGTCGACCGCAACCTGCCCACCGACCCGCGCACCGCCCGGCCCGCCGTCCTCCTGCGCGATGCGGACGGCAACATCTGGACACCGCAACGGGATCTCCTGGACAGCGGCCCGGCCGACCGGCACTTCGTCGGCGAACTCGACGACGAAGGCCGCCTGCACCTGCGCTTCGGCGACAACCGGCACGGTCGCGCACCCCGCGCCGAGGACAACCTCACCGCCGAATATCGGATCAGCCGACCCACCGCCGGGAATGTCGGCCGCGACACCATCACCCGCCTGCTCACCCGCCAGCGCACCATCGCCGGGATCATCCAGGTCCGCAACCCGTTGCCCGGCAAGGGCGGCACCGACCCGGAGCCGGTCAACCAGGTCCGCGACCGGGCCCCGATCGAACCGACCACCCGGTTGCTGCGCGCGGTCACCGCCGAGGACTACGCCACCCTGGCCGGAGAGGTCCGCGGCGTGCAGCGGGCCGCGGCCGCGCTGCGCTGGAACGGCAGCTGGTACGAGGCCCAGGTCGCGGTGGACCCACTCGGCCAGAGCGAACCACCGCCCGCCCTGCTGCACACCGTGCGGGACACCCTCCGGCACTACCGCAAGATCGGCCACGACCTCCAGGTCGGCGCCGCCCAGCTGGTGCCCCTGGACATCGCGCTGGAGGTGTGCGCGGAAGCCAACCACGTCAACGCGCAACTCCGGGCAGCCCTGCTGAAGGCAGTGGGCGGCAACGGATTATTCCACCCGGATAACCTGACCTTCGGCGAACCCGTGCGGGCCAGCCTGATCATCGCCACCGCCGCGGCCGTGCCCGGGGTGCGCAGCGTCCGCCTCACCAAGCTGCACCGCCTGTTCGCACCACCCGCGGGGGAACTCGACCGCGGGCTGCTGCCGCTGGCCGCACTGGAGGTGGCCCAGCTCGACAACGACCCCGCCCGGCCGGAGAGCGGCCGCCTGACCGTGACTGTCCGAGGTGGACGATGACCGGCAACCCCATCCACAACCGGACCGGCCTGGCCGCCATCGCCCACCGGATCGGCACCCACCGCGGCCTCCTGGACGCGGCCAAGAAGAAGCTGTCCGCGCACCCGGCGCTGGATCCGTTGACCGCCAGGGACACCGACGATTTCAGCATCGCGCTGCTCGACGGCTGGGCCTGCCTCGGCGAAGTGCTCAGCTTCTACACCGAACGCCTGGCCAACGAGGGCTACCTGCGCACCGCCACCGACCCCGAGTCGATCCGGTTGCTGGGCCGCCTGGTCGGCCACCAGCCGCGGCCCTCGGTCGGCGCCAGCGCCTACCTGTCCTACACCCTGGCCGACGGCGCGGACACCGTCCTGGACGCCGGGAACCGGGCCACCAGCAGTGCCGTAGGCACCCCGCCGCAGAGCTTCGAGACCAGTGTGGACCTGCGCGCCAAGGGTGAATGGAACGACCTGGGCATCCGCCGATTCCAGCCAAGGGACCTGACAGTCCAGGAAATCCCGGCCCTGCCGCTGATCGAGATCGACGGTGTGGACGCGAACATCAGCGGCGGCAACCGGCTGCTGTTCGACTTCGGCGCCAAGAACCCGCCGATCCTGCGCACCGCCATCGGCGCCCGCCCGCAACCCGAACTCGGCTACACCATCGTCGACTTCCAGCCACCGGATCCACGCCGCGACTACCAGAACGGGCTGACCGCGCTGATCAACGCGGTCAGCACCGCAAAGGACCCGCGCAACAAGTTCACCACCGCCGTCACCAAGAACCTCCTGGAACCCTTGGGCATCGCACTCCCCGGCACCGTCGAACAGGCCCTGGGCACCGTGCTGCGCAGTGCGATGTACCGGATCCCGGAGATCCTGGCGGTCGGCCGGGCCAACGCACTCGCCCCGGCCGACTGGCTGAACCGGCTGGCAGCGGTATTGCTGGCCGGGCACAACGCACTCCGGCTGGCCGCGATCGTGCTCGGCGACCGCTACCAGCCTGCCGATCTCGTCCTGCGAGCGGCGAAACAGGCCGCGGACGAGTGCCCCACCGACGAATGCCCGCCGCCCCCACCGGAGGACCGGCCGGAAACGGTGGCGGGCTTGGTGCGGTTGCTGCCCGCGCTGCGCACCCCGCCTTCCGAGCCGCCACCTGGCTCCGCCGAACTCGACCGCGCCGTCACCACCGCGTTCAAACCCGCCTCCGACACCGGTGTCCGGGTGCTCACCGCCGCCGACCCGAGCCTGACCGCCGTGCTCTACCAGGCCTGGTCCGAACTCGACCTCACCCCACCGTCCACAGTGGAACGACTGTGGGTGTTCCGGTCCAGCTGCTCCCCATTCGGCCTCACCCTGCCCACCCCGCCGAGCAGCGGCGAGGTCCACCTGGCCGCCGAACCCAAGTACGACCCGGTCGGGGCAGGGGAACCCACCGAACTCGCCCTCGACGCCCAGTACGACGCCATCGCCCCGGACAGCTGGCTGGTCCTGGAACGCCCACCGGTGGGGCCGGCCGAACTGGTGGTCAAGGTGCGCAAGGTGGAGAAGCGGGTGGTCAGCTTCCAGGACTACTCGGCCACCGTCACCGTGCTCACCCTGGACCGCCCGTGGCGCACCGACGCCAGCACCGTGGCCCAGGTCCGGCTCACCGCCGTGCGGTTCCAGGCCGAACCGCTGACCGTGATCGGCGATCCCATCCTCGGCCCGGTGGGCGGGGCGAAGCTCGAACTCGACCGGCTGCACCGGGATCTGACCACCGGCCGCTGGCTGATCGTCTCCGGTGAACGCGCCGACCTGCCCAACGGGATGCGCGGGGTGACCGCCGCCGAACTGGTCATGATCGGCGGCGTGCAACAGGGCGCCGACGTCGACATCCCCGGCGAACGTCCACACACGACAGTCATCCTCGCCACGTCGCTGGCCTACAAGTACCACCGGTCGACCGTGCGGGTGCACGGCAACGTGGTCGAGGCCACCCAGGGTGAGACCAGGTCCGAGGTGCTCGGCAGCGGCGACGCGACCGTGCCCGGCCAGCGGTTCACCGTGCGCGGCAAGCCGATCACCTGGCTGCCCAGCGAAACCCCGCTCGGCGCGAGCAACACCCTCGCCGTGCGAGTGGGCGGAGTCCGGTGGCGGGAAAGCACACTGCTCGGCGATCTCGGCCCCACCGACCTGGGCTACGTCACCAAACCCGCCGCCGAGGGGGCCACCGCGGTGCTCTTCGGCGACGGTCACCATGGGGCCAGGGTGCCCACCGGCGCGGAGAATGTCACCGCGGGCTACCGGATCGGCGCCGGAGAGGCCGGCAACGTGCCGGCCGGGAAGATCGACCAGCCCGCCACCCGGCCGGCCGGTGTCGACCAGGTGGTCAACCCGATCCAGGCCACCGGCGGCGCGGCCGCGGACGGACCGGAGGACGCCCGCCGGGTGACCCCGTTGCGCACCATGGCTTTGGACCGCCTGGTCTCGGTCGCGGACTACCGCGACTTCACCCAGGCCCGCGCCGGTATCGGCAAGGCCAGCGCCACCGCGCTCTCCGACGGCCGCCGCGAGGTGGTGCACGTGACCATCGTCGGGGTCCGGGACGCGCCGATCGCCCCGCACAGTGGCCTGTTCCGCACCTTGGCCGCCTCACTCACCCGCTTCGGCGAGCTGAACCTGCCGGTGGTGCTGGCGGTCCGGGAGCTGACTGTGCTGGTGCTCGCCGCCGGGGTCAAGGTCCGGCCCGAGTACGAGTGGCCCGAGGTGGAAGGCAGGCTGCGCGCCCGGCTGCTCGACCGATTCGGTTTCGCGGCAAGGGAACTGGGCCAGCCGGCGCACCTGAGCGAGGTGGTGGCGACCATGCAGGCGGTGGCCGGCGTCGACCACGTCGACGTGGACGCCTTCAGCGGGGTGCCGCACCAGATCGGGCCGCGCCAGATCGGCCAGATCGCCCGGTATCTCGACCAGGTCCAGGACACCGTGCCAGCCGACCCGGCCAAGCTGGAGCACTACGAGCACGAGGTCCGCTACGGCGAATCGCTCACCGGAATCGCCGAGTTCTGGTCGTTGTCCCTGGACACCCTGGCCGCGCTCAACCCCGAGCTGACCGGCATCGACCTGGTCACCGGCTCGAAGGTGCTGGTGCGTCAGGAGATCCGGCCAGCCCAGCTCGCCGTGTTCACCCCCGGCGTGCCGGACACGCTGATCCTGCGGAGGATTCGATGACCAGCAACGACCGGTTGTTCCAGCTCCTGCCCGGCGTCTACCGGCGCCGGGACGCCGAACGCGGCGGCCAACTGCGCGCGCTGCTGGACGTGATCACCGAACAGGCCGACCTGCTCGACGCCGACCTGGACCTGCTCTACCGTAACTGGTTCATCGAAACCAGCCAGGAATGGGCGGTGCCCTACCTCGGCGACCTGGTCGGCTACCGGCCGTTACGCGGCCCCGGCGAGGAACTCCCCCCGGAGCGCGCCGCCGCGCTGCTGGCCGCCTTGGCGCCACGCCGCGACGTGGCCGACACCATCCGCAACCGCCGCCGCAAAGGCAACCTCGCCCTGCTGGAACAACTCGCGGCCGACGTCGCCGACTGGCCAGCTCGCGCGGTCCAGTTCTCCGCCCTGCTGCACGGCGCCACCCCGGTCCGACTGTACACAGTGGACGAACGAGCCAACCGGGGCCGACGTCGCCGGGGCCGCCTGGCCGATCTCCGGCACGGCGACGCCCTGGACCGGCACGGCAACGACCCCGCCGTGCGCGCCGCCGGACTGCCCGGACCCTTCGACACCCTCAGTCACACCGTGCGCGTCTCCCGCCCCGACTCGCGCTATCGCCGTGGCGGCCCCAACATCCCCGACGTCGGCCTGTTCCTCTGGCGCCTGCGCCCCTACCCGGTGACCAAGGCTCCCGCGTACTGCATCGAACGCGCCTACCACCACTACACCTTCTCCATCCTGGGCAACGACCTGCCGCTGATCGCCACACCGGTCCCGGAACCCAGCGGCACGCACATCGCCGAGGAGGAGAACGTGCCCGCGTTCCTCCGCCGCCGCGCCTTCGCCGAACGCCTGGCCGACTACTACGGACCCGGCAAAAGCCTGTGCGTGTACCGGGATTCCCCGGACAACCCGGTCCCCCTGGCCGATGTGGTGGCCGCTGATCTGTCCGGGTGGAAGTACCGCCCGCAACGCGGCCAGGTAGCCATCGACCCGGTGCTGGGCCGGATCGCCTTCGCCAGCCGCGGGGCCCCCGAATCGGGGGTCTGGGTCACCTACCACCACGGCTTCTCCGCGGACCTGGGCGGCGGCGAGTACCACCGCGGCATCACCAAGCCGCCCAAGGAGATCAAGCGCTACCCGGTCGGACCCGGCGGCGCCGAAAGGATCATGGACGCGGTCGGCCAGTGGCAACAGGAACGCGCCAAGCACCCGCGGGCGATCATCGAGATCACCGACAACGGCGCGTACCAGGAACAAATCGACATCCCGTTGCTGCCGGGGGAGAAGCTCACCATCCGCGCCGCCGAGGGCCGCCGCCCGGTGGTCCGGCTGCTGGACTGGTACAGCAACCGCCCGGACGCGCTGCGCATCGTCGGCACCGCGCCCATGGCCGAGGCCGGGACTGACGGCTGCTGCCCACCGCCGCCGGAGTTCACTGTGGACGGTCTGCTGATCACCGGCCGCAGTGTGCGCGTCTCCGGCCCGATGGGCCCGGTGCGGTTCCGGCACTGCACCCTGGTGCCCGGCTGGTCCCTGGACGAGCACTGCCGCCCGGCCTTCGAGGAGGAACCCAGCCTCGAACTCATCGACACCACCGCCGAACTGCACCTGGACCACTGCATCGTCGGCACCGTCCGGGTCAGCCAAAGCGAAACCCGCACCGAACCACTGCGCATCCACAGCACCGACACCGTCATCGACGCCACATCGTCCACAGTGGACGCGGTCACCGGCCCGGACTGCCGACCCGCGCACGCCGTGTTCTCCGCCGTGCGCAGCACCGTCATCGGCCGCACCCGGGTGCACCAGCTGGGCCTGGTGGAGAACTCGATCCTGCTCGGCGAGACCTGCGTGGACCGACTGGCCGAGGGCTGCCTCCGATTCAGCTGGATCGAGCCTGGCGCACGCACCCCGCGCCGCCACCAGTGCCAGCCCGACGTGGCCCTGGCGGCCAACCCGCCGGACCCGGACCTGGTGACCGCCCGGATCCGCCCGCGCTTCACCAGCCTGCGCTACGGCGAACCCGGCTACGCCCAGCTCGCCCTGGACTGTGCCGAGGCCACTCGCCGGTGTGCCGACGACGCCAGCGAACCCGGCGTCTTCCACGACCTGTTCCAGCCGCAGCGCCAGGACAACCTGCGCACCCGGATCAACGAGCACCTCCCGGCCGGCTGCGAGGCCGGAATCATCCTTGTCAGCTAAGGGGATCTGACCATGCACGGCGACTTCTCACGGGTCACCTTCCACGGGGCCAAGCACTACACGGCCGTTCTCGCCCAGCAGGGCCGAGTCACCCTGGACGCCGACCTCAACGAACAAACCACCATCGTCCAGCGGCAGCTACGCGAACTCCTGACTGACCTGCTCGGTCCGCACGGCGGCCCGGAGGACAACTGCGGCTTCGCCATCAGCTTCCCCCTGGATCCTGCCAGGCAGCCCCGGCACGACGACCTGACCATCGGCCCCGGCCGCTACTACGTCAACGGCCTGCCCGCCACCAGCCCCGGCAGCACCTTCTGGACCCAGCCGGACGCCTACCTCGACCAGGTCGCCGACCGCACCACACTGCCGGACCCGCCCTACCTGGTCTACCTGGACGCGCGGGAACGCCTGGTCACCGCCATCCAGGACCCGGCTCTGCGCGAGGTGGCCCTGGGCGATCTCGCGCCGGACACCAGCGTGCGCAGCAGGCTGAGCTGGCAGGTGCACGCCGTCCGCGAACTCCGGGCGGGCAGCACCGTCATCCCACTCACCGACGTCACCGGCACCCCCCAGGAGATCGCCAAGAAGCTCGAGGATAAGTGGACGGCCTGGCAGAGCGCCCGCGCCGACCGCCCGGTCGGTTTACGCGCCAGGGCCCAGCGGCCTGCCGACGCGCACGAGAACCCGTGCACCGCCGACCCGGAATCGCGGTACCGGGGTCTGGAGAACCAGCTCTACCGGGTCGAGATCCACCGCGGTGGCCTCGCCGGACCCGACCTGCCCGCCACCTTCAAGTGGTCCAGGGAGAACGGCTCGGTCACCTTCCCGATCGCCCGCGCCGCGGGCAACCGGGTCCAGCTGACCCGGCCGGGCCGCGACCACAAACTGGCCCTGGACATCGGCGACTGGGTGGAGGTCATCGACGACGCCTACGCCGCCCGCAACACCCCGGCCCCACTGCTGCGGATCATCGCGGTCGACCCGGACCGCCAGGGCCTGACCCTCTCCGGCCAGCTCACCACCACCGGCCTCAACCAGGCCCGGCACCCCTACCTGCGCCGCTGGGACCAGCGCCCCGCCGAACCCCCGGCCACCGACCCCCTCACCCCCGCCCCGCCCAAACCCCACCGCGCCACCGACAACGCGATCACCCTGGTGGAGAAGACCTGGATCGCCCTGGAGGACGGCGTCGAGATCGAGTTCACCGAGGGCGGCCGGTACGAATCCGGGGACTACTGGCTGATCCCGGCTCGGGCGATCACCGGCGATGTCGAGTGGCCGGAGGAAGGCCGCCAGCCGGTGGCCCAGCGCCCGCACGGCCCGGAACACCACCTGGCGCCGCTGGCCTTCGTCGCGCCGGACCACACCATCCACAACACCCGCAGGCGCTTCACCGCCGGGGCCACCCCGTTCCCGCTCGACGCCCCCGAGAAGGCGACCCGCCGCCCCCGAACCTGACCCACCCCAACGAGTTGGGCCAACTGGTACGCCAAGTTGGCCCAAGTGGGCGTACCAGTTGGGCCAAGTGGGTGGGCTGGGGGGTCAGTTGCCGATCGAGCGGACCAGGCCGCCGTCGACGAGGAGGTCCTGGCCGTTGACGTAGCTCGCGGCCGGTGAGGCCAGGAAGGCCACTGCCTCGGCGACCTCCTCGGCGCGGCCGAAGCGGCGGGCCACCGTCTCGCTGCGCAGCACCGCGGAGATCGCCGGGCCGAGGCTGACCTCGTTGAGCATGTCGGTGTTGATGTAGCCGGGGCTGACCGAGTTGACCCGGATCTGCCGCTCGGCCAGATCAGCGGCCAGCGTCCGGGCCAGGTTGTGCACCGCGGCCTTGGTGGCGCTGTACAGGCTGGTCTCCGGCTTGCCGCGGTGCACGGACGCCGCGCAGTTGAGCACGATCGAGCCGCCGTTGCGGAACAGCGGCAACGCCTTCTGGATGGTGAAGAACACGCCCTTGAAGTTGACATCGACCACGCAGTCGAAGTCCTCCTCGGTGAACTCCTCGGTCCGCTTGAACACCCCGGTGCCCGCGTTGGCGAAAAGCACGTCCACCCCGCGGAACTGGGTGCGGACCTGCGCCATCAGCGCGTCCAGATCCGGCAGCACAGCCGAGTCGGCGCGGATCGCCAGCACCCGGTCCACACCGCCCAGGTGCCGCCGGGCCGCGGCCAGCCGCTCCTCGCTGCGGCCGGTGACCACCACCCTGGCACCCTCGCGCACCAGCAACTCGGCCGTGGCCAGCCCGATTCCACTGGTGCCGCCGGTGATCAGCGCGACCTTGCCCGCGAAACGTCCCCGCTCATCGGTGCCCACCAGGCAAGCATATCGATCTCTTGAAACCGCGCATGACCGCCGTCACATCAGGTTGACCTCCAGCTATCTGGAGGTAGTTCTGTGGTGATCACAACCTGACGGCTTCAAGGGAAGAGACGCACCCATGGCTCAGTACGTGCTGCCGGAGCTGGACTACGACTACTCCGCGCTCGCGCCGGCGATCAGCGGCGAGATCAACGAGCTGCACCACAGCAAGCACCACGCGGCCTACGTCAAGGGCACCAACGACACCCTGGACAAGATCGCCGAGGCCCGGGACAAGGGCGACTTCGGCTCGATCGTCGGCCTGGAGCACACCCTGGCCTTCAACCTGGCCGGACACGCCATGCACGTGGTGTGGTGGAAGATCCTCTCGCCCAACGGCGGGGACAAGCCCACCGGCGAACTCGCCGCCGCGATCGACGAGGAGTTCGGCTCCTTCGACAAGCTGCGCGCCCAGCTCAACGCCGTCTCCACCACCATCCAGGGCTCCGGCTGGGGCGTGCTCGCCTGGGACCCGATCGGCCAGCGGCTGATCACCCAGCAGCTCAAGGACCACCACTCCAACCTCTCGATCGCCACCACCCCCCTGGTGGTCTTCGACGTGTGGGAGCACGCCTACTACCTGCAGTACCGCAACGTGAAGGCCGACTACATCAACGCCCTGTGGAACATCGTGAACTGGGCCGAGGTCGGCAAGCGCTTCGAGGACGCCCGCGCGGGCCGCAACGGCCTGCTGCTGCCCTGAGCACAGGGTGACCCGGGCGCGACCCCCAAGTGCGCGCCCGGGTCACCACCGGCTCACGCGGCCAGTTCGGCCACGGCGGCGGCCACTCGGGCCACCTCGTCCTGGGTGTTGTAGTAGTGCGGCGACAACCGCAGCGCCCAGTCGACCTGCTTGTCGGCGAAGTCGAACTGGGCCAGCTCGCGGAAGCTCAGCGCCGAGTTGATCCCGCGCTGGTCCAGGGCCGTCTTGAACGCGGCCGAGTCCCAGCCGGCGATCGCGAAGGTGACCATCGCGGACAACCGCGGCCCGCGATCCAGCACCCGCACTCCCGGCACCTCGGCCAGCCGGGCCCGCAGGTCCGCGCCGAGCGCGGGGGAGTAGCGCGCCACCTCGGCCATGCCGACCCTCAGCGCGTACCGGGCCGCCGCCGCGCAGCCCAGCAGCGTCGAGTACGGGAACTCCCACTCCTCGAACCGCGCCGCCGAGGCCACCGGCTGGTACCGGCCCGGCTCCACCCAGCGGGCGCCGTACATGTCGATGAACAGCGGCTCGTAGCCCTCGCGCAGCACCCGGTCGGAGACGTAGAGGAACCCGGAGCCACGTGGCCCGCGCAGGTACTTCCGGCAGGTCGAGGACAGCAGATCGCAGCCGATCTCCTCGACGTCGATCTCGAACTGGCCGACCGTCTGGCAGGCGTCCACCAGGTACAGTAACCCCAGCTCCCGGCAGTGCCGCCCGATCTCGGCGATCGGCTGCACCAGGCCGGAGTTGGTCGGCACGTGCGTCACCGCGACCAGGCGCGGCCGCCGGGTGCGCATCAGCGCCACCATCGCCTCGACGTCCACGCCGGTGCCGTCGGCGTGATCCGGGGCGTGCACCACCTCGACGCCGAATCGCTTGCGCAGGGCCAGGAATGCGATCTGGTTGGAGATGAAGTCGTTGCGGGTGGTCAGGATGACCTCACCGCGCTCGAACGGGATCGCGGACAGCGCCTTGGTGTAGGCGTGGGTAGCGCTACCGGCGAACGCGATGTTCTCCGGTTTGCAGTTGATCAGCTCGGCGAGCGCGGCGTAGAAGTCCCGCACCTGCTCGGCCTGGTCCGCCGACGCCTCGTAACCGCCGATCCGCGCTTCCAGGTCCAGGTGTTCCTGCATGGCTGCCAGGACCGGCCGGGCCAGCAGTCCGCAGCCCGCGTTGTTGAAGTGGACGACAGACTCGCAGCCCGGGGTGTCCGCGCGTAGCGCTGCCAGATCCAGGGCGATAGCGCTATCGTTGTCTCTCATGTCCGAGAGTAGCACTGTCGACTGGCTGGCCGCCCGGTTGCGTACCGAGATCGCCGGGCTCGCACCAGGGGATCGCCTGCCCAGCAGCCGGGACCTGGTGCAGCGGCTCGGGGTCAGCCCGGTGAGCGTGAGCCGGGCGGTAGCGCTACTGGCCGCCGAGGGCGCGGTGGTCACCCGGCCCGGCACCGGCACCTTTGTCGCACCCCGTCGCGTCGCGCCGGTGCGCGGCGACACTTCCTGGCAGACCGTGGTGCTGCCCAGTCGCCCGGCCGATCCGCTCACCGCCACCGACCTGCTCAGCGCACCGCCGGACGGCACGATCACCATGGCTGGCGGCTATCTGCACCAGTCCCTGCAACCCACCCGCGCCCTGGCCGCCGCGCTGACCCGCGCCGCCCGCCGCCCCGACGCCTGGGACCGCGCGCCGTCCAACGGCCTGGCCCCGCTGCGCACCCTGTTCGCCCGGATGGCCGGTGGCGATCTCGGCCCGGACGACGTGCTGATCACCGGCGGCGGTCAGGGCGCCCTGGCGATGGCCTGCCGCGCGCTGGCGACGCCGGGCAGTCCGGTGCTGGTGGAATCCCCGACCTACCAGGGCGCGCTCGCCGCGGCCCGCGCCGCCGGACTCACTCCGGTCCCGGTTCCCCTGGACGCCGACGGCATCCGCCCCGATCTGCTCGCCGAGGCCTTGCGTGGCACCGGCGCCCGGCTGATCTACCTCCAGCCCGGCTGCCACAACCCCACCGGCGCGATCCTCTCCGCCGAACGTCGCCGCCAGGTCCTGGAACTGGCCCGCGCGGCCAGGGCCTTCGTCATCGAGGACGATTTCGCCCGCCACCTCGGCCACGGCCCGCCACCTCCGCCGCCGCTGGTCGCCGAGGACCTGGACGGCACCGTGGTCTACCTGACCTCGCTGACCAAACCCGCCGCGCCGAGTCTGCGGGTCGGCGCGCTGATCGCCCGCGGCCCGGCCCTGGCCAGGCTGCGCGCCACCCGCCTGGTGGACGATTTCTTCCTGGCCCGCCCACTCCAGGAAGCTGCCCTGGACCTGCTCAGCAACCCGGCCTGGGACCGGCACCGCCGTGCCTTGTCCGCCGCGCTCAAGGACCGCTGCGCCACCCTGGCCACCGCCCTGGCCCACGAAGCTCCACAGTGGACAGTGCGGGTCCCGGTCGGCGGCCTGCACCTGTGGCTGCGTCTGGACACCGAGGAGACCGCCATCGTCAACACCGCCAGAGCCCAGGGCGTCACCGTGGTCTGCGGCCGCGGTCACTTCGCCGCCGAGCCACCGGCCCCGCACCTGCGGCTGAGTTTCGCGGCAGCGGCCGACCTCGCCGAACTCACCGAAGCCGCCCGCCGACTCGGCCGGGCGGCGACAGACTGACGGCCCCCGGCACAGGAACCGGGGGCCGTCAGCAGAACGCGGGACTCAGTCGGAGAAGGTCAGGTCCGCCACCGCGATCGCGCCCTTGGGTGTCTTGTTGAACGCCAGGTACACACTGTCCACACGGGACAGATCAACGCCGGTGAACGCGCTCAACGGCACCCGCACCTGGTGGAACAGGAAGTGCGGGATGACATCCGCGGCGCCCGGCGGCACGTGCGGGTAGTCCAGGTGCTTGCCGAACTGCGCCACCGGCACCGAGGCCTTGCCGCCCGCCCGGTCGGTGACCACGACCTGGAGGTCCTGGGCCACCCCCGCCGGGTTGGCCGGGTCGGTGAAGTCCACCGCGGCCCGGAACCGCACCGCGGCGAACTTGCGGATGTCCTGGTGCGCCACCGGAATCGTGTTGCTCAGGGTGTCCGAGATGTGACCCCACGCGAGTCGTTGCGCGGACACACCCAGGGTGCCGTAGCCGCGATGTGGTTCGCGTTGCCGGTTGGCCTGCTTGGTGTTGAGGCAGGAGGCGTCCGTTGTGGACGGTGTGCCGCCGCACAGTTTTGTGGTCAGCGTGCCGCCCAGCACCACCTGGCCGCCCAGCTGGTTCACCTGGTGCGAATCCGCGGCGGCGAACCGGTTCACGTCCAGCCGCCGGTTGTTCACACTCGGCGAGTGGTAGCTGACCAGCACGGTGGCACCGATCGAGGCCGGGGTGGCGACCTCGCCGCGCCACAGCGGCGCGAACGCCGACTCGCCACCGAGGTAGTGCCGGAAGAAGCTGCCCAGATAGCCGTTGCCCGCGTCGCGCTGCTTCTCCTCGGACAGCCGGGTGGACTGCGAGGGGTGGCACTGCGAACTGGTGTTGGAGGAACGCCAATCGTCCCAGGCCCCGGCCAGCCCGCTGCTGGGTGTCCAGTTGGTGTTGAAGTAGTTGTGGTTGGCGCCGATCACGGTGAAGATCGAATGCACGCCGATGTCGTTGGCGTCGGTGTAGCGGGCGTCGTCGTAGTAGTGCACGCCCTGCAGGTCGGACAGGTCGCCGTCACAGGTCGGGATCAGCGTGCCCACCGGCAGGTTCAGCGGGATCCGCCGGTGGAAGTCGGTCGGGGCCAGCGGCAGGATCGCCTTGATCGCGTACGGCGCAGGCCGCTGCGAGTTCAGCTCCACCGCGCGCACGATGCCCTCACCGCCGCGCGAGTGCCCCATCAGCCCGACCTTGCCGAAGTCGAAGGAGCGCACCGATTCCTGGGGGATCGGCGCACCGGCCTGGTCCCGCCAGTCCCGCCACAGGTCCAGGTGCTTGAGGGTCAGGTGCCCGCGAGCGACCATGCCGTACTGCGCGTCGGAGTTGTCCGCCGCGTTGATTCCGTTGGCGCTGATGGAGATCACCGCGTAGCCGTGGCTGGCCAGGGAGCGGGCGGCGTAGGCGTAGCCGAGGTGGCTGGGGATCGGCAGCCTGCCGTCCGTGCACGGCCAGGCCAGCGAGGGATTGCCGCCGGCAGGCGCGGACATGCAGGTGGAATGCCGCCCGTGCAGGAACACCACCAGCGGATACGGGCCCTTGGCCGCGTCTTTGGGGTAGTAGACCTGCCCGGCCAGTTCCACCGGCTTGGCGAACCCGGGCGGGGTGTAGGCGGTGTCGCCCAGGTTGTAGGGCGCCTCGCTCACCTCGTGCGAGCCGTTCACCAAGGGATCCGGCACATCGGCTGGCGCGGCCTGGGCGGTGCCGGTGACGAGCAGGGTGGCGGCCAGCGGGGCGAGCAGGGCCGCGGCGAGCAGACGCCTCATCGCGGGCCTCCCAGGGTGAGTGCGCCGACGGTGACCGGCGCTTCGTGGCCGTACTGGTAGGACACCGTGGCGCCCTGTTTCAGTTCGATGTCGGCGGGCAGCGCGACCTTGGCCGCGTCCAGGTGCTCCGCGAGCAGACCGCGGCCGAGCGGCTTGCCGTCCAGCAGCACCACGTAGTCCAGCGCGCCGACCTGGAAGGAACCGGACACGGTCAGCCTGCGCACCGGCTTGGCCCGCTCGGCGACCGCGACCTCGTCGACCAGGAGGCCCTTGCCGTGGGCGAGCACCTTGCCGGCAGGCGCGGTCTGCACCGAGGCCGCGACCGGGGCCTCCGGAGCGGGCGGCAGCGGGTCGCCTGCTCCGGCGCCCGGTGCGACGGGCGCGTGCGGGATGGGCTGGGCCGCGCCGGTCTCATCCGCGGATGGTGACTGTGCGTACAACGTGGTCACCGTCACAATCGTGGCGGCGAAAGCCGCCAACACCGCCACCCGGGTGAACCAGGTGGTTCGAGTTCTTCTGGGCAAAAGAGGTCTCCCGCCGGTACTGGAACGCTTATCCGGTGGCTCAGGGGAGCCGGGATCTCACGGACCGTACGAAACGGGCAAACTCCCTGGTAGGGGCCGATTTGCGGGAGTTGACCCGACCGAAGGCGGTTCTTGTTCGAGATTTCAGTTCGACTTGACATGTGCACCGCGAAAGCGGGCCGCACGTTGGTAGGGTGCGCACCTACTTTCCGTGATTTCAATTTTCTCCAGCCCGGGGTGCTTCCGTTCCGGCGAGTTTGGCTCCACCGTTGTCATATGCGGGGAGGTAACTCTGGGGTCAGCACCCTCGTCCGGCCGCCGCGGCCGGCGGAGGCACGCTGGATTCCCGTCTGGCCGGCGTACGCGGCCGCGATCTGGGTGGTCACCTACGTGGTGTGGGTGTTCCTGGACATCGCCGGCCACGTGCTCAGCGGCGACTACATCGCCGACCCGATGCTGGCCGCGGTGCTGGCCGATTCGGTGCTGCGCGCGGTCTCCGGCATCCTGATCCTGGCCACCGTCCGGTCCTGGCGCTTCACCGTGCCGGACGGGCTGATGTTGCTGCTGGCCTGGGCCGCGGCCGGGGGCAGCCTGGCCTTCCCGCTGTACAAGACGGCCCGGTTCGCGCTGGCCGCCAACTACCTGGCCGACCCGTGGCCCGCGCCCTACCTGACCACCGCCCTGGTGGGACTGTCGATGGGCGCCCTGCTATTCGTGACCGCCGCGGTCTCGTTTCTCAATCGCAGCAACGCGCCGCGCCGGTGGGCGATCCTGGGGTTGTTCCTCGGATTCTTTGTCATGTATCTGCCGGTGTCGCATTGGTGACAGTGAATTAGGTTGCCCTAACGCGGCTG
The DNA here is from genome assembly GCF_052078295.1 of Crossiella sp. CA198. Lineage (NCBI taxonomy): Bacteria > Bacillati > Actinomycetota > Actinomycetes > Pseudonocardiales > Pseudonocardiaceae > Crossiella > Crossiella sp. CA198. Next base: position 305,912 of record NZ_JBQJIM010000011.1, read on the forward strand.
CACGGCGGCGTAAAACTGCCTGGCCAGGTCAGTCGCCCGCCCCCGGCACTGCTCGCCACGCGGCGGATCATTCCGGCCGGAGACGTAGAACACGGTCAGCACCGCGTTCTCGTCCAGGACCTCCAGCCGGCAGCCGATCTTGCTGCTGTCGGGATCCAGCCAGCGGGCCTCCGCCCCGGGTCCGCTCGCCTGCTCATCACGCGGCGTGGCGTTCCGGGCGAAATCGTCCTTGGCGCGCTTGCTGCCAGGCTGGGGCCCGGTGGCGTTCTCCGAGGACTCCCAGACCCGGATGCTGAGGTCTGCCCAGGACTGATCGCCGTTCGCGCCCCGGAAGGTGCAGCTGCGATCGGGCGAGTTGCCCCCGGTCGAGTCCTCCTTGCGCTCACCGCGCGGCAGCCCGCGCACCGCCTCCTGGAGCGCCACGCAGCCGGGCAGCCGCGCGAAGGTGTACTTGAGCGCCGCCGGGACCGGTGTGGCCGACGTGGTGGCCGAGCTGAGCGTCGGGGTCGGGGTCGGCGAACCGCCGGGGCCGACGCAGCCGCTGAGGAGCGTCGTCGCCGCGGCCACCAGGCCGAGGACCGGCCGGGTCCAGTCGCGGTGGGAGTTGTGGCCCATGGCTCCTTCTCGGTGGGTGCGGGTCAGCCCTCGATGGCCTGCGGCCAGGCCTTGTCGGGCAGCGCGGTGTCGGTCATCAGGCTCATGATGTCCCTGACCTTGGCCATCGCCGCGACGAACCGCTCGACGATGCCCACCATGTTGTTCAGCACGCCGGTGACGAGCTGGCCGATCGCGCCCGCGAGCTTGTCCACGGCGAACGGGATCTCGACCACCGTGGCCGCCTCGATCGCGACCGCGACCAGCTCACCCAGGAAGTTGGTGGCGATCTCGGCGAGCTTGGTCATGTACTGGATGTTGTACATGGCGATGTCCATCAGCCACTTGCTGACGCTGTCGGACTTGGTCGAGTAGGCCTTGATCGCCTCGTTCTGCTCGTCCCGCTTGATCTGGTACTTCTCCGCCGCGTCGCCCTTCCACTGGATCGTCAGGTCGGTCTTGCGCTGGGAGAGCCCGTTCACCGGGCCCTGGACCTTCTCCACCCAGTTGAAGGACTGGACGATCAGCGACACCACGGGTGTGTGGTGCGCGAGTGCGGTCTGGACCAGCTGGCGCACCTTGGCCAGGTGTTCCCGGATCTCGTCCATCGCGGGCTTGATGAGCAGCATCGCCGGACCGAGCAGGAACCGCCAGTCGTTGATGTTGTCGACCGCCTCGTTGTACTTCTTGCCGCAGTCGTTCACCTTGGTCTCAAGGCCGTGGAAGTGATTGTTGAACTCGTTGACCATGTCGGCGGAAACGGACATGCTGATCACCAGACCCTAGGCCTTGTAGAACTTGCCGATGTCGATCTCGTTGACGCTCTCGGTGCGGTCGTACTCCTCGGCGATCCGCCGCAGCGCGACATCGATCTGGTTGAACTCGGTGACCGCGCCCTGGAGCACCTTCTCCATGAAGTCGCGGAACTCCGCGTACTGCTTGGCCTGGATCTGGGCGTTGGCGATCCCGGGGAAGATGGCGAGGTCGCCAACGAAGAACGAGGTCCAGCCCAGGTAGGTCTCCTTGACGGCTTGCACGATCGGCTGGGTCTGGTCCGCCTTCTGCTGCCAGAGCTTGGCCTCGCTGCGCAGCGATTCGGTGACCACCTTGTAGTTGTCGGTCATCCTCAGTCCTCGTCCTTCAACACGTTGAACTCCGAGAAGTACTCGTCATCGGCCTGGTTGGCGCTGCCGCGCGTCGCCCGCTCCGGGGTCGGCCGGGCCTGTCCCGCCACGCCGAGGCCTGCCCGCACGAACAGTTGCAGCGCGTCCTCGCCCAGCACCTCCTCGGACGGGTTGTCCAGGGCGTGCGGGTCGCCGTTGAGCGCCATCGGGCCGCCGCCGCGCATGCGCAGCGTGAGGTAGCCCAGCGGGCTGCGGACCTCGTGGAACTCCGCGGGCGGGGCCTGCTGCCCGCGGCGGATCTCGTCGTACCGCGCGTTGATGGCCTCGCGCCGGGCCCGGGTCCTGGACAGGAACTCATCCACGGACAGCTCCGCCGTGTCCAGGAGGCCGGCATCCGGGGCCGGGGTGTGCGGCGGGGTCCGCGGCCGGTGAGCCAGCTCCACGGCGAGCGCCCGCTGGAGCGCGGTCACATAGGTGTTGTAGAGCGCGGCGGGGAAGGCCTCCGGGCGGATGTGGTCGGTCCACCTGGGCCGGATCCGGACCTTCGTGACCTTCGCGGACTTGTTGACCGTGACGATGACGAACCCGCTCGGGTCGCGGGCCTCGTAGGTGTCCGCGGGCTGCAGCTCCACGCCACCCGGATGGGTGAGTTCAGCAAGCCGGGCCCGCATCCGCGGCTCATCGGGCACGTTCAGTGTGGCCAGCTCAACCTCGTCAAGCGCCATGACACCACCCCCTGAACTCCTGGCTGCGCATCGGCCGACCCTAGCCGGAGCGGGCGAACGTCGCCGGATGCGGCGCTAACGCCAATGCCGCGTAGTTAGGGTTTGGGGTCTGTTGTCAAGCCTGCTGCTGTCAGCACGATCACGGTGATCTCTGCTCGATGGTTGGTGCGGTCGATGTCGCCTTTCGCGCGGTGTTTGGAGATCGCTCG